>MGLG01000026.1:0-6060 GCA_001795975.1 Candidatus Yanofskybacteria bacterium RIFOXYD1_FULL_42_10
CGGAGGAAATTGAGGAGTCAAGTTTACAATTTGCTTGTTTTTCTTTTCGTTGGATTTTTTATCGGATTCATCGTCCGGTTTTTTTATTTCAATAAAAACTTCTTCAGCCGGTATCGGATATTTCACAATTACGGTTGAAAACCCGTTCTCGGCAATCGTAAAATAAGCGATTTGCTTGCCGTCCGGAGAAAGCATGGGAGAAATGCCGGGATAAGGATGCAGATACGGGGTTATATTTCTGCCTTTGACATTGGCGTTTTCCTGATATGGCTTGGATCTTTTTATTCTGTCTGATTCAAAAATACCGCCCCAATAGTCCCGATTAAATTCATCAAATTTCTGGGGATTTTTATCCGGGTTGCCGAGCTTGCCTTTGGTTAATTGATAGATAAGTTCGCCCAAACTTATATCTCTTCTCTTAAAACCTTGAACCTGAAAATCTACTCCGCAAGAAAATTCCGCCTCCAGCATCTCAAAAACCATTTCCCACATGGAATACGGATTTACCCTCGGATCATTTTTTAAATGATCCCAGGTCGGCAAAGATTTTGGATTGGCGGCAACCATCCGCTGACTCAATCTTCTTATGTCGTCTCTCGTGTGCGGTTCATACTGTCCCGCCATAAATTCCGCTCCGCCTTCATAAAATCCCAACGACAGTTCATTCTTTTTTGAATCTTTTTTCAGAATATTGGTTCTTTGCAAGTCCATCTGAAATTCGTGGGCCATTTCATGAACAGTCACCGCTCTTTTAAGTTGAGGCAGAAAATCCTCTTTGGTAACCATTCTGTTTCTGTTGGACTCAACATAAGCCCCGAGGCCTTCCGGCAAAAAACTCCCGCCAAGCGCGCTTGAAGCCCATTCACTATGGGTATTAAATACGATAATCGGCAGTCGTTTGCTCAAAATATGATCATACATTTTTTTACTGCCCAAAAAAGAACAGGCGTTTTCGATATTTTCCATAAACTTGCGAAAATGCTCGGCTTGTTTCGGATCTTTCAAATCCATCCAAGTCCAAACATCAAAATGTTCGGACTGATAAAAATTCGGTTCTCCATCCCGCCAAATAACATTATTTTTTCCGAATTTTTCCGATTGCGCCGAAATAAACGAGGACGCCGACGATGCCGACAGCAATACCAACGCAACAACAATCGCCCTTATTTTTCTCATTTTCTTCCTCTTCCCCTATTTTTAAATGAACGAAATTAAGGCAAAGCTACATCCTTTGCAACCGAGTGTCAACCCCTTGTGGTAATGTGCCTGAAAGGTGAGGGATCAACATTCAAAAATCCGCTAAATTACAAAGGGAACCATTGTAATTGCAATGGTTCCCTTTGTAATCTTAAAATAATAAAATTAAGATTATTCTTGCCTAAGGAACCGCCGGATTGTAATAATTCCCCGACCAAATCCCGTTGGAAATTTGATTCATAACATGTGTGGACATTCCGCCCATAACTGTTTCTCTATTAACATCGTCCCATGTTGTCTCTCCGGATGAAGGCGCTACGGATTGCCGAGGCGCGGGTGTTTGAGAAATAACTTGATTCGGAAATCCATTATCAAATTGTTGAGATTGTTCTTCGGAAATTGGCAAATCGCCTGGTATCTCATTTGATTCATTATTTGGCGAAGCGGGCTCGCCCCGCTGGAGCTGTGACGCAACTGGCGCCGATAATCCCAATGAGAGAACAAACAAAGCAATCAAAACGCTTGCCAAGGACTTTCCCATTCCTATGCCTTGAGTATGTTTAAGAGATCGGGCAAGAACAACAATATTCCAAAATCCAAAAAAAACCAAAAAAAACGCTAATAAAGAAGCAAGAGCCGGCAATGGAGCGTAAATTAAAACCATCAACGGCGTAAGAAAAAGAAAAATGAAAGAATAAGAAGCCGGCCGAAAATATCCTCCCAATGTCCCCTGCCCCCTGAATAAAAATTTGGAAATCAAAAAAGACAGACCGATTATTAAAAATGACTGCGCCAAAGAAACCAACAAACCGGCGAAACCGACATAAACACCACTTAACAAGATAAGAATGAAAAGCAAAATATTCGGCAGAAGCATGAAAATAAGTCCGTATTTGAAAGCAAAACGGGATTGAGAAACCGATAAGATGGTATTATTCCTAATGCCGATTATTTTCAACGCTTTGGCAAATTCTTTAAAAATGCCCGTTGACTCTTCCGTAAATTCCGCCGTTGGATTTTGTGAAATAGGTTCGTTGATGGTGTCCATCCCGTACAAAGTAGCCCCGCCGAGGTCCTCCGGACTCGTCCGCCATTGGCGGACGAGCGAGACTTCGTACGGGATTCATGGAAACATTATATCATTTTTTAAACAATTTTATCAGCGGGCGCTTAACATCTTTTCCGCCGCTTCTCCCCATTTCCAAACAGGAACCACATTCAAACGGCCGGCAATTTCCTGAACGGAATATTTTGCCATAAGTTTTTCGCACCAGCCGATTGCCGAATCTATTTCCTTGCCATAACCGTTATAAAATTCCTTTTCCACGAAAAGCAAGAATTCTTCCGCCTGATTGCCGAAATTACTTTTAAAGTTTTTCGCCAACTTGTCGCGTTTCTGTCCGAAATAATTATAAAAACCGTCTTTTTGTTTTAACAGATCGGCTATTTTTGGCAGTGCGCAACCGTCTTTTAAATAAGCTATGATTTCATTTTGGGCATTAAGCAAAAAAAACTTTTTCAATTTTTCCGCATAATCAGCCAAATCTTCCCGCGCATCTTCTAAGCCAAATTTCTCGTTTAATTCTTCTTTTTTTAGTTTCTTATCAACCACCGCGCGCAATCCCCTGTCGGCTGAATCTTTATCAAAAAATAAAGCATCCGTGAAAAAATTATTTATAATATGCTGTTCTTCGTGAACAATGGTAGAATCGATTTTATTTTTAAATTCATCTTTTGACCTGTTTTTATAAATTTCCAAATTTACAAGAATTAACGGCACCTTTGTATCGGGAGATGAGTATTGAAAATGCGTGGCATATCCGGAAAGTATTTTTTGTATTTTTTTAATTTGGTCAAGTTTGGATTCCCAACTGAAATCTTTTCTTAAAGAAAGCGTGCCGTATAATAATCCAAAATCATCGGATTTTTCGCACCGCAGATAAACAGCAAACGGAAGAAACTGAACTTCAACTTTTGCTCCGGGCCGGACTCCGGTCAAGCTTTCAAAAAGTTTGTCTCCATTCACAATATCCCCTTTTTCGTCTTGGCCGATTTTTTCAAAACCGCCTTTTTCCCGTAATTCCAACATCAAATACCGGGCGTCTTTATAATTCAGAGTGGCTTTCTGCAAAATCTTTTTTTCCGCGCTTCCCAAATTAATCCCAACGCCGTACCCCATTTCAGTCATAGCTCTATCCAAATCAATCAGCTTAACATCGGGATTCTTGCGCGCCTGGTCAAGAAAAACGCCCTCCATCAGCGCAAGGCATTCATAGTCATAATCATAGGCCTCTTTTTTTGCCGCTTCCGGATTTTTATCGGGCTGTTCCATGTTTTTAGGAAATTTTTCCATATTAATTGCCGGTAAATTTAGAACCAAGTATTTTTCTTGTAATCCAAATATTTTTCACCAAAAGTTTTAACAAATTTCTTTTCTTCTTTCTTTGCTCTGATAAAAGAACTCAAGATTGCCCATCCTATTCCAGTCATAGAAAAACCGACATAAATAGGATGTTTAATTTTTGAATAAATGCCTGCTTGTATAAGCTCACTGGTTTTTGGAATCAATGCAAACGCTTTTCCCAGAGTAATAGATGCCGTCCACCAAATAACAAGCCCCAGGATGGTTACAGTTATTGCGAAAAAATTGTTAAAACCAATATTCCAATACGATACGAACAAAATAGCAGAAATTATTGTTCCTGTTAACGGATATAAATTACGAAGTTGATAGTGTTTTATCATAATGTCTTTTATGTTTCCTAACTGGCGGTGTTTGTTGGACGAAGTTCAAAAAACACCGCCAAATTGTATCACCAATTGCGTATCCAACCAGACCCCTTGCAGGTCGGACAAGGTACTTCATAGGACTCTTCAAATTCTTCTTTTCTTTTGCCTTTACACATACAGCATGGAAGCGCTATTTTAGGAACCCCCTTGCCGCCGCAATAAAGACACTTTGGATAATTTTTTATGTCTTCAAGCGGAACGCCATACCCAAGACCATCTCTACCTGTCCCACCGCAATGATGACAGATATCAATGCCCTTCTCTTTGCAATGACCGCACGGCACCGTCACTTTTCTCTTTTTGGTAATTTTGCCACTGCCGCCGCAAGTTGGACAAACAATTTTTTCTGCTTCCGCCGGCAATTCGGATTTCTTTTTTCGTTTGAATAATTTACGCCACCAATGCCACCAGGCAAAAGAAAATATTATTAAAAGAGCCGCGGCGGTATATAAAATATACGGAATATATGAATACAAGCCGGGTCGGCCGGTTGATTCTGTATCAATGGTTTGCGGCAAAGGCGAAGGTTCGGATGAAACTGCCGGCGTTTCAACTACTGGTGGTTCCTGCTGGCTTGGAACATTTATCATATCCGTTGACGACTGCTCTTGTTGATAATCAGGAGAATTATTTTCCACATTATCTAACGGCTGTTGGTATTGATTTATTATTTCTTGAGGAATATCTGCGTCTTGCGCCAAGGCAAAACTAAAAATAACGAAAACACCCAAAAGAATAAATGTAATGATTTTTAATTGATATACCATATTTTTGGTTCGGAAACCCTTTTTGAAAATTGGCGGAGGGTACAGGATTTGAACCTGTGAGGGATTTCTCCCATACGCTTTCCAAGCGTACGCCTTAAACCGCTCGGCCAACCCTCCATTTGGAAACAGTATTTAAACAATCAATGAGATTTTTCATCGGGATAACCCTCGCGCAGAATTTTCTCCAAAAATTCTGCGTACTCTGGCGATAGCTCATTCATAAATTTTATATTTTTGCTTTCCAAAATTTCATTAGTTTCATCATCACGAATAATAAATTCTACTGAAACCGCACCCTCTTTATAAAACATCTGACCAACAACCATGCGTCCATATTTTGCATTAAAAGCTGGTTGAGATATAAAGTAGGTTTCCTGACTCATTTCTCGTTTTGTATACAAAGCCAATTCTTTGAGAAAATCAACCACCCGCTTAGGAGCGATGTCACCGGCTTCTTTTCTAATTTGTCCAAGAGGAATTCCCCTGTTTTCCATATTTTCCACGGTTTCTTCCATCTTAAGATCTTTTTCGGTCGGCTTAAAATCTCGGCCAACCTTTTCTTGTTTAATTCCATAGTATGTTTTTAAATCCGGCATCTCCCCTCTTTCCGCTTTTTTAGTCATAGTATTTTTAAATTAGGTAATGTTTAAATCTCGTAATGCTTTAATGCGTAAATCAATCGGCGGATGAGTCATGAACAGCTTAGCAAGCCAGTTTACGCTTTGTTTCCCCCGAAATGGATTGGAAATAAACAGGTGGGCGGTGGAATTGTGAGCAAAACGCGCGGGTGTACTATCTTGACCGATTTTTTCTAAAGCGGAAGCCAGCCCCTTCGGATAACGCGTAAGCAACGCTCCCGAAGCATCAGCCAAAAATTCTCTTTTCCTTGATATCGCTAATTGTATAAGAGTAGCGGCAATCGGCGCCAAAATTGCGGCCGCCAACCCAATTATCATCAGCGCATTCCCCTTGTTATCATCCCTATCCCCGCCCGAACCGAAAAAACTAATTCGCATAAACCAGTCCGACACAATAGCCACCAAACCAACCAACACAATCACGACCGAAGAAATCAAAATATCATAATTGCCGACATGGGACAACTCATGAGAGATAACGCCCTCCAGCTCGTTTTTATTTAATTTTTGTAAGGCCCCTTCGGTTACTGCCACCACGGCGTGTTTCGGATTCCGACCCGTGGCAAAAGCGTTTATCTGCTGACCGGGAATGGTAAAAACTTTCGGCATCGGCAAACCGGCGGTGATGGATAAATTCTCAACAATCCTGAAAAGTTCCGGATGGCTTT
>MGLG01000026.1:6074-6993 GCA_001795975.1 Candidatus Yanofskybacteria bacterium RIFOXYD1_FULL_42_10
CCCCATACAAAATCCCGGGTTTTTGCAATGCATAGCCGAAAAACCAGCCCAAAGCTATGATGAATGCCAAAAACACGGTCATCAAAAACCATGTCTTTCGGATATTAGAATCTTTGTGAGTATATAAATCAGCCATTTTATTTTTTAATTAAATCTACATACGAAACGCTAATAGATTCGAAATTATTTAAACCAAGTTTAATTTTTATATTTTCATGTTCTTCTTTGACTTCTTTGAAATTAACCCCGTCAACAATTGTTTCAAGTTCAACAAAATTACCCAAATTTTTAACTTTATCTAAATGTATTCTGGTATGCCCGCATATCCATAATTCTCTTTTTTTTCAATTTCTGCATTATAACCCAACGAACTACTTAAAATCTTTAAAATTATATTCGCAGAATTAACATCAGTTTCAAAAATTTCATAATCAGATATTTTTGAGTTTTCGCTATCAACCCTTTCGTAAAAAATCAATTCTGCGTTTTTATTATTAATAAATCTTAATTTCAATCTTCCTTTTTTACAATTAAAATAAATATCTTTTTGTTCAAGAATTTCCTTAAAAACTGCTTGTATTTCTTTTAATTTGTCCTCAGATATCGTTTTATCACCTAATAAAACTTTATATTCAATGTTTTTCACTATTTCCAGGTATTTAATGTGCGACTTTTTTTAGAAACCAACTTTGACGGGTTCTTTTTCTGCCGCATTAACAATTTCAAAAAAAACTTCTTTTTTAAACCCGAGCATGGACGCGACGATATTGCTCGGAAATTGTTCAACCCGCGTATTCAGCGACAAAACATTGGTGTTGTAAAACCTTCTGGCCGCCTGGATTTTATTTTCCGTATCGGCAAGCTCGTCTTGAAGTTTGGTGAAACTTTCCACCGCTCTTAACTGCGGATAGGCCTCTGA
>MGLG01000026.1:7122-20954 GCA_001795975.1 Candidatus Yanofskybacteria bacterium RIFOXYD1_FULL_42_10
TCCAGCGTCCCCGATTCGTGCGCCGCATAGCCCTTAACCGTTTCCACCAAATTGGGAATTAAATCATACCGGCGCTTTAACTGAACATCAATATCCGACCACGATTCCTTGACTCTATTGCGCGAACGCACCAGCGAATTGAAAACGCCAACTAACCAAAGACCGGCGGCTGTCAAAACCAGAAGTATAATTAGAGATGACGACATATGTTTTAACTTAAAACGCACAATGCAAACCCAAAAACTTATTTCATGAAGTTTTAAGATTTAAACATGGTTTTAAGCCATTAATTATGTTTTTAATTTTACCCCAAATTTTACAAAAAGAAAAGCCCGCTGTTTCAGCGGGTTTATCGTAATCCTTGTCTCACGGTCACGGCGTCATTTGCATATTCATAAACAGCATTAGCCACTTTGCACATAATACAATCACCTTCTCGGGTAAAAGTTATCGTAAGCTTTGCGCTTTCGGTGATATCTTGATCAATTTCTTTTTCCCATTTCCACCGCCAGACATATTCTCCGCCGGCATTGCGTTCCCAGGAATAATGATTCTTGTTGTTTTGAAGCGGATATTCCTCTTCAACAATTGCAAGCGCCTTTTCCCGTTCCATGCCCAATTTCAATCTGTCGTAAATCCTTTCAAGGGGATTGGTAGCTGATGGAATTGGCATTGTTTCGGGAAAAATTACTTTTTCAATAATAGTCGCTTTACGGTCTAACATTTCAATTTCTTGTTCCGCCGATTTAACATAATTTTTGAGTTTAAACAAGGCAACCAACAAAACAATCCAACTAAAGCACAGCGCTAAACACACCAAAACCATCTTGCGCTTGCTCATAATTCCCTTCAAATTTCAATGTTCTTCGTTGGGAAAAGTCTCTCATTTTTAATAGTCCCTGTCAATCAATAACGGCGGCCACAGTGGCCGCCGTTATTGATTGTGATTTCTTCTTTCAGTTTTAAGTTTTTAGTTTTGAACGCAGTTTTAGATTTTGCGCTTTGAATTTTGCGTTATTAGTTAATACTCCCCTCCCGCACCAAGCTTTTCCGCTAACCGCCATTAAGAAAAGAGGCGGGCTTGGTGCGGGACTTCGCTTCGCTACGCATCCCTTAATAATCCCCCATGCCCATTCCTCCGGGCATCGGCGGTGTTTTTTCTTTCTCTTCCGGCAGATCAGTAACAACCGCTTCGGTGGTTAAAATAAGCGAGGCCACCGAGACAGCGTTGGTTAAAGCAGTCTTGACCACCTTCAACGGGTCAATAATACCTGCCTCAAACATGTCTACATATTTTCCGGCTGAAGCGTCAAATCCCCGGCCTGGCGCGCCGGCAAAAATATTTTCCACTACTTCATTTGCATCCTTACCGGCATTCTCGGCAATTATTCTCATGGGTTTTTCCAGGGCCGCTTTAATGATGGCCAGCCCCTTTGCTTCATCGCCAACTTCCAATATGCCGCTACCCTTAGCAGTCAATTCTTTTGCCGCTTCAAATAAAGCCAGTCCTCCTCCGGCAACGATACCCTCTTCCAAAGCCGCTCGGGTTGCCGATACGGCGTCGTCAATCCTAAACTTTTTTTCTTTTAATTCGGTTTCGGTAAGCGCGCCAACTTTTATTACCGCGACGCCGCCGGAAAGTTTGGCCAATCTTTCCTGCAGTTTTTCCTTATCAAAATCAGAAGTTGATTTGGCGATTTGATTTCTGATTTGAGAAATTCTCTTTTCAATATCGGCTTTTTTACCCTTACCGCCGACAACCGTGGTGGTTTCTTTGGTGGAAACCAGCCGCCTTGCTTGTCCGAGCATAGCCAATTCAACACTCTCAAGCTTCATGCCTTTTTCTTCGGAGATTACTTGTCCGCCGACAACTGCGGCGATATCTTCCAGCATCTCTTTCTTCCTGTCGCCAAAACCAGGCGCTTTTAACGCCAAACTGTTAAATGTTCCTCTCAATTTGTTCACCACCAAGGTGGCAAGGGCATCGCCGTCAACATCTTCCGCTATTATAACCAGCGACCTTTTGCCGGAGCGGGAAAGTTTTTCAAGCAACGGGACAATGTCCTGAATTGAAGAAATTTTCCTGTCAGTTATCAAAATATACGGGTCGTCATGGATGGCTTCCATTCTCTCGGTATTGGTAACCATATAGGGCGAGACATAACCCTTATCAAACTGCATGCCTTCAACCAATTCTTTGGCCATCTCGGACGACTGCGATTCCTCCACGGTAACCACGCCGTCTTTGCCGACTTCTTTGAAAACATCGGCAACAAGCTTTCCCAATTCAGAGTCATTGGCCGAAATAGAAGCGACTTCTTTTATTTTTTCGTAACCGGAAACGGTTTTCTTTTTCTTATTTAAAAAATCAATAACCCACTTAACGGCTTTTTCCATGCCCCGTTTTAAAACCAGCGGATTGGCGCCGGAATTAACCGCGCTAAATCCTTCGGCCACTATCGCTTGAGCCAAAATCGTAGCTGTGGTGGTGCCGTCGCCGGCAACATCGTTGGTTTTTGACGCAACTTCTTTTATCAACTCGGCGCCGATATTTTCAAATTTATCCTTTAGGTCTATTTCTTTTGCCACCGTAACTCCGTCTTTTGTAATGGTCGGACTGCCGAATCCTTTGTCCAAAACGACATTTCTTCCCTTGGGACCGAGGGTAACTTTTACCGCATTTGCGAGTTTGTCCACTCCGCGTTTTAACGCTTCGCGGGCTTCTTCCTTGTATTGTATTTGTTTTGCCATATTATAACTTGCGGATCTCTCTGCCAGCTGCCTTCGGCAGCTTTTGGCAGTACGCTCTTGACTGACTTCTTCGTTAAATCCTCCGCTTGATTCTTCGCCGTATGATTATACGCCTTGAATCAATGCTCGGATTTGCCTTGAATTCAGTCAAGTCCACTGCGTTCTAATTAATTTATTGAAAATTATTAAGTGATAATTGCTAGAATATCCTCTTCCCTCGCTATCAGATATTCTTTGCCGTCAACTTTGACTTCGTTCGGGCCGTATTTGGTGAACAGAACAATATTGCCTTTTTTTACTTCAAGAGTCATCCTTTTGCCATCATCGCCCATCTTGCCGGGACCGACGGCGATTACCTTGCCCTTCTCGGATTTCTCTTTCTCAACCGTATCGGGCAGGATGATGCCGCTCTTTTTCTTTTCCTCTTTTAACGGCTCAATGACCACATGATCGGATAATGGTTTTAACATATAAAAACTTGCTATTTTGCCGTCTTGCCATCTTGTTAAAACAATCAACAAGCTAACAATTAGCAATATAACAATCCGCTAAACTTAGCACTTATAACCAAGGAGTGCCAACACTCATAATATATACTCTTTACACCGTGTCAGTGTCAATAGTTTTTCCGACAAATTAAAAACCTCCGAGTAATTCAGAGGTTTGGTTATCAATGCGCGTAAGTGCCGGTTTCATCGGCCACGGGTTTTGATATTTCTTTTCTTTTTTCGTAAATACCGTCGTTATTATCATCTTGAATGCGATAACGCTTATCGCCAAGCGTGTATTCTATCGCAAACGGATTTTCCTGAATAAAAATATTGTTGCCCGACACAATCATACCGGTTCGCTCCTCGCCGTTTAGAAGAATTACGGAAATTTTTTGGGTGTTTTCGTCGGCTCTCACATGGGCGGCTGATATTTCTTTGTCATAAGGATCTTTCAGCCGAAAAAATTCTAACACCTGAAAATTGGAAGCGGCATATCTTTCTCCCGGCCTAATCCATTCTTTTACAATCGCTTCCATCTTTTTTGTCATACTGACGCTTTGCATATCCCGCATTTCAGGTTTTACAAATTTGATCTTGATATTGTAATTATTCTTGAGCGGTTTTGCCTGGTATCCTTCCGGTGCCGTCCATCCTTTGGAATCCTTTGATTCTTCCCAGGCGCTTACGGTTTCGCCGATTTTAACAATTTCCATTCTAACGGGCTTTAATTGCGGGGGAATGCGCTTTTCGTTTTCCTGTTCCGGAAAAAGACCGGCCAAAGATTCTTCTTTCAGAACAGCATTTTCATTCATCGTCGTAATGGAATCCGGCAAGCCGAATCCGATATCTTTGCCCTCTTTGTCATCGTCAACAATCACAATGGCAGACGATCCTCTTCCGTCAAGAAAAGCTCGCAAAGCGGGTTTTGATTCTTTTTTGCCGCCAAAAATCCTAAACGCTTCAATATAGTTTCCGTAATTATCCCGCGGCTTTTCGTCGTCAACAATTTTATACCTTACGGCTTCAATGCTATATTCCTTGGAACGCCAAATGAATTTATTATGGTCAAGCGGGTCAGACGGATCGGGATCTTTGCGGTTATATATACTTGAATGTTCAACGCGAACCGTTTCTATCGGTTTTAGGATTCCGGACGCCTTTGCCTTATCTATCACATCCGACCTGAAAGGCAGTCCCTCATCAAAATTTGTAATGACAAAAATTTTCGGGTCATATCCTCCCCACATGGAAAGATCGCCGTGCCCGTGTGAATAATAAGAACGGGTTCCGGTAAGTTCCTGAAATTTTGCAAAAATCATTGCCGCCCTCACTCTGGCATAAATTGCCTGCTCCACTTTTTCTTGATGCTCAAAATACGGCCTCAATCCGTGAATGTCCAAAAATTTGCTCATTTCCTCTTCCTTGTAGTCAAGAATAGCGGACAAATCGCTTAAATATCGTTCCATCTGCTTTTGAACCACTTCCATCGGAAGCCGGGAATAGACTACTTGGTATTTGCCCTTTTCCACTTCCCGGGAAAAATACCAGCGAAAACTCATATAGTATGCGGCCAAGGCCTGCTCTTTGGTATAGCCCTTGTTGGCGGCTCTATCCAAAAACCCCTTCTTGTAAGACAAGGCGCAGCCTTGAGCCAAAAAAGACACGCCGATTATCAAAACAACCAAAACCGAACGCCAGTTTTTCATTTTACTTCTCCTTTTTCTGTGTTTTCTTTGTATAGAATGCCAAGGAACAAACGCATCAATTCCTCTTCCGATTTGTTGTTCAAATCAGAAACATTGATGCGATATTTTTTCGCCAGTTCAAGCAAATCATCCTGGTTGTATCCCAATCTTGCAGCCAAACTAAGAAACTTCTGATGAACCGACCCTTCTTTATCTCCGCTGGACGGCTGACCGCTCTCTTTGTAAGATTCTTCGGCGATATTCATAATTTCATATTTCCTCGTATCCAGCCACTTGGCCGTTTCTTCGTTCCCGCCCAAAATAGTCGGCTCATAGTTTTGGATCATCATTATGCGGATAGCCGCATTCTTGTCTTGCAACTTTTCTCCCAGTGATGTCCAAAAGGTCGGGTCGGAATAAAATTGGGGGATGGCTTTCTCGCGAAAGAATGCCAGCAGTTCCCTCTTCGCTTCTTCCAGTTTGGCCGCATAAAAATCAAATTTTTCGGTGTCAATTCGGAGATTGCCGTCATAATCAAACAAAACCACTTCTTTTCTTACCTGTTCAAAATTGTATCCGAAGAAAACATGGATAAGCTCGCGGGGAACTTTCAAATAACTGTGCAATGAAAGATATATTTTATCATCGGGCAAAAGCATCGCCGGCAACGACGCGCCCAATTCAGGATCCCATCCTTCCGACAGCGGCCAATTTTGAAGAAGAGCATTGGCATGAATGGCTTCATGCGCCATGATCAGCGGCCGATCGCCGTTTAGGTAATCTAATATTCTTCCCTGAAGGCTGATGTAAGTTACCCCGCTATGGAGCCAAACTTCGCCCAGCGCGGAAATAAACCCAAAATGAATTTCTCTTGCTTTAACATGCTTCACAAAAGAAGCCTTCGTGATTTCCGGCGGAATCCGATTTATTTCCCTAAACGAAATCTTGCCTTCGGGATCTTCCGGAATCGGACGGTCAAGAAGCTTGCGGAATTCTTCTTCGTTCAAACCTTTTCCTTTTTGCTTGAAACTCTCGGCCACGGCAAGTTTTTCAAGGTCTTTATAGTAGGGGTAGTTAATCTCTTCAACGGCCCGCACAAACTGTTTGATAAAATCATCGGCCACCAAATCAAATTCCTCTTGAGAAATCACCTTTTGACCGCAAAAATCCGAAAATACAATTTCACCTTTTCCCGTGCGTTTCCACGGATCAAAAATAAAAATTACTTTTTCACCAAACACTTCGCGTTCAATTCGGATGCTGTTGTTAAACATTCTAGATACGGCTTTTCCATCCGTAGAAAAACAATTAGTGGCATTCAGATAACGCAGGTAAAGCTCCATCTGGCCCGAAATTGTATTCGCGCTTTCCATGCCTTCAGGAAAATAATGGGGCAAACGGGTTGCGGCAAAAACATTGAGGCCGAAACAAACAAAAGCGATTGCAAAAATGGTAAAAATTACACTTATATTTATTATGTTACGCATTTTCTTTCTCCTTAATTGTCAAGGTTCTGAATTTTGAGACAAGTTTAGAACAACACAAATAAAAAAACAATAGAGCGACGCCAAGGCTACTTTGGGGTATTAATTAAGACCGGAATCTTTTTCTTCTCCGACTGTAAATATTCCCGCTTTTTTCAAGCCGGCGTTATATTTTGCCAACAAAACTTTTTCAAAAGAACGCGGATGAAATTCAAGCTCGTTGTCGTTAAATACAACGCGTCCCCCGCTCTCATAAGTCGCCGAATTGTTTTTTATTCTTTTTTGCTGGAAATGTTTTAAAATTCCTTCCAGCCAGTTGCCCCAAAAAGAATTCAAAACTTTTTCCGCTATGCCGGCGAATAGCGCCAAAGTTAGGGACGGCTTGATTTTTCTTAAAACAAAATCATCCGCCGGCCGGAAATTATAAACATATTTGTTCAGCCAAACATTGGCGCCGTAAAATTTTTTGAACAATTCTTCGCTTATCAAAACCGGTTTTAAATTGGCGTAAGACTGGGCGTTATACAAACTCTCGTGTTTAATATTCAGATTGCCATCGGTAATATAATGATTAAAACAAAACTTGTCCGGCGCGACTAAATCAGATCTTTTTCGTCTTGCCCCAAATAAAGAAGCAACCAGCGACAAAAAAACCCGGCAGGTATAAAGCCGACCGGATTTGGCTATGATCAGCGCGTCAAAATCGCTGTCTTTTACGGTGTTGTTGTAAGCCAAAGAACCGCCGACCAAGAATCCTCTCAAATACGGGACGGCGGCAAACCATTTTGATATTTTTAAAAACTTTTTCCATTTTGCGGAAGCGATCTTGTCTTTTTCCATTCTTTTCTCATACAATTCTTCCCTTCCATTTAAAAACTGAAAACCGTTTTGGGAGCTGATTTTTTCGGCAGAACATAAATAATCCAATTCTTTTTGAATACCGCCGAGTGTTATCTCGTTGATTGCTTGCGGCAATATCTGAAATCTCGCCGGATTTATCAAATATTTTTTTATTTCAAAAAGAGTGAGCGGAAAATCCAAAATATCATAATAAGCCAAGGTGGCTAAAATTGAGTCGCGGATTTCAGTCGTCATAAAATTAGCATATAGCAAACTTATTAAACAAAAAAGCCCCCCATCTTTCAAGAATTTGCCCCAAGGGGCATATTTATTAGCAGTCACCCCTTAGGCCGCAGACACCCCTAGGCAAGGCCTAGGGGTGTCTGCTAGAATTTGCCCCAAGGGGCATATTTATTATTCTTGAAAAGTGAGGGGTTAATTCAATAACCACGAAAGTTTTAAATTTTTAAGTTCTTGAGCCGGAACGGCATAAAGGACATCGGAAGAAACATAGGTGAGTTTGCGCTTTTTTAAATCAATGAAATAACCGGAATTCGGATTGGAAGAAAAAACTATTCCGACCAGTTCATTCTTCATGTTTACTATCGGCCCGCCGCTCAAACCGCCGAAAGAATATTGATGGTCTTCTTCGGTTCTTAATTCTATGCAGGATTTGGCAGAAAGATTGCTTGCTTCTATCCTGTCCGGGGTTGCCGGCAAATTCAATACTGCGTCAACGCGCACAACAAAGGCGCTTAAGTCGTCAAAGACAATTTCGTAGTTATCGCCCTCTTCGTAGTAGTTTCTTAAAATTCCGGTTAATTTTTTGTTTGTCCACAATGTGATTGGATGTAAATGGAATCCCCTGATAAAAACTTTTTCTCCGATATGTGTGCTGGAAGAAAATTTATAAGGTTCGGCAAAATTGTCGGCGCTAAAATCCCCGACTATTTTTATTATCGCAACATCGGCGCGGGAAGAAACTTTTACCGGCGCGCTCTTATAGACCACGCCGTTGTAAAAAAGTTTAAAATTATTTTTTCCGCTCTTGCCGACAAAATGAGCCGCAGTGGCAAACCAACCCTTCTGTTTATCAAGAATAAAAGCCGATGCGCTTAGTTGTCTTTGATTCCCAATTTCTTTTGTAACCGCAGCGGCTTCCGTTTTAAAATCTTGGACATAGGTATTTCCATTTTGAGAAACATTTACTCTGTTTAACTCAAGAAACGAATACTTGCTCTCTTGCCAAAAACCGCAAATAACGACAAAGATGGAAAATGAGATCACTCCAATCAAAAGAAACAACGAATACCTGGCGTCTTTTGAATTCATTTTTTTATCTCCGGCTTTTTAATGTGCCAATTTGACGCAAATTAGAATATTTTGCTCTGTTTGTCAATTATCGGATTTTGATGTAAAATATCGGGTTAATGAACGAAGGTATCCTCAAAAAAACAATTTCTTGCCTGCCCCCAAAACCGGGAGTGTATTTTTTTAAAGATAATCGCGGAAAAGCCCTTTATGCCGGCAAGGCGCTAAATTTAAAAAACAGGGTTTTGTCTTATTTGAAAACGAAAGATGTCCGCCTCAAAAAAATGCTGGAAAAGGCGCGGTCGCTTTCATACAAGACAACAGATTCGGAAATTGAAGCATTGATAGCAGAGTCGCAATTCATTAAAAAATTAAAACCGAAATATAATATCGTTCTGCGGGACGACAAACAATATTTTTTCGTCGGTTTCACCCAAGAAAAATTTCCGCATATTTTTATTGGTCATCAATCCACACCAGCGACAAGCAACACGAGACAAGCAACAAGTATCGGGCCTTTTACCGACGGAACGGCGCTCAAAACTTCATTGCGTTTCTTGCGAAATATTTTTCCCCACTGCACCTGCAAACAAAAGCACAATCTCCCCTGTCTCAATTATCATATTGGAAACTGCCTCGGAGTGTGTTGCCTGAAGCAATTAGCCGTCAGCGCCCAGTTTCAAGATACAAAATTTAATATCCAAACACCCAAAATATATCAAAATAACATCAAAGCCATCAAAGACATTTTAACCGGCAAACGGACATCGTTGGTTAAAAATCTTGAAACAGAAATGAAAAAATTAGCCAAAGAAGAAAAATTGGAGCAAGCCATTGAATTAAGGAACAAACTAAAAAAATTAAAAAGGGTTTTTGAGAATGCTCAAATTATCGCAAAACTCAAAACTAATAGCTTCCCGACCTTGTCGCGGATTCACGATAAAATTGAGACAAAACCAAAAGAATCAAAAACCTTAAAACAATTAGCTGAAATATTAAACATTAAAACATTGATAATTCGTATTGAGGGTTACGATATTTCAAATATCCAAGGAGCTAACGCCGTCGGCTCAATGGTCGTTTTTACTGACGGTCAGCCAAACAAAAACGAATACCGCAAATTTAAAATTCGTTCAAAAAACACACCCAACGACACAGCGATGCTTTCAGAAATAATTCAGCGCCGCTTTAAACATTCGGAATGGCGATTCCCCGACCTTATTGTCGTTGACGGCGGGAAAAACCAGTTAAACGCAGTTATTAAAACAATCAACAATCAACGATTAACAATTCCGATTATCGCATTAACCAAAAACGAGAAGCACCTCGGCCACAAAATAATCATGACAAACAACAAAGAAATTCCCCTCTCGCACCTCCCGCCCCAAGTCAAAAACCTTCTCCTTAATATTGATGGCGAAGCCCACCGCTTCGCCGTCTCATACCACCGCCGCCTCCGTTCCAAAAATATCCAATACTCCTATGCTTCAAAGCAGTCCCCCTAGGCAAGGCCTAGGGGGACTGCTTATGAGTGATCATAGTTTACTCAACATTTTATTTGACAAATAATACTAATAATTCTATAGTATTGGTGTTCGGAAGATCGTTAACAATTTAGGGAGGACGAAATGAGATTTCCAGTATTTTCAATGATTTTTGGCGCGAGTTTGCTTCTAACAACGGTTTTATCAGCCGAAGAAGCCACAAGAAAAATCGTTGTTTTCAAAAACGGCGTTAGCGAAGCCACCAAAATAACGGCATTAGAAAATTTTGGCGCAAAAGTCGTAAAAATCAAAGACATTCCTTTTATCAACGCCGTTGTTGTCAACATGGCGCAAGATTCCGAAATGTCATTATCGGCGAACACCGCCGTAGAGTTTGTTGAAACCGATTATTACGAAAATTGGCTTGAAGCGGTCGGAGAAGACGACCTTAGAGAATTTCAAACCACAATCCAAGAACCTCAAGTTCTGCCCTGGGGAGTAAACCGAATAGACGCCGAAAAGGCCTGGCGCAAAACGGCAGGCAGGCAAATCAGAATTGCGGTGGTTGATACAGGTTGTGGCCCTCACCCCGACCTAAGAATTTGGGGAGGCGCGAGTGTGGTCTCCTACACCGAAAGCTACAGCGATGACCATTACCACGGAACCCATGTGGCGGGAATCATCGCGGCAATTGATAATGAGTTCGGCGTGGTCGGAGTCGCGCCAAGAGTTCGGCTATACGCCGTTAAAGTTCTAAACGGCTTCGGTTCCGGTTTCGTATCCGATGTCATAGAGGGTCTCCAATGGTGCGTAAGAAATAAGATGAACGCCATCAATATGTCCATCGGAACATATATGAATTATCAAACGATGAAACTCACCGTAGAAGCGGTCAACAGGGCGGGCATTGTGCAGGTGGCCGCCGCCGGAAATAGCGGAGGAGAACAAGTAATTTATCCCGCGGCTTATCCGCCATGCTTGGCAATTTCCGCAACCAACAAAGACAACGAAATCGCCTACTTTTCGTCAACAGGACCGGAAGTTGATTTTTCCGCTCCCGGCCAATATGTTTTTTCCACCATCAGAAGAAACCGCATTCCCGGTTATGGAATTTTGAGCGGAACCTCAATGGCAACTCCGCATGTGACGGGAACAGCGGCGTTGATTATAACCATGCCCGACCCCAACGGCGATGGCGTGTGGAGCCCCGCCGAAGTGCGGGAACGATTGAAAAAAACAGCCACCGACCTGGGAGACGAGGGCAAAGACAATCTTTTTGGATACGGCCTCATTGATGCCCAGAGAGCGGTGCGATAAAACCGAAAACGGCTCAGCCCCTCACCAGTTTTTTGCAAAAAACTGGTGAGGGGCTTTTTAAAAGAAGCTGGGTTGAATTTTTATCAGTTAAATGCTATTGTAATTATTGTAATTATGATTGGTTTTGCGGTAAGAATTTTGGGTAATTCACTGGCTTTTTATGTTGCCAACTTGCTGGTACCGGGTTTTGTCGTAAACGGAGGAATTAAAGAATATTTAATTGCCGGCATCTTGCTTGGTTTCCTGAATTTATTAGTTAAGCCATTGTTGAAATTAGTGGCTATGCCGCTGATTGTACTTTCCTTGGGACTTTTTTCGTTTATTATAAACGGCTTGATTTTGTGGGCGATTGATTATATCTTTGATTTTATAACAATAGAAAACTTAATGGCGTTATTTTGGACAGTCGTTATAATAGGCATAGTCAATATTATTGCTTCGGTCGGCGCCAAAATTATAGATTAAAAAGTAGAACTTACGAATAAGCCATAAAAATATGATTACTTACATTCAAATCGGATTGGCTTTATTGGTTGCGATTGCAATTCTGCTTCAACAAAGAGGCACGGGCTTGTCATCAATGTTCGGCGGCAACTCTCTTGAATACAGCACCAAACGAGGCGCTGAAAAAATAATTTTTTACGCAACCATAGTTTTTGTCGTTGCGTTTTTAGTCGTTTCGGTTTTAAGAATTTTGCTTTCCTAAGACAACATTTATATGCCCAAAAACGATTCACAGTTGGATGATTTTTTTGGTTTCAAGCCCATCGGCGAAAAAGAATCAAACAAAGAAAGTTTCAGAGAAATCGCCGTTAAAAAAATAAACGCCGCGCGATTGGAATTATTGCCCAAAATTCTTTCCAAAAAAGAACGCTATTTGATTTTCTCGCTTGTGCTTATAATTTTAGGTTCCGTAATCGCGGTCCCCTTTTCTTCGTTTTATCATTTTACCAAAATAGCGCCGGACTATGGCGGCTCCTTCAGTGAAGGAATTGTCGGCGAACCCCGCTATATCAATCCTCTTCTTTCTCAAACCAACGATGCCGACAGGGATTTAGTAAGTTTAATGTTTTCGGGAATTTTGCAATATAATAAAGCCGGCAAACTTATTCCCGATCTTGCCAAATCTTATGAAATTTCAAGCGATGGTTTAAACTACACGGTTTATTTAAAAGAAAACGCCAAATGGCATGACGGCGAGCCCCTAACAGCCGATGATATAATTTTTACCATTCAAACCGCCCAAAATTCAGACTATGGAAGCGCCCAAAGAATTAATTGGTACGGGGTTGAACTGGAAAAAGTGAACGATTACGCGGTGATGTTCAGGTTAAAAAATAAATACGCTCAATTTTTAAATTCCTGGACGATTAATATTCTGCCAAAGCATCTTTGGCAAGATATCAAACCGATAAACTTCGCTTTATCGGAATTCAACCTAAAACCGATCGGATCAGGACCGTACAAATTTAAAAAATTAAAAAAGGACAAGCTTGGACGAATCCAATCTTATGAATTGGAATCAAATAAAAATTTCTACGACGGACGGCCGTATATCGGCAATGTGGAAATAAAATTTTATAATTCGGAAGATGAAATGATAGACGCATATAACAAAAACGATGTCTCAAGCCTGTCTTCTTTATCCTCTAAGAATTTGGACAAAATAAAATTTAAAAAACGCCTTAGCATTAAAAACTTAAAATTGCCCAGGTACTTCGCCGTATTTTTTAATCAAAACCAAAGCAAAATTCTTTCCGATAAAAATGTCAGGTTAGCCATGAATTATGGCGCCGATAAGCAAGAAATCATTCAGAAAGTTTTAAACAATAACGGTTTGAGTGTTAATTCTCCGATGGTTGACGGCATAATTGATATTCAAAGCGGCGCAAAACCATATGAATACGATCTGGAACAAGCCAAAAAATTATTAGCCGATGCCGGCTGGAACTTGCCTGGCGACAATGGCATTCTTCAGAAAAAAGACGAAAAATTAAGCGTTACATTAACCGTTCCGCTATTATCGGATTTAATGGATACGGCCAATATAATTAAAGATCAATGGTCTAAAATAGGAATTGAAGTTAAAATTACAACCCTGACCACTCCGGAATTGCAGCAAGCCATTAAAGAAAGAAATTTGAGAGGTTTAAAAAGCTATTTAAATGCCGATTATACCTGCTTATTTTACAGCCCGCTTCCATCTAACCTTAATTTCCTCCCGTCGCCTTTTCTTCTAGGCAATAAATGCCAGTGAGTATGCATTATTGCCTGCCCTGCAGCAGGGAAATTATTTTGAACTAAGTTAAATCCTTCAACAGTTTTATCTTTCTTGGCAATAAAACTAAAAGTATTTTTTACAGCATCCACTAACTCGCTGCCTAAACTTGCAGGCATGTCTATAGAATTAACAAAATGCTTTTTGGAAACTATTAAGCAATGCCCTTCAATCTTAGGGTTTGCATCTGG
>MGLG01000027.1:0-631 GCA_001795975.1 Candidatus Yanofskybacteria bacterium RIFOXYD1_FULL_42_10
AAATCGCAATAAAAATATTTCTCTTGAAAAAGGATGTAAATGCCCCGCCTGTAAATTAAACATTACCAAATCAAAATTAAACACGCTGTTTAAAACGGACCTTCCGCGAGCTCAACGCTTTGCCACTCTGCACAATGTTTGGTTTTTTAATAATCTTATGAAAAACATAAGAGCCTCCATTGACAGAGGCTCTTTCAAAACATTCAAAAAGAAATTCTTATCAAGGGTTTAAAACTTTTTCTTGCCGGAAAAAACATACAGGTAGAGAATATCCAAAATGCCAAGCGTGTTAATGACAAGCAAAGCGATAAACCACCACTTATCACCGGCTCTCCCCGCTTTCCATAATGCCAACCCCTTCCAAGCCAAACTCCACACAATCAATCCAAGCATCATTGATAATCCAAAAAAGCCGACGCCGGTTCCCCAAAAAGACGATTGAATAAAACCGTCTCCCCAAGGCATTTGCCAGCCGCTTTGATTGCCCCAAAAACTTCTCATAGAATTCATCATATTATACATATTTTTTAAGTTAATTGATATTTTAGCGAGCGAGGGGCAAAATGGAAATTCTTATTTACATTTTGTCCGAGCGAAGCTAAAAGGGGTGAATACTCCGCCGCTCTGCGGC
>MGLG01000027.1:710-1807 GCA_001795975.1 Candidatus Yanofskybacteria bacterium RIFOXYD1_FULL_42_10
AAAATTTATATGTTAGCGAACCATTCCAACCGTAATACAGAAGCGTCCCATTTTGAAGCTTCCAGCTGGTTCCCTGAATGGAAGTCCAGTTGCCGGGCACCGACCATTTCGGAGCCAAGGGCGCGTTTTGCCACACGGATACAAAAGCCCCCGTGCCAAGAGCGATTTTTTTATTCAGGTCGCATTTGACCGACATCCTGAATTCGGTAACCGGAATAGTCACTCGCACCTTCTCGTTAACCGGGAAATTGCCTTCCCAATACAATACCTGCCCCGCCGGTTCATAAAGTCCGAATAAGGGAGACCCGGCAACCAGCCAAATATCATCAATGTCTTTCCAGTTGCCCGAGATATCGGCGCCGCCGAAAAGAAACGCCTGATTGAAACTGCCCGTAATTGTCGTCGTCCCGACAACAGCCGTACTTTGCAGACCAAACGACGGCCCGACAAGCAAGCCGGTATCCGCTTTGCTTTTGCTTCTTAACACAATGCGGTTCCAAAAATTCTTGTTTGGGCCGAAATAGTGGAAAATAAAGGCCTCAAGTTTCTGCCCTTCGCTTCGGGTATTGCTCAAACAGCCCAATTTCAGGCCAAGCGTCCCATCCAGGCTAAGATTTTTCCCATCGGACAATTTTCGCGCCACAGACAAATCAAGAGAAAAATTTGACAGCTTGTTGCCGGCCGAATAAACAACCGGTGAAAACCCCGATGGTTCGCGCATATCGGCAGTCGGCACAAGCGACTGGTCAAACATCCGAACACCGTTTAGAAAAAACACATAGCTGTTACCGTTCATTTCCCACCTTGGGGTATCAACGAAACTGCCCGCCGAACCGCTGGTATTGAAAAACCAAGCGGATACCGCAAACGACCCCTTATCGGCCTCGTATGTAATATCAAATCTAGGCGTAAACCCGCTTTCCATTTTTGTCACAATGGGTTCGTACGACATGCCGTATTTCACGGAATCAGCGCCGCCGTTCGTTTCTCCTTTTTCGGTGTAATGAAAAACATCGCCGACATGAATATCGTTTCCTCTGACCCCAACACGCATTAACTCAAAAGAAAAACTCCAGCCTTTTTGTTTGTCAATGGCA
>MGLG01000027.1:1840-7494 GCA_001795975.1 Candidatus Yanofskybacteria bacterium RIFOXYD1_FULL_42_10
GCCGAAAGCGCAATCATCCTGAAAAATTGGCGTTTCATATTTCTCTCCTCCGGTTTTAGCTTAGGTTGTTAAGTTGCGTTTTGCCGGCTAATCCAGCCTGCCAAGATATTATCAAAAACAATGACACCCGTCCAGTTTGAATTAAATCAGATTTTCTTTTTTCAATTCCTCCAAAATATCCGTCGGAATGGGAATCGCTTCTCTTACCGGACTTGTGCCGGGATACCGCCAAGCGGTAATAATGATTTTCCGGCCGGCAATATTTTGGTTTTTAAAATCTTGCTTTTGACTTTTGACTTGGGACTTGAGACTTGAGATTCGCGGCTTTGCCGCGGCGTACATCACCCATACCTCATAACGCCCCCGCTCTTTGCCGGCCGATTGCATCACGGCAATAGTATCGGACGCGATGCCTTTTTCGCTCCGCTCGGGACTGCGGATAACCCTTTTTATTCTTTCGGGCGACAAACCATAAAAAACCATCTTGCTCATTACATGATTAGTCCAATGGAAATTAGTGTCGTTTTTGGGAAATTTAAACATGGTCAAAAATTAACATAAATATTTTTCTATTCCAACCCAACCCTGCCCTTCTTCAGCCTGCTTCGTCTGCTCCAGCGGCAGACTTCGCTTGTCCTCACAACGGTCTGATTTTTGATTAAGAAAATTATATCAAAAACCACCAAGCAGACCTGTTCCGGAGGCTTTATAAGGGCAGGGTTGGGTTTTCATATCTAAAACTGTTGCATGCAACAGTTTTAGATATTTGTAATCAAAAAATGCTCCCGAAGGAGCATTTTTTGATTTGAGATATTAGTAGTCTCTGCGTCCGCCGCCGAAACCGCCTCTGCCTCCTCCGAAACCGCCTCGTCCGCCTCCAAAGCCTCCGCTTCGGGCAGGTCTGTCGGTCATCGGTCTGGCTTCATTAACGATTATTGTTCGTCCATCAAGCTCTTTTCCATTCCACATTTCAATCGCTTTTTGGGCGTCCTCATCGTTAGCCATTTCCACAAAACCGAAACCTCTTGATCGGCCGGACATTTTGTCCATCAATACTGACGCCGATTCCACGGCTCCCGCTTGCGCAAAAGCATTTCTCAATGACTCATCGGTAGTGTCATAAGACAAGCTACCGATATATAATTTCTTTGCCATTTGTTCTGCTCATAGCCCAACACATCGTTTTCGCAATGCGATAACAAAATGATTGTCTATAAGCTAAATTTTAGTAGGAACGACCTCTCGAGTTCCTACTAACGAGCTCCTTACGAAACCCATAGAAACTTACCGAGAAAACCTACGATAATAAGAGTATACTCTTGTCCGTTTTTAAAGTCAAATCCGGATTAATTAAAGACCGTTTAAATCCTGATCAATTTGATTGAATTCGGCATCCAAATCGCCGGCGTTTATGTCATTTAAGTCAGCGTTGATATCTACGGTTTCCACGCTTTGACCTTCGGGAGTCGCAGTTGGAGCCATTGATTTTTGGCCGGCTTCTTTTCCGCCAATCCACCACCAAACTAATCCGGCGGCAACGACTAAGCCCGCAACCGCTAATATTACCGGTAACTTCTTATCACCAATACTCATATTTTTTGGTTCTGACCCCATGTTTGGGTTTTGTCCTTCCATATTATTATAATTGTCCATAATATTATTTAATTAAAATTTATATTTTACGGAGTTGCCGTCGGAGTCGGAGTTTCAGACGGAGTTGGAGTCGCAGTAGCAGTCGGTTCCGGCGATGCGGTAACCGTTACGCTTGGAACGGGGCTTGCGCCATATAATTTCCCTAAAGCAACAGCCGCTTTTCTTACTGCTTCCCTGGCCGCATTAACCGCTTCTCTCACCTTTGCCAAATCGGCATGAAGCGCCTGGCGCGCCTTGCCCACATCGCCGCGCAAACCTGCTTCCGTGTTTATTTCAACGGTATATGTTTTGCCGGACTGATTGGTAATCGCCGTCCGAGCCGCTTCAATGGCGCCGGCCGCGGAATCAATCGCCGCGCTTACTTCCGAGATATCCAAACCTTTTTCGGCCGCTTTATCCGCTCTATCGCTTATTTTCTCTAAAACACTGTCTAATCTGTCTAAAACATTGGAAAAATGGTTAAGCATCTTTTCATTTAACGCGTCTAACTGTTTGTCTATTCTTTCCACGATTTGTTTTTTGCGTTTGTCTTTTATTTTTGCAAGCCTCTCTTTAAGTTCTTCTCTTTTGGTTTCAATCTTGTTTTTAAGCTCATCTCTCTTGGCTTTTAACGCTTCTCTCGCTTCTTCTCTGTTGGTTTTTAACTCCTCTCTCTTGTTTTTCAAATCTTCCCGAGCTGTTTCTCTGACTTGCTTTATATCTTCTCTGGCATCTTTCCGCGTATCTTTTATCTCGCTTCTCACTTCTTTTCTTGTTTCTTTGACTTCTTGTCTGACATCTTGCCGCGTATCGCGAATTTCCTTGCGAACTTCCTTTCTAATACCCGGGCGACCTGACGAGTTAGAACTCGCTTCCGGAGACGGCGAAACTTCTTCTGCCAAAGCAAAAGCGGCAGATAACGCCAATCCTGCCGATACGGCTAAAACAATAAATTTATTCATCCCGTTAGTATAGCATGGGGAAAAATAAGGTTCAATGGCTTTCGCTGTTGATATATATTCCGCCCCAAGCCTTTCTTGTTAATATGCTTTCTATAACGCTTTATCGGGGTAAATTGTGACATTTTAATTCCCAAAACTCGTTGAAGGCATATCTTTTGGAGGGGGTTTTGAGCGAGACGACGCGAAAAATTCAGGATTTTTTAAGCTTCAAAAAATCCGTACCCGGAAAAAGATGTGCCAAAAAAGAGTTTTGGGGAATAAAAAATAGTCCTTGACCCGTAAAGACAATTAGGATAACTTTATTTTAATGAGCAAACCGGCAATTGTCAGAAAAAATCCCATTGTCATATTGCTTAATTTTTTCTTCTTGGAATTTATCGCTCTCGGCGTTTTTTATGTTGTCGCCCTCTCGGCCGATTACGGAGATATTTACGACGGTCTTGCTTTTTCCAAAATTATTCCTTATGAATTCGCGGAATTCTTTTTAATCATCCTTTTTGAAAGTTGCCTAATAACATTTGTCTTTATGAAATGGGCGTTTGACACCTATGAGATAAGCCCCGGCAAAATTTCCGTTGAAAACGGAATATTTTCCAAAAAACGCCGGGAATTTAAAATGGAACAGCCTGTTTCAGTTAATTGCCGCCAGGGCCTTTTCGCGCGTTTGGCAAAATACGGAAAACTGAAAATAGTAAGCGCCGACTCTGCCACTGCGGTCACCCTCACTTATGTTCCCAGTCCGGAAAAATATGCCGAATTGTTAAAATGGGGCGGTAAAACACCGTCTCCCGATCTTGAAAATAATCTAAGCGCCTCTTTGCTTTTAGCTCAAGGAGAACACGAGAGAACAGAATTTAAAACGACGCTCCGGTGGGATGCGCAGGCAAATCGCGTCAATAAAACTCTTGAAAAATCAATCATGAAAACCATCGCCGCATTCCTTAATTCCGAAGGCGGTTACCTTGTCATCGGCGCCGACGACACAGGCACGCCCGTCGGCCTTGAGTCGGATTATGCCACTCTCGGCAAACAAAACGCCGACGGATTTGAGAATCATTTCACCAATCTTTTTAATACCGCCGTCGGCGCCGAATTCAGAAGGTTCGTCAAGCTCGCCTTTCAACGACTCAACGGCAAAGAAGTTTGCGTAATCCGGGTTCTGCCAAGTTCAAAACCCGCTTTCGTGCGCTTCGATGAAAACGAAGATTTTTACATCCGCACCGGCAACTCCACAACCGCCCTTAAACCCAGCGCAAGCGCGACATATATCAGAAGCTGGTGGAGAGAATAAAAAAACCGACTGCATTTGTACATACAATCGGTCTCACCAAATTAACTGTTTCATGAAAAAGCGTATCCGGCCCAAAATGCAACCAAGCTTATTCCCGCAACTCTGATATTGATCAGCCACGATTCCGCTTTTTTATTTTCGTGTTTTGAGCAATATCCCTGCAACTTCCAAATAAACGGGTCCAACAGAGCCGCGATTGGACTCGCCGAAATAACTATCAACAATGTCCAAAACATTCTTTGTTGTCCGGAAATCAGAAAAATAAGAAAAAATCCGACGCCCTCAAGAAACATATTGGGAATGCCGGGCAAGTGCGTTTTGCAAATTGACAAAATAACCGCAAAAGTAAGAATAATCAAACCCGAGCCCAATATCAACGAGGGACCAGAAAAAATCTGCATAACCCCACCTTTCAACCCTTTTCAGTTGACGAAGCATAAAGCTCCGATGCCGTGACTATCCGTTTGATAAGATTCGGAAAATACCCTTTCCTAATCCTTGTTTGTCTATTAAGCTGGTCAATAATTTGCTTTATCCGTTGTCGGGTTACCCCATATTTTCTCCCAACCGTGTCCAAGGTGCGCTTTTGATATGTGCCGTCGTCGGCGCCAAAACGCATCAAATAAATATTTGAATCTCTTTTTCCAAAAAAAGCAATTTTATGTTTAACTTTCTCCAGCTCTTCAAGCAATGACTGAAGCGTTTCTTTGACTTCAATGGCTAAATCCTGACTAATTATTGTCTTATTCGCAATATTGTCGCCGACAATAAGATCGGGGTTGCCTTCTTCTACCGGCCGGTCAAGCGAATCCACCAAAGCAAGCCGTTCTATCGCCATCAGTTTGATTACTTTAGCCGGACTGATTTTCATATAAGCAGAAAGTTCCTCAACGCCTGGTTCCGTTTTTTGGGATTGTTCAAGCTGGAACCGGCATTGTCTAAGAAACGCAAGCCGGGGTTCCATGTGGACTGGTATTCTGATAGTCCGTCCGCGGTCTTGCGCCGCTCTTCCGATTGTTTGTTTTATCCACCAAGTTGCATAAGTGGAAAATTTATAACCCATTTTATAATCAAATTTTTCCATCGCCCGAAGAAGGCCGAGATTTCCTTCCTGAATCAGATCCATAAATTCAAAGCCGCGTCCTCTATAATGCCTGGCCGCCGAAACAACCAGCCGCAAATTGCGTTCAATAAATTCATGTCGGGCTTGTTCATCGCCTTTCTTAATGCGTTTGAACAGTTTTATTTCTTCTTGGCGGGTAAGATTCGGCTTATATCCGACCGATTTAAAATATTTGATCAACGAATCGGATTCATAACCGTTAAAACCGTTGCCGGGTTTGTGGCCGCCGTCAACTCTCATTTTTCCCCGCCAAAGCTTTGATATTTAATAAAAACCGCCAATTCTTTCATTTCTCCCTCGTTTTCAAAGAACCGAAATCGTACCGATATATTAAATTTAATTGAGCATTTTGTCAAATTTTACAAAAAAAACGCTCCCGTGTTTGGGAGCAAGAGTATCAATTCGGTTTTAAATTATTTGTATCGCCGGAAGAGATAAAACTTTGTTCACAGCTGTTGCTTACTTCATTGAGAATCTTGATATAAGCGTTAAACTCCTTTTGAAAAGAATCTGATTGTTCATCTCCAAACAGCGCTTTTAAGAAAATCCCGCCGACATTATATAAATTCCTGACGGTTTGCGGAGCAACACCGACTCCGTGTCCCGGCTCCAAGCCCTCAATCGCAATCTCCAAACCGCCGCTCAA
>MGLG01000028.1:0-9157 GCA_001795975.1 Candidatus Yanofskybacteria bacterium RIFOXYD1_FULL_42_10
TTTCCGGTTTTTTTGAACGCCGACCATTTTAAAAGTTTTGAAAAATGCAAAGAGGCGATTGATGCCGGTTATGATTCAGTGATTATTGATGCCTCGCGATTGCCTTATCATGAAAATGTTGCAATTACAAAAAAAGTGGTTGATTACGCGCGAAGCGTAAATTCCGATATTTCAGTGGAGAGCGAGCTTGGCTATTTGCGCGGCAAATCGGAATTACAGACAAAAATAGAGATAAGCCCGGATGATTACACCAAGCCGGAAGAAGCGGCAAGGTTTATTGCTGAAACCGGAGTTGCCCGGCTCGCGATAGTATTTGGAAATATACATGGCATTGTGACTGAGCAAATTGAAAAGTTGGATATCAAACATTTAAGAAAAATTACTGCGGCCGTTCCCGAAACTTTTTTGGTTTTGCATGGGGCATCGGGGCTTAAAGACGAGGATATTGCTACTTCTATTAAAGCGGGCATCGTTAATGTGCATTTCAATACTGAATTAAGGGTGGCATACCGCGAAGGTATAGACAAAGCGCTCCACGCAAAACCCGATGAATCCGCTCCTTACAAATATCTTGCTCTCGCGGTGGAGGATGTTAAAAAGGTGGTGGCGGAAAAAGTGAAATTATTCATGTCTTAAAACTTCGTCCCTGTCCCTTTTCATCCTGTGCAAGCGGATGCAATCTTTTCGCTTTTAAGTTCCAAAACAACCCCGCCTTTCTTCAGCCCGCTTCGGCCGCTCCTGCGGCGGCCTCGCTTGTCCTCGCTGAGGCGATTCCCGCGAAGTTCCTCGGCGTGAACCTTCGCCTTTAACGACCCGGTTTTTGATAAAGAAGAAGTTATTATATCAAAAACCACCAAGCGGGTCGGCTCCGGAGGCTTCATAAGGGCAGAGTTGTTTTTTTCACAAGCAAAAATTTGGATAATCTAAACGGCTCAACGGCAATTGCCGTTGAGCCGTTTAGATATCAACCCTCATATCAAGATTTCCTTCCCCTACACTGGACATAGGGGAGGGAATCTTAAACAAACTTTGCAAAAAGTTTTTACGGGGTATATAATATTTATAGTTCTTCCAAATTAAGGAGTCGCCATGACTGACAAATGTCCGAAGTGTGGATTATGGTACCTGATTCTTGATGACCAAAAAAATCAAGCCCGCTGTCTGAATCCCGATTGCTCTTTTAAATATTCATGCTCAAGAACTTATTATTTAACAACTTTTGCTGACCGAAACCGAATGGTGATTTTTCCTCAAGAACTTGGTGGAGGATTGAATCCAGCCTGGCGCAATATTATCTCCGACGAAAAGGCGAATCAATAATTCGCTTTTTTAATTTCTCAAAATTTACCAAAGACTACTTGGGGACATAAAAAGTTTCTAACGATTCGGGTATTTGATTTTTTTGGTGTTTTCTTATACAATGTAAAGAACTTTAAACCATGTCTGTAAACAAACAAAAAATTGAGTTGAACGCCGAGAAAAGGGAAGTGCTGGGTTCGGCGGTTAAGAGGCTGAGAAAAGACGGCTATTTGCCGGCGGTTTTGTACGGAAAGGGTCAAGAAACATTGCCCCTTCAGGTTTTAACCCAAGATTTCAGCAAGATTTATAAATTAGCCGGAGAATCCACTCTTGTTTATATTAATATAGGCGATCAATCTTATCCGACCATTATTCACGATATCACACGCGACGCTTTGAGCGATGAATTGCTGCACGCCGATTTTTATAAGGTCCGCCTTGATGAAAAAATCAAAGCGATGATTCCGGTGGTTTTTGAAAACGAATCTTCGGCAGTCAAAGATTTGGGAGGCATATTTGTCAGAAATGTAAACGAGATGGAAGTTGAGGGTTTGCCCCAAGAATTGCCTCACGAGATAAAAATAGATATTTCAGAATTAAAGAATTTTGGCGACCAAATTTTGCTCAAAAATGTTAAGTTGAGCGCCGGATTAAAATTAATTGGTTCCGAAGACGAGATTATCGCTACCATTCAAGAGCCGATTTCAGAGGAAGAGTTGCAGAAGTCGCTTGAACAATCTACCGCTTCAGTGGAGGATGTTGAGGTAATCAAGAAAGAAAAAGAGGAAGAAACGCCTGCTGAGGAAGCAGAAGCGCCGAAAGAACTAGAGGAAAAGAAAGAATAAACAAAATTACAAGAGTAAGGATTACAAAGGGAACCATTGCAATGGTTCCCTTTGTAATTTTGTAATTGAGAAATTATTTAATTATACGATAGAGGCCGAAAAGTAGAACCAAAATTGAGATTATCGGGAAAATATAACGCGAGAAATTATTTTTCAGCCACTTTTTAATTTGTCCGCCCCAGCCTGGTTCGGGTTTGAAAATAGGGCTTTTAATGTCTATATTTTTGTTTGGCAATAAGGTTGGTTGCATTTTTCTTAATACTTAATACTATCCTTGGCTCACCGCTTCAATTACCGGGTCAAGATTGCCGTTGATTATTTTCTCAATATTGCTCCAGCTTTTCTTTATCCTGTGGTCGGTAATTCTGTCTTGGGGAAAATTATAGGTTCGGATTTTTTCTGACCTATCGCCGGTGCCGATCTGTTTTCTGCGCTCTTCGGTGATATTGCCGGTCGCCTCGGCCTTTTTTATTTCCAATAATTTGGAACGCAATAATTCCATGCCCTTTTCTCTGTTGTTCTGCTGACTGCGTTCTGATCTTGAAGAAACGACAATTCCGCTGGGTTTGTGAAGAATGCGGACGGCGGTCTCCACCTTATTGACATTTTGGCCGCCTGGTCCGCCGGCTCGGGAAAATGTTACTTCTATTTCATCAGACCTGATGGTCATTTCGCTTTCTGATGCTTTGGGCAAAACCGCCATTGTTGCCGTTGAGGTATGAACCCGGCCGCCCTTTTCTGTTTTGGGAACTCTTTGGACTCTATGGACTCCGGATTCATTTTTTAATTTTGGAAAAACATTCTCGCCTTTTAATTCAAAAACAGCCGATTTGAATCCGCCGATGCTGGTTTTGTTTGAATCAATCAGCTCAAAAGCCCAGCCTTTGTTGGCGGCGTATTTTTTGTACATCATGTAAAGTTCGCCGGCAAAAAGAGCGGCTTCATCGCCGCCCACGCCGGCCCGCAATTCCACGATGGCCTCATTGTTCGGATTGTGAGGTTTTTGAAATTGATAAGACAACGGAGCATTGTTATCTTGATAATTGTTAATTGTTAGCTTGAAAATTTATAACAAGATAACAAGATAACAAGATAACAATTAGGAATTATTTCTTTGTTTTTTTCGGGGATGCTTTTTGAGTCGTTTTTTCCAGGCGTTTTTTGAACTTTTCTACTCTTCCTCTCGTATCAACTATCTTTTCTGTACCTGTGTAAAAGGGGTGGCAGTTAGAACAAATAGACGCGCTGATTTCCGGCACAGTTGAGCCGGTGGTCCATTTGTTGCCGCAGGCGCAACGGATTTTAGCATTAGGATAATATGTAGGATGAATATTTTGTTTCATATAGATAATAGTTTACTCCAAAACATTCTAAAAGTCAAAAAATAGTTAGAAATCGTGTTTTAATTATTTAACTGTTTTATAAAACTTTCATATGCCAATTTTATAAAATATGAAAAAACGGATGATGTTTTTAGGGGACGGTATCTTGCTTTTAAAATCTAATTTTGCTAATATATCTCTTATGCCGGAAACAACGATACAAGTATCATACGAAGATATGCTCAAGGCGGGCATGCATTTTGGTCGCAAAAAGACGGTTTTTAGTCCTGCCATGGAAAAGTATGTGTTTACCGTCCGTAGCGGCATCTGCATTATTGACCTTCTTAAGACCCAGGAGCAATTAAGTAACGCCATTGAGTTTTTGAAAACAACGCTTAAGAATAACGGCCTTGTTTTATTTGTCGCTCCGACCAAGCAATCGGTTGATTCCATCAAGGACTTGGCGTTTTCGCTGGGCATGCCTTTCGTTTTGGAAAGATGGCTGGGGGGCACCTTGACAAATTTTAAAGTAATAAACGCAAGAGTGAAACGCCTTGAAGAAATGGAAAAACAGCAAACAACGGGGGAGTTGGATAAATACACCAAGAAAGAACGGCTGATGTTTTCCAAAGAACTCGCAAAAATGACAACTCGTTTTGAGGGATTAAAAAAGTTAACCCGAATACCGGACGCCATATTTGTCGCCTCGCTTAAAGAGAGCGCTTTGCCGGTCAGAGAAGCCAAAAATGCCCATGTCAAAATAGTAGGCATTGCAAATACCGATTCTGATCCCGGAGATATGGATTATGCGATTCCGGCCAACGACCGCTCCAAAAAGTCCGTTGACTTGATTATGGAAATGATTAAAAGAGAACTGATAACGAATAACGAATAGCCGATTGTTAAAATTTAAAACAAGATAACAGTCAACAATTTTTAGTAATGCCCATTGATACAGAAAAAATTAAACGGTTAAGAGACAGCACCGGTCTTTCTTTCGGCGAGATAAACAAAGCCCTTGCTGAATCCGGCGGAGATGAATCCAAAGCCATGGACATTTTAAAGGTTCGCGGAGCTTTGTCTGCGGCCAAAAGATCTTCCCGCTCGGTCAAAGAGGGCGTAGTTGAGGCTTATGTTCATTCAACCAAGAAGCTTGCCGTTTTGGTTGAAGTTTTGTGTGAAACGGATTTCGTCGCTAGAAATGTTGAATTTCAAAAATTAGCCCACGATGTCGCAATGCATATTGCGGCCATGAAGCCGTCGGTTCCCGCGGAATTATTGGAACAGCCGTTTGTTAAGGATCAGGATATCACAATTCAAGATTTGTTGAATCAATATATTGCCAAGCTTGGAGAAAATGTTCAGATCGGGCAATTTCATATCATGGAATTGTAATGGAGCATTCGCGTTCTGAATTTGCGTCCCAAACGCTTAATTTTCTTTAATCTCACAACATGTTTATCATTATTCCCCTTGCTTTGATATTGTTTTCTTCGGCGGCCATATTTTTTATTATTTATAAGAAATTGCCTCAGTTAAAAAGCGCTTCTTTGCCGGGCGGAAATTCGGAATCCGCCGTTCAAGATACGGGCGGTTCTCCGAGAAATTATACAACACTATCCCTTAAATTTTTTAATGATTTTTTCCCGGAGATAGCGGAGCAATTTAGAAAAATTAAATTTAACGAATATAAAAACGCCTGGCTTGCCGAGCTGGAAAAGGTTCTAAGAAGATTGCGGGTGGCTTCTTTAAAAATAGACAGATTTTCAGATCATTTGATTAAAAAGATCAGAACGGTCGGCGACTCTCGGCCAAAACTCAACCCTGCGCAAGAGTTGAGAACGAGTGAAGCAACAATAGAGCAACCGGTTAAAATTATAAAGAAGCAATCTCCCGTTCATAATCAAAATAAACCGGTTGTAGTGAATATGGAATCGTTAAAATCCGACGAACGGAAACTAATCATAGAAATAGCCAAGAATCCGAAAGATTACCGGCTTTACGAAACATTGGGCGATTTGTATATAAAAATGAATAATTTTGGCGATGCCAAAGAATCGTATGAAGCGGCGATGGAATTAAATCCCCACGGCGAAGTATTAGTCAAAAAACATTCTCAAGCGGTTGAAAAAATGATAAAATAACTTTCAGAAGCCGGCGTAGCTCAGCGGTAGAGCAACTGTTTTGTAAACAGTAGGTCGTCAGTTCAATCCTGACCGCCGGCTCCAGAATCCGTGAGGCGACTCCTTTGCATCATAATTGTCACAAAACATCTTTGATAATCGTTTATAATTAGTGTATAGTAAAAATATATGAAAAAAATCTCACTGACTGCGTCGGTATTGGCAATAGGCCTTATTTTGGGCAATATTAGCGTTTTTGCCCAGGCGGAATCCGCTAATACCAATTTGAATCCGACAAGTTCATTTACGCAGCCAAAACCAATTGCCGTACCGGTAGCTTCAACAAATACCGCGCCAACATCAAACGCGCCAACATCAAATATGCGAAAGTGCGGCGTAAATACTTTTCAAGTTTTCAATCAATGCGGCAACGATGGGGCAACTTTTCGCGGCGCTTATTGGCAATGCTACGACGGTTACGAAGAAAAACAATTGAACAAAGATTTGCTCGTTTGTAAATCTTCCGAAGAGTGGCAGGAATACGGCAAAAAAATCTGCACTGATCGTTGTTCTGATTCGGTGTCGCCAAGCGGTGTCAATGCTAAGCCGGCCAAACCGATTGCTCCAAATGTCCTCACTCCGATTGTTACCGGTTCCGGAACCATCATTGTTCCGGCTTGCTATGCCAATGAAAAATCAATGCGCAAATATGACCAATTAATCACCGAATTGCAAAAAGCCGAGACCGCGGGAGACAAAAAATTAGCGCAAGAAATAAGTGAAAAAATAATTTCTCTTAAAAAAGAAATATCCCTAAACAAAAGTGATTGCATCGGCGCGTCCGGAACGGCCACTCAAGTAATTATTGCGGAACCGGTAAAACCGACGGTTGTCAATTCCGGTCAGGATATCAGTTCTTATTACCGCCAAAAATTCCAAAATGTAACGGCTACAAATCAAAATACGAGCGAGCAAGTGGAAGCGTTAGAAAATTTACGATCAGAAATAGACGGACTTATCGGGAAATTGATTCAAAATAAAAAAGAGATTAACGCATCGGAGATAAGCGGCTTAGTGTCGGAAGTCAAAATTCTGCCGGGAGAGATAAAAGCTCGCGATATTTCGGTTAAAACCACCGATAACAAAATAATCGTCGGCATCGGCGCCAAGTCCATAAGCGTGGAACCCAAAGAAAAAGATGTCGTTCTTAATGACAACGGAATCAATGTAACGGCGGAATCCATTTCAATCAAAGATAATGTTGTTAGTGTAGGTGATTCGGAGATTGGGCTTGCGCCAAGCGAAATAATCAAAAAGTTACAAATAACGCCGGTGTCAATGGAACTTAAAGAAGAAAATTCCAAAGCGATTTATGAAATAAAAACAGACGAGCAAAGAAAACTTTTTGGATTTGTTCCCATTAAAATTCAAAAATCAACAAATGCCGATGCCGTAAATGGTAGTATAATCAGCGAAAAAAGGCCTTGGTGGAGTTTTTTGTCAACGCAATAAAACTTACTTGGTCCTAATATAAAAACCGAATCATCTCGGTTTTTATATTTTATCTCTATTGCTTTTCTGACCCAAATCTATATAATTTAATAGAGTTTTGGAGTAAAAATTTGCAAATGATCAGAGACCAATAATGCTAATGCCAGTTCATTGTTATAAAAATATGGGGGTGTGGTGGAGTAGTCAATCACAACAGACTGTAAATCTGTCGGCCGAACGGCCTTCGTAGGTGCAAATCCTACCGCCCCCACACTTCGACAAGCTCAGTGTAAACTGAGATTGACGGAGTGCCCTGAGTTTATCGAAGGGCATTTCAAATTATTATGTATAAAGTATATATTGCTTTATGTTTGGATAGTTCGTTGTATACTGGAATTACTGCCAATCTGGAAGATCGTTACGATAGACATGCAAGAGGATTTGGAAGTAAACATACTTTGCAAAGAGGGATTGATAAAATTTGGTAGGCCAAATCTGTGACCAAATCCTACCGCCCCCTCGTGGTATTGGGATTTGCAAATTTATGATTAAAAAAATTGGTTCAAAATATATGGTCGTTGCCGAAAGCGGCCGGCATATGGGAGAATATAAGACCAAGGCCGAAGCCAAGCACCGTCTTGCCCAGATAGAGTTTTTCAAACACTTAAAATCGGGTTCAGGATCAAAGTTAAAGCTAAGAAAGAGGTCGTTGTTAAAAAAGTAAAAACATGGTAAAGTAATGCCGTTGTAGCTCAGTGGTAGAGCAACTCCATGGTAAATAAAATTGCCCACTCTTAAAGTAATTTTTGAGTGAATCCCGAATAACGGTTAAAGTCCCTCACCAGTTTTTATCAAGAAACTGGTGAGGGATAAGACCGTAGCGCTCTTAGCGCTCGAACGACTGACAAGGGTCTCCACGCCATAAGTGGAGAAAGATACAGTCTAATCCTCTTATAATCCGCCAACCGGCGGAGAAGCAGGGGTATCCATGAAGGAGTAGGTCGTCAGTTCAATCCTGACCAACGGCTCCAGAATAAATAGAAAATAGAAAATGGAATTTAGAAAATAGAATTTTGTTTTGTTAACTTCTATTTTCTACTTTCTAATTTTCTAACTTCTAAAAATATGTCGCAAGATAATCTATTAAGATTAAGGTGTACGGTTTGCAAAAGAGCCAACTATTATACCGAAAAAAACAAGAAGAAGGTGGAGCGGAAAATAGAATTGAAGAAGTTCTGCAAATGGTGCAAGAAGCATACTTTGCACAAAGAGGCCAGAATTACCGGATAAAAGAAAATAAAACTGTGGATTACACAGTTTTATTTTCTTTTATAATAGAACCGTGTTATAATGTTATGTAAATTGAATTCTATGAAATTAGAGGCAAAACAAAAATCATTAGCGTTAAGGAAAGATGGATGTTCTTTAAAAGAAATAAGTCAGCTTTTGGGCGTATCTAAGAGTTCAGTATCCGGATGGGTTCGCGATGTTGTTTTGTCTAATAAGGCTAAATCAAAACTACTTTTAAAAATTACGAGAGGTCAGTTTCTTGGTGCTCAAAAACGTAAAGAATACGGGGATAATAAAAACAGATTGCTTAAGGAACAAGCTAAGGCAGATCTTGCTTCCGTTGTATCTGATTTAAATGGAAAAATAATTTGTGCAATGATTTATTGGTGTGAGGGGACCAAAGAATATAAAAGTGGGATTGCTTTTACTAACTCTGATCCGGAGCTTACGCGGTTATTTTTGGATCTATTAGTAAAATATTTTCCTGTAAATAAACAAAGGATTGTGGCACGTCTTCATTTGCACGAATATCATAATCCCAAAAAACAACATTTATTTTGGTCTAAAGCCTTGAGTTTACCAATAAATCAATTTCAGAAATTTTATTTGAAACCTCATACTGGTATAGTGATAAGAAAAAATTACCCAGGATGTATTTCGCTTAGATATTATGATAATATAGTAGCAAGGAAAATTTTATATTTCGGCCAAGCATTTTTAGGAAAAATCTAATAATGGGGGCATAGGCTAACGGTAAACTGCTTCTCTCCAAAAGAAGATTTCTAGG
>MGLG01000028.1:9178-9590 GCA_001795975.1 Candidatus Yanofskybacteria bacterium RIFOXYD1_FULL_42_10
AGTCCATTAAAACAGTAAACCCACGCGCAAAAAAAGAAACGGCGAAAAAACAAGAAAAACCCAAGATGTCTTTGTCTCAGCACGAGGCAATTTTACGGGACGAATCAATTGCGGCAAAGCGCTTTGAAATGCTTTTTGGCGACCTAAAGAAAATACCAAGCGCCAGAATCCCTAAGACCGATGGCGCTTCTCCGTTTGAAATTCAAGTTAAAGATGTTAATGCTCCGGTTGTTCATATTATCAATTCACCCCTTATCGGAACTCTTGAGCCAGCCGATGAATCATTAGACATTTTGCGAAATGCTTTGCGGTTGGCCGAAGGTCAGAAAAGCGACGCAGTATTGATTACCGGCAATCTTATTTATTGTTTGGTAGAAAAATACGGCAAACAGCGGCCATATCGTACGCAAGT
>MGLG01000028.1:9651-10589 GCA_001795975.1 Candidatus Yanofskybacteria bacterium RIFOXYD1_FULL_42_10
CCGGTCAGCCTATTTTTAAAGGCAAAGTTTATGTTACGCTCGGAGAAATTGAAGAATCTATTGCTATGCACTATGCCAACGAGGCCTTGCGGGCAGAAGTTTTTCGAGAGAAGGCATTTGCGCACAAACAGATTAGTCTTTTGCGAGTAGAGTTGAGCGGCGCCCGCAAAGATGGCGACAAACAAGCAGAAGAAAAACTTCTGGAAGCCATAAACGATTGGCAAATTTATAGTCGTGTATTGGTTCTGATGGGCAATATTGCCCCAGGACACATCAATGAACGGCGACAGGAGATGATTAACTATCTTGTGTACCGCATTGAGTCTGATATTCCAAACGCGAAAGTAATTGGTACCGGTGATACTTATGTAAGGATAGGTAAACAAATTGTTTCTATTGTTAGTGATAAAACCACAGAATCTATTCGTGGCGGATTAGCCGGTCGTTTACGAAAGAAAATTTACAATTATATAAAAGCTCATCCTGGTGAAAAAATACCGGCGGTTGTGCTTGGCGGTGGATTGAATCCTTGGGGTGTTGGCTTATATGCAAGTTATCGCGTTAGGAGATGCAAGGAACCATTGGACGATGTGCGTATGGCAGAAATTATTCAACTTTTGCCATGCATTGATTCTCATTTGTATCGCGAGGTAGTCCGGCGAATGCTGAAGGCCAAAGACAGGGTTGCCCGTCTTGCCAGTACTACCAATTTTCAATCAGGTATTCAGACGCTACGGTTTTTTGAGCCGGCGCCCATACCTCGTTTTGATTGGTATACGAGTGAATTTTTGACCAATCGGGAAATTTTTGCCGATGAAAAAACTTTTGAAAATTTCATTAACAATAACGACCCGAGAGCCAAAATGATTTATAGCTACAAAGAAGGATGCACCCATTATGGCGCGGTCTTTGTGGCTCGATATGATTCTCCGGATGAT
>MGLG01000028.1:10601-12641 GCA_001795975.1 Candidatus Yanofskybacteria bacterium RIFOXYD1_FULL_42_10
TGTTCGTGACAATGTGCCGATTCATCTTTATCAAAATGACGGAGATATTCAGCATTGGCTTAACTATCAGGCGTATAAAGAAGTTGATAATCACCTGAAAGACCCCGAAGACCTGTTGGCAGAGCTTACGAAAATTGAAAATAACAAAAAACTTTCTGCGCAAGAACGGGCTAAGGCAATTAAAATCCAAAGCTTATTAAATTCCATCCGGACGGGTGTTATTCAACCGGAAGAACAGATAGAAGTTTGGGGCAAGGCGACGGCGCCCTATGGTGTATTTTTCAAGAATGTTATTGAGCGCGCCCGTATGGCTGGTGTTAAGATGACTGGAAATCTTAACTATATTGCTATCGGGCAGGGGAATCACAACGAACATTCGTTTAAGGGAAATACCGATATTCGTTTTTCCGAAGCGAAACTGACGAGAAAAGAATTGCTGTTTATTCTGATGAGGGCTGGCTATAATCCTCCTGATTTGGAGGAGCGTATCGCGGCCTGTCAGATGAGCGGTGTCGGTATGGCAAATGGAACTTTCTTGGTTTCTTCGCTTGGTCAAAAAGCTTATGAGTATTGTATCTTCATGAAACATAAACATGGCTCCAGTAAAACAGAAGATAACATGAGAATGATGATTACTAATTTTTCTCATCGTGGTACCACCGATGATTATGAAGAGGGAAGACTTACCATCAATCTTGGCGGTGATGACCATTTGGGTGGACACGCGGTCACTCGCAGTGCCTTTCATGTGAAGACCGGCGGTCAGATGTTTAACGGACCATTTGGTTTGAAATTTGATTTTCCGAAACAAAATCTTTTTTCAGCCGTGTGGGGCGTGGCGGCTGGAGGTCCTGCTTGGGGACCTTGTGTCATCGTCAGATTTGATTTCCGAATTACGAGAAAACTTGCCACATATCAAATTACTATTCCTCCGAAACTTTTTCCGAATCCGGTATAAAGTTAAACCCCGCTACGCGCGGGGTTTTTAATTTTTCTTCGATGAACTCAGGACAAGTTAAAAAATATCTATCTTCAGTTTTCTAGTTTTTTCTTTGCTCTGTTCTATTTGGCGGAGAATAACTTCCACATCTTCTATTTTGTATAACCGATAGTTATTCACAGGGTTGCGGTAGGCGACAAGCTTGCCTTTTTGATCCCAGTTGCGAACCGTCAAGGGGGTAATACCGAGGATTCTGGCAACTTCATTTACTGTTAAAAATTTTTTGGGCATAAGAAAAAAAGTTTAAATATTTAAAAGTTTAAAGAGAAACATTAATAAAAATCGTCTGACTAACAATTTAAATTTTTTCAATCCTTATTAATCTTTAACTATGAACCTTTATAATTGTTTATGTATTAATTTTACTTTTTATTGTATATGAAGGTCAATGTTGATAAGTCAAAGCCACATTTAAACATTTAAATATTTAAATGTTGAATTAAAATTTGATCTAATCAAATTTTAATTCAGTTATCCACTTTTTTTGTGTTGTCCATGTTAAAATTTATATAAGGAAAACAATAATCCGATAGAGTTATCCGATACCGTATCGGATAAGAGAAAAGATAAGTAATCAAAAGACAGAAACCTAGTTTATAAGAAAAGATGATTTTGAAAAAGAGAGAAAAATTTATGAAAAAACCGAAGCTCCGACTTGGGGTCGGAGCTTCGGGGAATGCGCGCCTTGTCCCTCACCACTTTTATTTTAAAAGTGGTGAGGGATTTTGGCTTTTTAATTATATCCAAAAAAAGGACTTAAGACAATTTAAATGTTTAACAGTTTAAATTTTTAAAAGTTTCAACAAAAGAAAAGTTTAAAAAATGACAGAGGAAAATAAACAATTCATTTCCATGATGGAAGCGTCCAAACTCTGTTCCTATTCGCAGGAATATTTAAGCTTGCTCGCAAGGCGGGGAAAAATATTTTCAAAAAAAATCGGACGCAATTGGTATACGACAAGAGAGGCGATTGATGAATATTTAAAACAGCAAAGCGTAATTATTTCTTTGCCGAAGAAAATTTTTGCCACCGCCCTTGG
>MGLG01000028.1:12657-15224 GCA_001795975.1 Candidatus Yanofskybacteria bacterium RIFOXYD1_FULL_42_10
AGCCACTCAAATGAAAGGCGGCCACGAAGGTCATTCAAGAATTTTTGAAGAATTTGAAAGATTAAATCCGCAGATTGTTTTACCGAAACCGCCGCTGGCGGAAAAAGAAATTTTCGCGCCGCCGCAAGCGGGTTCAACAAAAAATTTACCGCAAGCAAAAGTTCCGACAGTTCTTCTGCGCCCCTTTGTTTCCGAACAATCAGGTAGTAGAAGTTCCGATATTTCTTTTGCGGCAAGACCGCAGTCGGAACTTTCACTACCTGACAAAAAAGAAATTTCCCAAAATGTAGTTCTTGAAAAACTGGACAAGCTTTCCGATTCTCTCACAACTTTTGCCGGACAGATAACTCAAAAAATAAATGAACCTTCAGCGCCGGCGCAGCCGCAAAATCTTAATGAAGAACAGCAGGAATTTATCGCAGTTCAGTCGCGGTCGCTTTTTTATCGCTTAAAGAAATTTAATATTTTTGCCAAGCAATCATTGCGCAGTCCGGCTAAAATGATGGCGGTGATGGTGAGCGCGATTGTTCTGCTTTTTATTTTGGCCGGCGGGTTCAGTTTCGGACAAGTTGATTATGTCGTTCAACAAGTAAAAAAAGCGTTTAAAGACGCCGATACGGTGCAGGGGCATTTTCCGGGGACTCACGCAAATGAAGTGCTGGTATTGGATAAAGCCGGGAATATTTCCATATTCGGCCATATTGAAACGCAAGGACAATTAAGGTCGCACGCGCCCGACGGCGTCGCGCCGATTACGGTTGATTCCGTGACAAAAGTTGAAAATTTAAACTCCGACTATCTAGACGGCCTTGATTCCAAAGATTTTACCCTCGCTTTCGTTACTAAAAACGGCAATATCACTTACGAAGATGTTTTTTTGGAGGGAACCGTTGAAGTCGGTAAAACGCTTACCGTTAAAGGGGCGACGAAACTGTTAGACAGTTTAACGGTTTACGGCGCTCTTGGAGTTTTTTCCGACGCGGTGTTCGGCAAGAATGTCACTCTGACAAAGGGCAATCTTGTTTTGGAGAAAGGGACAATCCAGATTTTTAATCAATCGTTGATAAAAAATTTGAATGCCGAATTTTTGGACGGCGTACGCAAGGGCGACATTTCGTTAGATTTTGTCACTTCCAACGGATCTTCCACCGGTAATTCCATAACTGTCGGAGGGTTAAGAGTGAAGGGAGAAAGCAATTTTGATGCGCAAGCGTTTTTTAATCAAGGACTGTGGGGTTTGTCCGGCTCTTTTGGTTCATTGGGGGTGGCGGGAGATGTATCTATCGGCGACCCCGACAACAGCGATTCCAAATTTGAGGTTTATTCAAAAAAATTCAGCGTTGATTCGGACGGCAACACCAATATAAAAGGCACGGGTACAATAGCCAATCTGAAGGTGGGCGGAAAAGTTTTGTCTGATTTAATTCCATCCGGTTCGTTTGACCTTGGTTCGTCAACCAATCGCTGGCAGAATGTCTTTGCCGTCAACGGCTTATTCACCGGCAATGTAACAATTTCCGGCAGTATGAATTTTGAGGGAACGGCAAGCTCTTCTTTCAAGATAAACATGGACAACACAAGTTCCGATTCGGAGGATGCTTATTTGTCTTTTGAGCGGGGCGCGATAACGCCAAACGCAACCTTGAAATGGAATTCAACGGCCAACAGGTTTGAATTCAACGAACCGGTGCGGGTGGCGAGTTCGTCTTTTACGGCATGGGGAGATATTACATTGGGCAGTGTCTCGGCGAATACTCTTACCATCAATTCTTCAACCGCTTCAATTCCCAATAATCTTAATTTTGACGGGAACACTTTATTTTTAGATGCGGCAAATAATCGGGTCGGAGTTTTGACAAACGCTCCTTCAACGGTTTTTGAAGTTCAAGGAACATCCTCGGCTTCCTACGGTTTATTCGGCGCTTTGCAGGTAGCGGATTTTTCATCAACTTCTTATTCTCGGTTCGGGGCAAATACGACTTCATATTCCGGTGTTTTATCTTCCGCCAACGACCTTCTTATTTCCGGGAATCTTGAAGTTGATTCCGATGTTTTCTTCGACACCAATGCCTCGGTTTCGGGAAATTTTGAGATAAGCGGCAATCTTATTGCCGCCAATTTGGGTTTTATCAATGCCTCCGTTTCCAATAACTTTGAAGTCGGAGGAGTCATCAAGGCGTCCGACGGCACTGCCACCGCTCCAAGTTATACTTTTTCAAACGACGAAAACACCGGTTTTTTTAGAATCGGGGATGACCGTCTTGGCGCAACGGCGAACGGAATTTTACAGTTGGCAATCGGTTCCACTGGAGCTTCGCTTTCAAATAATTTTGAGATTACCGGAACCGCTTCAATTTCAGGTAATTTTAATACTTACGGAACAAACACTTTCGCGGGAACCGGCTCTCACACCGCCGCCGGAGAGTGGAATTTTGATTCAAATTCGTTGGTAATTGACGCGGGAACGAACAATGTCGGGATAGGAACAAGCGCACCCGGTAGTTTATTAGATGTTAATTCCAAGTTTAATGTATTAAGCGGCGGAAATGTCGGCATCGGCACCACTT
>MGLG01000028.1:15246-15386 GCA_001795975.1 Candidatus Yanofskybacteria bacterium RIFOXYD1_FULL_42_10
GTTTCGTATAACAGGTTCGGTTCATCCGCCACCACTCACTCAAACTACATTTCCGTCAACAATGATTTGCTTGTCTCCGGAGACCTTGAGGGCCGGGGCTCCATTTCTTTCGCCGGAACGGCTTCTTTGTCAAACACTCT
>MGLG01000028.1:15439-16760 GCA_001795975.1 Candidatus Yanofskybacteria bacterium RIFOXYD1_FULL_42_10
CGGATAACGCGCTTGATGTAAGAACTGGCGCAATAGCTATTGCGGCCGGAAACGGCGTCAGATTTTATAATTCTGCTCGAGACGGCTGGGGTGAGATAAGTTTTGATGAGGTCTTAGATATATTAACAGTACAGAGGTCTTTTGCGCCGGCTGGTGACAATGCTTATGATCTCGGCTTAAGTTCTAATCGCTGGCGAGATTTATGGCTGAGCAGAGACGCTTTAATAAGTGGTAATGTCGGCATCGGCACCACTTCTCCTGCCACTAAGTTTGAAGTCCAGGGCACCGCCTCGGCAAGCAATCTTTTCACCGTTGGTTCCCTTCAAATCGGAGCCGGCGCCGCCACAGCTACCGTTTCCTACAATAGGTTCGGAACAGCGGTTACCACCCATGCCGGTTCAATCGCCGCTAACAATGACTTGTTAATTTCCGGCGACCTTGAAGTTAACGGGTCGGTTGCTTTTGACGGGCCAGTTGTAATGTCTGGCGGTACCTCTATTTCTGGTGATTTCAGCGTTAGCGGCGTAATCAAGGCCTCCGACGGTTCCGCTCTCGCTCCAAGCTATACTTTTACAAATGACATTGATACTGGATTGTTCAGAGTTGGAACAAATAACATAGGAGTAACAACAGGCGGTGTATTGAGGTTTAACCTCAATGACACTGGCGCATCTTCTTCTGTCACTTTTGAATCAACTAGTATCATCAAAGCCACTACCTACACCGGAGATGGCGCCGTCACCCTTTTGTCCGGCGGAGCCAATACCTTGAGAATAGACGCCGGCGGAGCGGGGGCATTAAACATCGGCGATGTTAGCGCCACTTCTATAGGTATCGCTAGAACCGGTGTCTTGACTACTTTCAACGGCAATATTACCGGCCCGGCAAGTTTGTTAACCGTTACCGGCAATCTTGACGCTTCCGCTCACATCAAAGCCGGAGATGAATTAATTGTTACCAACGCCGCCCAATTTGGGGGAACCGCCACAGTGGCATATTCAAGATTCGGAACAGGCGCGACTGGGCATTCACTTTTAACTTCCGACGATGTTTTAATTACCGGCGACCTTGAGGTTGACGGAACGGCATATTTTGACGCCTCCACCTTGATTGCTTTGAATGCCTCCGTTTCCGGTATTTTTGAAGCCAGCTCCATTAAAACCGATACCATCTCCAACTCAACCGGCACCCTTACTATCAACGCCTTCACTCTCGGAGGCGCGATAACCGGTAATAATCAAAATATCACCGGCCTCGGCAATGTCGGCATCGGTACGACGGGGCCCGCCACCAAGCTTGAAGTCCAGGGCACCGCCTCGGC
>MGLG01000029.1:0-3253 GCA_001795975.1 Candidatus Yanofskybacteria bacterium RIFOXYD1_FULL_42_10
TGGATCAAACCAAAAAGTCGGGAATTTTAGCTCCTTGATAACGCCCGTATCAACGAGATAAATAATTTGCCCGCCGTCAACGGAATTGCGAGCAAGACGGTCAGGGTGCCACGCTAAAATTCCCGTTGCTTCGCCCGCTTCAATTCTTTTCAGCATTTTAGCGAAGACAGGCCGACCGGGCTTTTTCGCAGTTTGCTTTTCTACCAAAATATCAACAACCTCAATATTTTCTTTTTTGGCTAATTCTCGCAATTCAGCCAACTGATCAGTAATACTGCGAATTTGCCTGTCTTCGCTGTCCGTTGACTTGCGGGCGTAGATGAAAAACTTTTTGGTTTGATTTTCGTTTGTCATATTATTTGGGCAGTCAAAATTAAATTATCGCTTTGCCTTTCGCCTTTGGCGAAAAAAAAGATTGGTTTATAAAATTTCATTTTATCCGTGCTTCGCGCGGAGAACTTCCGTTTGAGCGGGCAGAAATTGTTTTTGGATTTCAAAAATCCCTTCAAAATCACGGCGGAAGCCGAGCCACGCCTTTGGCGGGGCGAGGCAGTAATCGCCCAAAATCTGAATTCTGAAAATTGGCGGTGGGAGGAGGATTTGAACCTCCGATACCCTTGCGAGTATACCTGATTTCGAGTCAGGCCCATTCAACCACTCTGGCATCCCACCGTTATTTAAATCAAATTTAAGTAATTTTTTAAAATTTACCATTTTACTGTTGTAATTAAAAGCCCCCGCTCCGCCACAACTTAATGGATGTGGACGGGAGACGGGGGCGGAAGAGGAGAAGCGTCTTATTGATTGGGAAGACTTTCCAGAGTCTCTTGACATGGGCGACACAATGCCGCCGTGGGTATTGCAAGCAGCCGCTTGTTTGCGATACCCGTCCCGCATCTCAAGCATTTGCCATAAGTGCCGCTGGCCATTCGAGATATGGCCGATCTTAGGTTGGCAATGTTGCCAGAAATCGTCGTAATCTCCAAAACGATTGAAACCTTTTCGGTTTCAATGTTCCCCATGCTCACCGCATCCGTTAAGCCAGTTGCATGCTTTTCGGATGCCTCTCGCAGTTCCATGCGCTTTCGGCTAAGCGCCGCCTCGGCCTCGGCCAGCTCTTGCTGAAGCCGAAAGCTGATTGAGGGATTGTTTGCGGTCATGATCATGACACTTCCTCCTGTTGCCGTTGTGAATGTTTGGAAAAGAACGAAAACTGTTAATTAGATATTAACATCATGTAGTTAGAATGTCAAATTTTTAAATGAACGGGAAGCAGGTATTTGGAAAAGTTGTCAACAAATCATTTTTATGTTGTTTTGTCCCGTAGTATAATAAGGGCAGATAATTGCTTCTTTGTTTTTGAGCAGGTAGCTCATTACAAACAAGCCAACAATAAATGAAAAAAATTGTGTGGGTTGTGGTTTTGGTGGCGGTAGCGTTAGCCGTATTTATTTATGTAAAAAAACCGGCTAATCAATGGAGCAGTCCGAACGAAGTGCTCGCAAGTCCCACTCCGATACCCAGTGTTAAAGTTTACAAAAAAGCGGTGCCTAAAACCGGCGGAGAGAGCGTCGGGCAGTCTATGCCGTATAGCCAATTAGTGGCTGAATACGCTACCCGCCGAATTCAGTTTGATGAACGCTGTCAAGCCATTCCGGGAAGCCCGACTTACAAAAATAATATCAGTGTGATGTTTGATAATCGCTCCGGCGATGCCCGTTATATCAAAATAGGAGATGTAATTTATCTATTCGGCGGATATGATTACAAAATTTTAACTCTTTCCAGTTCAACTTTACCCAAGACATTGACAATGGATTGCGGATCGGCGGTAAATGTTGGGACAATATTATTGCAGAAATGAATACTCCTCGCGGCAAGCCGCGATAAGAAAAAGAAATTTAAAAGCCCCTGTTAAGACGAGGGCTTTTGCTTTATTTCTCAATAAGTAAAATATGGCCATCCCATTCATAAAAATATGCCCGTTTAATTTCTTCGTTTCCGTTCACAATATCTTTGATTTCCACATCGGGCGGTTCAGACAGAGAATCCGCGCAATCTAAATTGTCTCCTTTTATTTCCATTCTTTTTTTAACATTAACCTTGTGCTTTAATTCCACAATCTCATTAGTTCTCTTGATAATCTCAAAAAATGCCATATACATTCTTTCTCCCGGACAAATTGAAATTACATTTACGAATGTTCTTTTTTTGTTCATTGTTTTATTTTTCCGTTTGAGACGAATGTTTACAAATGGATAATTGTAAGTTCAAGTTTTTGCGCTTTTCTAAACTCCCAGCTCGCTCCAAACGAACTTTCCCAGCCAGGTATGAAATAAAAAATATGGAACACGCCGGATTTAAAGAGAGGCAAATAGAAATTTTCAAGAATATTACCTTCGTTTTTGCCGGATGCCGTTAAGCGCCAAACAGTTTGCTCAAAGGGCAGTTGGTTGAAAATTTTCAATCCGCGATTTTCAAGAAACTCAATATGACTTTGGAAAATTTGCATATTTTTTTCAACCGACTTTGTGCCGCCGGCCGCCGATATCGGACCGCAAACAAAACCGACCGGAGGGCCGAGCCGTTTAATGACGCCAAATGCTATCGGGCAAAGCTCTTCAAAAGTTTGAGCATTTTTAATAGCTAAAAGATCATCATCAGTATAGCCGTTCTGTCGTTTTTCCATTTTTTGTATTTCCTTTGTTTTTTTCATTGTAAAAAAACAGTAAAAAAAGGATAGCACACAACGACAAGACCGTCAATAAAATGTTAAAATTTGAGGGTATCGGTTGCATTAATTATAAAATCGGTATATAATGCAAAAAGAGTCAGTCGGTTTTGTATTTTGGACCCCATTCACGCGGGGTCTCATTTTTTCACCTCGCAGCTGAAAAAGCGCCATAAATTAAGAGTTATAAAGCAACAAGCGCTTTTCAGGAGTGGGGCCACTAAATGAAAACAAAAGCCTCAAATTTAAGGAATATCGCCATTATTGCTCATGTTGACCACGGCAAAACCACGCTGGTTGATTTTTTATTGAAGCAATCCAACACTTTTCACGCCAAAGCTGAAGAATTAAGCAAAGATTTGATTATGGATTCAAACGACTTGGAGCGGGAAAGAGGCATCACTATTTTAGCCAAAAATGCTTCGGTGCGCTTTGGAGATGTAAAAATTAATATCATTGATACGCCGGGGCATGCTGATTTTGGCGGCGAGGTGGAACGCACTTTGAATATGGCCGATGGAG
>MGLG01000029.1:3266-9817 GCA_001795975.1 Candidatus Yanofskybacteria bacterium RIFOXYD1_FULL_42_10
ATTTAAAAATTATTGTCGTAATAAACAAAATTGATAAACCCGGAGCGGATATCAAAAGAACGATTGATGAAATATCAAATCTTTTCTTGGGTCTTGCTCAAGAAGAGCATCATTTGGATTTTCCGACAATCTATGCGATCGGCCGCGAGGGGAAATCGTGGAATCATGTCCCGTCTGAAACGGAAAAGTCGCAGCCGGCTGATCTCAAATCGTTATTTGAAAAGATTATTGAATATATTCCGGCTCCGGAAATTGATATCGATGCGCCTCTTCAGCTTTTGGTGGCCAATCTTGATTATGATGATTTTCAGGGCAAGTACACAATCGGCAGAATCGCCAGAGGGAAAATGAAAAAAGGGCAATCAATAACAACCATAAATCCGGCGGGAGAGAAAGGGGTTGGGAGGATTGAAAAAATTTTTACCTTTGACGGTTTGCAAAGAACCGAGAGAGAAGAAGCTGATGGCGGGGATATTGCGGCTATTACCGGGGTGCCTGATTCGTGCATCGGCATGACTATCGCTGATGTCGGCAATCCCGAGGCGCTTCCGATGACAATGATTGAAGAACCGACTTTGAGAATAAAGATCGGACCGAACACTTCTCCGTTCAAAGGAAAAGAGGGAACCCGTTTTACTTCAAGACAGATCGCCGAAAGATTGCATCGCGAGCTTGAAACCAATGTCGGCATGAAAATGGAAGAACTCGGCGGCACTGATTTTTTGGTTTCGGGAAGAGGGGAATTGCATTTATCAATTTTGATTGAAACCTTGCGCAGGGAAGGATTTGAATTGGAAATTTCAAAACCGGAAGTTATCATCAAAGAAGCCAATGGTGTGAAGACAGAACCGTTTGAAGAAATAACCGTTGATGTTCCCGAAGAATATGTCGGCGTTATTACGACCGAATTTGGCAAAAGAAAAGCCGAGCTGATTAATTTGATAAATCACAATAACGGCTATGCGCGTCTTGTTTATCATATCAACACCAGGGGGTTTCTCGGATTAAGAAATATTTTAGTTACCGATACCAAGGGAACCGCGGTGATAAACAGCGTTTTGTTGGGCTACAAGGAAATGGCGGGACAACTGCCGAGATCGCGAAACGGCGCCCTGATTGCCTCGGAAACCGGCAAGGCGGTGGCATTTGGTTTGGAAGTTGCGCAGGGCAGGGGAACGGTATTTATTGATCCGATAACACAGGTTTATGAAGGAATGATTATCGGATTGAACGGCCGCAAAGAAGATATTGAAATAAATGTCTGCAAGGGCAAACAGCTTACCAATATGAGATCCAAATCTTCCGATGGAACCATTATTCTGACTCCGCCTGTTATTTTTACGCTTGAACAAGCGCTTGATTTTATTGAAGACGACGAGCTTCTTGAGATTACCCCGCAATCAATCCGTTTAAGAAAAAAGTTTCTTAGTAAAACGGAGAGGGATAAGAATAAAAGAAAAGAGTAATAAAACAAAAATCGCTTAAAAGCGATTTTTGTTTTATAGATGTTGCGGGGGTGGGATTCGGCTTCAGATAAAATTTTCTTCTGAAAATTTTTCCGCAGCCCCGCCTCACGGCTGAAAATCGCCGATTGCGATTTTCAGCATCGTTCCGGCATTCTCATCCCAACGCGAATGCCTCAATGGCATTCGCTCCCTCCGTAGACATAGTTAAAAACAAAAATACTCCTTACGGAGTATCTTGTTTTTAAATGTTGCGGGGGTGGGATTCGAACCCACGACCTCCAGGTTATGAGCCTGACGAGCTGCCGCTGCTCTACCCCGCGATTAGATTCTATATAATTTATCTGAATTAAACAAGTGATTAGGTTGACAACTCATTCAATAGTTGTATTCTATGCTTATCTTTAACAATCAAAAGAGGAAAGAACATGGAAATCAAATTGGAAGATGAACACGCGCGCAAAGTGTGCGGGCTTGGCAATGGAGTTTTTGTTTGCAGTTTCTTAGCCATCAGTTCGGACGGTTTTGAATGTTTAAGAGGAAGCGATGCGGAGGAAATAATTTATTTAAGGCGTTTGAATGATGAAATGAACGCCTTGGGAATTAATTGTTCCGGTCCGCCGAATTTTGTACTTACCCCGGATTTTGTAGCTTCCAAAAAAGAAGACGATAACCGTAAAAGATAAATAGACCCCGACGACCTCGGGGTTTTGATTGTAAAAAAAAATAATTTTCTGTATTATTTTTCTATCGGTCTTTGATATTCAGGAGGCAATTATGCGAAGGGATCATAAAATCATTAAAATAATCCAAAAACTTCAGAGAGAGGAGGGGATTTTTTTAAACCTTCAGCAAGATAAAAACAAATGCTCTCCCAAAACCATCCTGAACGCGCTAAGCAGTTTGGGGCGGCCAATCAGAAAAGACGACGAGGTTAGATTGTTTCGGCGGGCGAACGCTTTAGCTCATATTTTTTACCAAAAAAATTTTGAAGATTTGGCGTCAAATGAAGAAATTATGAGGGCGCTTATTGAAGAAGAAGGTTGCGCCACTGATGAGATTATGGCCATGAATAGTCGCGAAGCGATAAGAAAGCTTTATCGGGCGCTGGATTCCTGGCCGGTGATTCTTAGCGTTGACAATGCGTCGCATTGGATTTATGCCCGGGCTGCAAGGTCAAGTTCGGTTTTTCCGGTTGTGTGCATTACCGATTCCCAGCGGACAATAAAAAATTTAATTCGTACGGCAACAATAGATTTAAGCGAAAAAGAACTTTTAAAACGATGGCGGGATAAAAGAGGGTGGTTTGATTCAAAACACAAAATCCGCGGCCATTATTATGGAATTGTGGTAAAAAAAATCAGATAGCGAGGCCTGATGAATCCAGGCCTTTTTGATTTGAAAAAACGGCGGAAATCGTATAAGATGATTCAAGAGAGTCAATAGGGTCGGTGTAGCTCAACGGTTAGAGCGGAGCCCTCATAAAGCTCAGGCTGGAGGTTCGATTCCTCCCACCGACACTAGTTAAATTATAAAACGGCCTTGAGGCCGTTTTATAATTTAACTTAGGTGGAGCAAATCAACTGCTTGATTTGCGTGGGGAATCGAATGCCGGAACGATGCTGAGCGAGCAATCGGCGAGCAAAGTCGTGAGGCAAGCCTATGGCCGAGCGTTCGGAAGAACGCGAGAGCTGGAGGAGATTCCTCCCACCGACACACATATAAAATATAAAACCCGTTTTGGCGGGTTTTATTTTTTATTCGGTGGAGCTTCGTTAAGGCAGAGCGGTAGGAATCATTGCTGCCGGAAAAATAAAATAATATAATGAGATTGTGATTAATCTCATTCCTCAATTATCCGAGATTTCTATTCTGCCGATTCTTTTTATATTTATTTTTTGTTTTTACTGGATTTATTCTTTTTTCATCGTTTATCATCTAGTTCGTTTTGGTATAGGCACCAAGCCGAAATTCATCGCCTTTATTTTTATGATGGGCTCGCTTTTATTGTTTACAGCTTTTGTGTATGCCGCGGTTTCAACAAATTGGGAAGATTTATTGAGCAGAGTATTTGACGCCAGTTCAATATTTTTGCAGTCTTATTAAAAAATGAAATTTTTATCAGTATTTACGGAAACAAAATACAGCTTTGAGGGCAAAGAAGCCGACGAGAAGACCGTTGCTTTGGTTTATCGTCATTGGTTTGTCATTTTCAGCACCCTGTTTGCTTTTGTGCTATTAGCAATTATGCCTTTTGTGGTTTATGCCTTTATCCAGCCATGGCTAATCATGTGGGACTTAACCAATCTTTTCATGGTGGCTTTGCTTGTCTATTTTATCATCTGGTGGAACGGACTTTTTTACAGAATCACTATGTATCTTCTTGACACTTGGATTATCACCGACCGCAGGATTTTGGACAATGAACAACACGGATTTTTTAAACGCATTCTTTCAGAAATGCATTTATCCAAAATTCAGGATGTTACGGTTGAGATCAAAGGCTTAATCCCGTCTTTTCTTAATTACGGAAATGTTGAAGTGCAAACCGCCGCTACTGAAAACAAGTTTATGTTTAAACAAGTGCCTGATCCGGCTGGGTTAAAGAGTTTGCTGACAGAAGTGCATAATGACTATGCTATTTGGCGCAAAAGAGATGGTGTGCCTACTCAATAATAGTCCGTCGCAAGTGCTGGGGAATGCGGGCTAAAATCTCGTAAGGAGTTATGCCTGATAGTTTGGCCATTTGTTCGGCCGAATTCAAATCGTCCGGAATATCACTGATTATTGTTACATCATCGCCAAATTTGGTTTCGGGCAAAGAGGTGATATCTATAGAAGTCATATTCATACTGATTTTGCCGATAATCGGACAATTGTGGCCGGCAATTTTAAAAAATCCGCGATTAGACAATCTTCTGTCCACGCCTTCAAAATATCCCACTGGCACCGTGGCGACTCTGATGGGCTTTGACGCCTTGTAAGTAATATTGTAGCCGACACATTCTCCAGCCGGAATATTTTTTAAAGAACTTATCACGGAGCGCATTAGTAAAACCGGTTTTAAGTTCAGTTTCGTCAGAGGCGAGGAATTGATACCGTATAATCCCATTCCGAGACGGGCAACATTGGTAAAAATGTTTTTGGAGTAGGGGATGCCGGTGGTGGCGGAAATGTGAAAGTATTTTAATTTTGGAAAATTTTGCCTGAAGGGGACAACGGCTTTTTCCCATCGGGCGATTTGCATTTTGGTAAAACTGTCATCGGTATCGTCTGCATCGGCAAAATGAGAACAAATGCCCTCAAGATTAATGCGGTCGGCTGTCTTGATTATTTTAATCGCCTCATTGATTTGTTCCGGCAAAATGCCTTGTCGGTGCATGCCGGTGTCTATTTTTAGATGAAACTTTTTCTGGGATTTTATTGTTCGTGCTATTTGTTGAAGTTGTTCCAAGCCGGTAATGGTAAAAGCGACATTTGGAAGCTTGCTGTTATTAATATTTTCCGGACTGGTGTAGCCGATAATTAAGATAGGCAACTTGCTTCCGTCATTTCGCAGAGTTATCGCTTCAAACAGAGAATCCAAAACAAAAAAAGCGATATTTTCTTTGTTTAAAATTTTAGCGACCTGAAGAATGCCGTGGCCGTAGGCGTTGCTTTTCAAAACCGGAGCGAAAGAAAGTCGCGGATATTGTTTCTTATATTCCTTCAAATTTTCCAAAAGGTTATTCTTGGAAATTAAAACTTCCACCGAAGGGGTGTAGCGATTGAAAGATTTTTTGAGAGTTCGAAGGTATTTTAAAAAGACCATGTTAAAATTTGAGTTGCTCGGGATTTAGAAAATCCACCCTTTCATCGTAGTCATTGTAGTTGTAGACGATTTCTTCACCGGTTTGAATGTCTTTAATCGCCTCAAAAATTAAGTATCTATTGAGGGTTTTGATATTGTAATCAACATCAGCATTGGGGTTTTTACTGTGATTATAAAGCGAGCCGTAACCCAACATTAAACAGCTTTTGTTAATTGGAGCTTGTTCAAGATAATAAAATTTTAAAAAATCAGAGGTGTCTTTAATATAATTTGCATCTTTATCTGACAGAAAAATAATCGGACAGATTTCAATAATTTCGCCGGCTTTAATTTTTTCGGTTGCCACTACGCTTAATCCCTTGCCGGCAATCTCTGTAATTTTTATTTTTTGAGGAGGAAAAATATCCATAAATTTTAAATTGACAATTTCTATTGGCGGTGTTTTTTGGAATAGCTCGAACGGAATTCTGTCCTCGTCCCGCTTCGCGGGACTCGGATTGGGCGGGCGGGCAAAATGAAAGGCAAAGCCGAGAGCATTAACAATTTCAAGTTTTAAATTGAGTAAAGCATAACTCAATTCAGCAGATTTTTCAATTAAAAAGGATTGAAAAAAATTCACTGGCTTTGGCGGCAAATTCTTCGTTCTTTGAATTATTAAAAAAGAAAAGAGGGAGACGCAGTGCAAGCACCACGCTCCCTCTCTGATACGACGGCCTCACCGGAGTACGAAGTTTTTCTTTAGACTACCATCGGGAATGACGAACTCGTATTTCTGGCTTTGCCAGTCCATCGCGATCCATCCGAGCGATGGATTCACGAACTGGTAGGTGTAGGCCTTGAGATCGCCACCTTGCCGTTTCTCCTCGAAGACCATCACATTGTCGGCGACTGCGACTTTCCCCGGTTGGTATCCTTGCCCAGCTTCCTTGTAGAAGAAGTAGTACTGGGTGGTACCGATACTGCCGGTGCCGAGGAAAAAGTGTCCGCTGATGCCGTCGCTGTCGCGCAGGCTGACCAGTTTCGTTGTTTCTGGTCCTGTCCAGTGCTTCGGCACCGCAAGACCAATCAGTGATGCGAAGCCGAGACCGACACCGAACGCCATAGCCGTGAACACCACGAGGAAGAATGTCGAGAAGCAGTAATCCAGGAAATCGCTTGCCTTGTCGTAGATGGACCTCCAAGCGAAGATGACAAAGAGCAGTGCGAAAAGGAATGGCCAAATCATCGTTTCTCTCCTTTCTGTGAGATTTCTAGGGTTTCTGATTGCCTGTTACTAA
>MGLG01000029.1:9844-10127 GCA_001795975.1 Candidatus Yanofskybacteria bacterium RIFOXYD1_FULL_42_10
GGCTGTGCGAAACCAACAAAAAAAGCCCTTGTTTCAGGCCATTTCTTAACTCTCAAATCCTTATGAAAAAATTTTCTTTTGCCCTTATTGATAAAAGCATTTCTTTTTCGCCAAAAATCCCTTTCAAATTCTATGCGAGCGGCGCGTTCCGCGCCGCTCGCTGGCTTCTTCAAATTTGCATTTTCCCAATTGGCGGAGAGGGAGGGATTCGAACCCTCGGACCCCTTGCGAGGTCACATCTTTAGCAAAGATGCGCACTAGACCGCTATGCGACCTCTCCATA
>MGLG01000030.1:0-6405 GCA_001795975.1 Candidatus Yanofskybacteria bacterium RIFOXYD1_FULL_42_10
AAAAAACCGGGAAATTTAGTGGAAAATATAAATTACATGGGGGGAGTTAAACTGACGAATTGGATAAAAAATGAATTTGTTTCACGAGATTGCGCGATAGAACCGATGGCGTTAAGAAAAATTATTGATTATATCGGCAATGACAGTTATTCTTTGATTATTAATACGGATAAATTGGCCAATTATTTGTCCGGAGGCGCGTCTTCGCAGGCAGGCGGAAATAAAATCTTAAAACCGGAAATTATTGATTTATTAATAACTCCGAAAACAGATCTTAATATTTTTGATTTAGTGGACGCGATCGCTTCCAAAAATAAAATTAAGGCTTTTGACATTCTTTACCGAGAGCTGAAAACCGGACGGAATGCCAATTATATTTTAACTATGATAATCTTTCAATTCAGGAATTTGCTGATGATAAAAGATTTAGCCTTGCGGTCCACCCCCCCTGATTTAATGGCGAAAAAATCCGGCTTGCATCCTTTTGTGGTTAAAAAAGCGATGCGTGAATTAGGCAAATATGAAATGAGCGAGTTAAAATCTTTTTACGGAAAATTATTAAACGCAGATATTGCTTATAAGAACGGAAAAATTGCCATAGACGATTCTTTGTTCGGTTTAGTTTTTTCCATATGAAAGAATTTCTTCATTTGAGTCGCGCCAACGACTTAATAGATAAAAAAGACCGCAGAATATACAGAATTTTTGAAATAATGCCGGGTCTTTTAGCTTGGCTGACTTTGTTGGCGGTTGTTGGCCTGTCATTTATTGCGCCGGTTTTTATGGCGATTTTTATAATAATTTTTGATATTTATTGGCTGGTTAAGACCATTTATCTTTCTTTGCACCTTAGAATTTCCTACAAAAGATTGCGGGCTAATTTAAAAATTAATTGGCTTGAACGGCTTGACCGATTGTCGGTTCAAGAATATCGTCTCTCGTCTATAAAATCATGGCGCGATATTCACCATTTTATTTTCCTGCCCGTTTATAAAGAGGAATATTCCATTATCGCTTCTTGCTTGGAAGCGTTGTTAAAAACAAATTACCCCAAATCTAAAATGACGGTGGCTATTTGTTATGAAGAAAGAGGGGGCGATGAAACCGCTTCAGCTGTCAAAGAAATTGAAAAAAATTATAAAAAAGATTTTTTGGATTTGGTAAGCATCGCGCATCCGTCCGATCTTGCCGGTGAAATTCCCGGAAAGGGCTCCAATGCGGCTTATGCCGCTAAAATCGTTAAAGAAGAAATCATAGATCGGCTCGGTATGCCTTATGACCATATCTTAGTTTCTAATTTTGATATTGATACTGTGGTTTTTCCGGAGTATTTCGGAGTTCTTTCGTACACCTTCCTTACTTCAAAAGATCCGCTGAGAGCTTCTTATCAGCCGATTCCTTTGTATATAAATAATATTTGGGAAGCGCCGTCGTTTGCGCGGGTGGTGGCTTTTTCGGCAACTTTTTGGCATACCATCAAACAGGAAAAATCGGAGAATGCCACTTCGTTCTCCTCCCATTCCATGCCGTTCCAGGCGTTGGTTGATGTTGGTTTTTGGGAGAAAAATATGGTTTCCGAGGACTCGCGCATTTTTTGGCAATGTTTTTTAAGATATGACGGCGATTATCGGGTAGTGCCTTTGTTTTATCCGGTTTCAATGGACGCCAATGTCGCTCCCACTACCTGGAATACTTTTAAAAATGTTTATAAACAGCAAAGACGATGGGGATACGGAGCCGAGAATATACCGTATTTTTTATTCGGATTTTTAAAAAACAAAGCGATACCCAGATTTAAAAAATTATTTTACGGCTTTACCATTATTGAAGGTTTTCATTCGTGGGCGACCAACGCGCTTATTATTTTTATTCTTGGATGGCTACCTTCGCTTGTCGGCGGTTCGGCGTTTAACAGAACGGTTTTGTCTTTTAATCTGCCGTATATTACGAGAATTATTATGTCGTTTGCAATGTTGGGGTTGATTTCCTCGGCGGTGCTATCTATGCTCATTCTTCCGCCTCGGCCGCCCAAATTCGGCAAATTTAAATATTTGTGGATGATTCTCCAGTGGATTATTTTTCCGGCGGCAACGATAATTTTTGGAGTTTTTCCCGGCTTGGATGCCCAAACCCGCCTGATGCTCGGAAAATATATGGGTTTTTGGGTTACGCCTAAGTATCGGGATTTGTAAAAAACAAAAAAAACCATGCAAGATTACAGTTCTTTTGGTATTTACGAAATTTAAAAACCAAAGCGAAGGTTAGTCCCATATTTCAGACCCGCAGCAGGCAGGCTTGGTGTCCAGCCGAAGTTAAAACCTTGTCCCATGCAAAACTGTAGGCTCTCCGTCTTATGTGCTTTGTTTAATTAACAATATTTTAAACGAAGGCTGGACCTGCCGTCGCGAGGACTAATGGAGGCCGCCGCAGGAGCGGCCGGAATGGGCTGAAATATGGGACTAACCGAGTGATTATTCAAAATGAGTTAACTTTTGAAAGTTGTCAAGCTTTTCGCGAAGAAGGGGGTTTTTTTTCAAATTTGGGTCTTCTTTCAGCAGAGAGCGCGCTTCAAAGCGGGCTTTTTTGATTAAATCCACATTGGCGAGCGAAGCCATGCCGAGGTCGGGCAAGCCTGATTGTTTTACGCCGAAAAATTCTCCCGGCCCTCGAATGGCCATATCTTTTTCCGCCAAAACAAATCCGTCGTCGCATTCGACCAATGCCTTAAGGCGGGCATTTGTTGTTTTGTCGGCCGTTGAAGATAACAGAAGGCAATATGACTGATATTCATCGCGACCGACCCGACCCCTGAATTGGTGAAGCTGGGCAAGACCGAATCTCTCGGCGCTTTCTATGACCATTACCGATGCGTTGGGTATATCAACGCCGACTTCAATAACCGATGTGGAAACTAATATGTCGTATTTCAGGTTTTTAAAATCATCCATAATTTGATTTTTATCTTTTGGTTTCATCCGGCCGTGAAGCATCGCGATTTTAAGGTCAGGGAATATTGATTGAGATAATTTTTTATATTCTTCTTCCACGGCTTTTGCGTCTGCCCATGCTGTGTTTAATTTTAATTGTTTAGTTGTTGAGTTGGAGCTGATAGTTATTTCACCTTGTTCTATGCGGGGACAAACGATGAAAACTTGCCGCCCTTTTGCTACTTCTTGTTTTATAAATTCATAAGCAATTTTTATTTTTAACGGCGTAACGACGGAGGTGATGATTTTTTTTCGGTTTTTGGGCTTTTCTTTAATAATTGAAATGTCCAGATCGCCATAAATGGAAAGAGCGAGAGTGCGGGGGATAGGGGTGGCGGTCATGCTCAAGAGATGCGGAACGGATGCATCGGTTTCGCGAAGTAAAGCTTGGCGTTGCTTGATGCCGAAGCGATGCTGTTCGTCAATTACGACCAGGGCGAGATTTTTGAAAAAAACATCTTTTTGGATGACGGCGTGGGTGCCGATAATGATATTAATTGCGCCACTGGAAACTTCTCGTTTGAATTCTCCTTTTTTAATCTTTTGTCCGTTAATAAACGCTCCCGATCCGGTTAAAAGGCCGATATTGATATTGTTTCCGGAAATCAGATTCGATATTGTCTTAAAATGCTGTTTGGCCAAAACTTCGGTCGGCGCCAAAAAAATCGTTTGATAACCGGAGGATGCGGTTTGAACGGCGGCCATAAGGGCAACGACTGTTTTGCCGCTGCCGACATCTCCTTCCAAAAGCCGGTTCATCGGATAGGATTTTTCAAGATCTTTGAATATTTCCCATGCAGATATTTTTTGGTCGGTTGTGAGCTCAAACGGCAAGCGGGATATAAAATTTTGTATTAATTCTTTATTAAATTTAATAGGAACAGATTTAAGTTGGTTTAGTTTTCTTCTTTCAATAAGCGCTTTTAGCTGGAACAGCATCAAATCGTCAAAAGCAAGGCGCTCCTTGGCTGTTGCCGCATCGCCGAGATTTTTCGGAAAATGGATTGTTTTTATCGCTTCGCTTATTTTCGGGAAATGATATTTTTCCGAAATGTGCGCCGGAAGATGATCCTCGGTTTTAAAATTATTCAAAATAGGCTGTATTAAAAATCGCAGATATTTTGAAGTAACGCCTTCTGTTTCGGGATAAACCGGCACCAAGCCGCCGGTGTGAATCAGATTTGATTTCGGTTCGTTGTAATTTATTATCGGTTGGCTTTCTTCTGATGCCGTCTCTTCTGTAAGCTCCGCGTTTTTGTTAAAAGAGAATATTTTTTCATACGACGGGTTGGACAAATAAAGGCCGTGTTTGTCCAAATGAATTTTTCCTGCCAAACTGACAAATGTTCCTTCGGTGAGCTGGTTGGCGACATAGGGCTGATTGAACCAGACCACTTTCAAGGCGCCGGTTTGGTCTTTGACTATGGCATTGATGACGGTCATCCGTCTCGGGAATATTCTCCGGGTGTCTATTTTGACGACTTCTCCCTGGATATTTATTTTCTCTCCCGGTTCGATGTCGGAAATTTGAGCAGTCTTGGTGTAGTCGTCGTAGCGGGCGGGAAAGTGCCAAAGGAGGTCTTTGACGGTTTTAATGCCAAGTCTGTTCAGCTTGGGCAGATTTCTCGGCCCCACATTCTTTAATTTTTCTATAGGAGTGAAAATATCCATTTAACTAATAACTAAAAAAAATTAGTTTTTCACATTGCGCTGTTTCGGCTGTTTCGTGAAGTCAGTTAGTATACCATTTTTTAGCAAAATCAAAAAACACCCCTTTCGGTGTTTTTTGATTTGGTTAGTTCTTTTTTCTAAAGTGTCCCCTCGAGAGGAATCGAACCTCTATTGCAAGATCCGCAATCTCGCGTTCTATCCATTGAACTACGAGGGGTAAAATTACATTCCCAACTTTTGGGCAAATAGGTCAATCAGTGAAACTTCATGCTCTTTTTCGGGGAGAAAATTGCTTAGCATTGCGCGCAATTCCATCGGGTTTTGGTTTTCAATGGAAATTTTTATATACGGCAGATACCATTTTTTTGATTCCAAACTTAATTCTTTAATATCTCCGAGCGCGTATTCTATCCAAAATGATTTTAATTCTTTATAAGAATAAGGCTGATTGTCAATGGAAATTCCCAATTCATTGATTGAAATTTGAGACATCTCCGATTTTTTATTTGTGTAAAGGATAAGCACCAAAGCGGACATTATCATAAAAACGACCGTCAGAGTATTTTTGTGAAAAAAAATCATCGCGCCGGCTCCGGCAAAAAGTCCTGCGATTACCGTAAAGGCAAAATATTTTTTTTGGGAATTATGATAAAACAGCGGCGCTTCCCAAAAAAATTCTCTTGGGAACGATGATTTATTCTCTGTACGCGCAGGCATAGTTAAAACCGGCCCGGCTTTAACGGGGGAGAGGGTCGGTTGTTCGGCGGATTTGTTTCTTAAATCAATTGTTCGCGGCATAAAAATGTTGATGGCGGAGGGTAGAGGACTCGAACCTCTAAGCCCCTTTCGGAGCCCCAGTTTTCAAGACTGGTGCCTTACCATTCGGCGCAACCCTCCTTTGTCAGATTACTTTTTAACCGTCTTTTCTCTTCGGTAGGCGTTTATGCTTTTTGAAATTTCGCTCAAAAGAAACGCGACCAAAACCTCATAGCTTAAAAATCTTATTTGCGGTGAAACTTCCAAATTAGCAAATGAACCGATTAACGACATCGCCAACAAGGAAATCCACCAAATATAAACCATTAATTCGCCCGGTCTTATATTGAGCTTGGTGCCGATCCATCGGGATGTTTCTTTGTGTACGACATAAACGCCGAGAAGTATGAGATAACTGGTAATCATTGTTTCCGGGAGTTCAAACGCCGGTTTGATAAAATCAATCCAACTAAGCGCAAGTAAAATGGCCGTCCAAATAAGCAGAAAATGGAAAAGAAGATCCTTTACCGAGGATAATTCAATTCTATAGCGTTTTGCCGTATTTTGATTATCCATATCTTAATTATAGCATAAATTTTCATTTTTTCCAGTCTGTTCGAATTTTAAAAAAACAAAAAGAGCATATTTCTACGCTCCTATTTTTTAGTTTGTTTGATGAATTATGTTTCTATTTTTTCTCTGAGGAGAATATCGGTTGCAGGAAAATACGAGAGCGTTTTCTATTTTATGCTCCGATTCCACAAAGCCCAAAATGGGCGTGTTTTGAAATTTATAAATGCACAGTATTGTGTCTGCTCTTCCATAGCGCGAACCGGTGAAATAAGCTCCGAAATTAGGAATCATTTTGGGAAACAGATAAGCCATAGCTACTCCGGTTTCTATGGTTAATCCAAATTTTTTTCTGTTTCTTTGTTCTCTGATGCATTGATCCAAAGAGGTGTGATTATATAAACGGCCTTCAATGCCAAAT
>MGLG01000030.1:6452-10845 GCA_001795975.1 Candidatus Yanofskybacteria bacterium RIFOXYD1_FULL_42_10
CCAAAAAAGGAAGCGGCGCATCTTCTTCTGCCGGTTGAATTTCGGCGGTTTCATCTCCGAGGGGTTTTAGAAAATCGGATAATGTTTCACGGGACAGTCCTGAGATTTTCACTATTTCTTCATTGAGAAGAATCTTGGCTTGGGACACAAATAGCCGTTTTCTGCCAAGGGCTCGCTGATTCATTGCCGCTTCAAGTTTCTTATCAATTAATCTTCTTATCTCATCTCTAAATGATATGAATTCAGCTGAAGTTCTTGACTCTGCCGGTTCCATTTTCTCTCCTTTTGTTAACGAACGATTTAGTGTTTTAATTATATATTAAATTACACCAATGTCAAGCAAGGGTAGGATTGACTTTAAAAGCGCAAGCGGTATTATGTATAAAAATCGGCAAACAGTACTTTTAAAAAGGAGCCGGGAACATGTTAAATTATGCCAGCCTTTCGGGAGAAGAAAAGATTGAACTTTATCGCTCTGTTTTAGATGCGGTGGAAAATGTCGGAGGAATTATAGATTTTGTTCGGTTAATGAAAATAGCGCGTCATGATATGAATTTTCAGAATCAAAAGGACTTTTGCAGTGTCATAAATGAATTGATAAAACGCGGGTATATTAAGTTAAAAATTCGCCGAGTCAAATCAGATGAGAAGCGTGTTGCCAATCGCAAATTCAGAATGCTTATTGATGTTGTAAGAGTTTAACTGTCCCTTTTCGCAATCCAAAAAACGCCTGACGGAATTCGTGAAAAACGAATTAATCCGTCGGGCATTTTTACTTTTTGGTGCGCGTGCTTGGAATCGGACCAAGGGCCTCTGTCTTATCAGGACAGCGTTCTACCACTGAACTACACGCGCATTTTTATGAAAAAGCATATCAAATAAATCGTTGGTTGTAAATCGGTTGTTTGGCATAAAATATGTTTTTTGTTATTCATGATATGACATGATAAAATTCCACAAATCTGAAATTTTATTTTTTCTTTTGCTGGCTTTTGCGGGCGGAGTGTTTGCCGCATCAGTTTTTGCCGTTTCGCAAAACATAATTTTGATCGCGGTTGCTTTGAGCATTGGAATTATCGGCGTCTCGGCATATCACAACACATTTTCTCGCGCCGGAATTTTGGCGGGGGCGCTTTTGTTTGTTTTTGCGTTGGGAATTATCAGATTTAATTATGTTAGTTTGTCAAAAAGTATTTTAAGCCAATTCAGCGATATTGAGGCTGGGTCCTCGCCTTCGTCTAAAAACTCTGGCGGGGCAAGCAGGGGAGTAGCGGTTCTTTTGAGGGGATATATTGACGACGAACCGGCTTATAAAAATGGCAAGGCGCAAATTATTTTTCGGGTCAAACAAATTATTTTACGGGGCGAGGTTTTTCGTGTAGACGAGCGAACCATAATTTCCGCCAATGTGTTTCCGAAATATCAATACGGTGATTTTTTGGAGATAAACGGCGCGCTAAAGACCCCGCAGAATTTTGACGATTTCGATTATGTAAATTATTTAAAGAAAGAGAGCGTGGCGACGACGATGTCTTTTCCGAAAATTAAAACGGATGGAGCCGTTGAATTGGGGTTGTTTGAAAAAATGAAGCTTGGTTTCTATAAAAAAATATTTGCCGTTAAAAATAAATTTGAATTGGCGGTGAGCCGTTCTCTTGCCGAACCCAACGCCTCGTTTGTAAACGGCATTTTGCTGGGAAGCCGGCAAGAAATCCCCGAAAAATTGAAAGAAGCGTTCAACAAAACCGGCACTTCGCACATTCTCGCTGTTTCCGGATACAACATCACCATAATCGCCGAAGCGGTTTTGTGGGCGCTGGTCTGGTTTTTTAGAAGACGAAAAGCGTTTTGGCTCTCGGCGGGGCTGATTATCTTTTTTTCTATAATGACCGGCGCTTCGGCCTCGGTGGCGCGGGCGGCAATAATGGGACTTTTGCTGTTGTTTGCTTCCGGTTATGGCCGGCTTTCCGACGCGAAAAATTCAATTGTTCTCGCCGGCGCGGCAATGGTATTTTTGAATCCGATGATTTTGGTTTTTGATGTCAGCTTTCAGTTGTCATTTATGGCGGTGTTGGGATTGGCTTTCGTTTATCCGCTGTTAAATTATAAAACGGAAAAAATTTCAAAAATTGCGGGCCAGATTGGCGAATTTGTTAAGAGTTTGAAAGAAATTATTTTGATGACCTTGTCGGCGCAATTTTTCGTGTTTCCTTTGTTGGTCTATTATTTCAAAAATTTGTCTTTAGTGTCGGTTGTCGCCAATGTTTTGGTTTTGCCTTTTGTTCCGGCGGCGATGCTGCTTGGATTTTTGTTTGGTTTGGCGGGGATAATTTTTGTTCCTCTCGGTCGTATTGTCGGTTTCGCGGCATGGGCGATTACGGCGTATCAAATTAAAGTAATAGAATTTTTCGCGTCTCTGCCGTTTGCTTCGGTGGCGGTTTCTTTCACCTGGGTGGCGCTTATCATAATTTATCCGATATTGTTTTTCGGATTGTGGCGGATGAAAAAGAGAATTCTTTTGTAAAAATTGACCGTATTTTTAAATTTTGATACTCTTCATAAGCATTGAAGTTCCCAGTACAACAAAAGGAGTGAATAATGAGCAAAGATGTTGGCAAAAAGTTAAGGAACGGAAAAAGCCAAATAGATTTTATGCTTGATGGAAAAAAGATTCTTTCTGCTTTGGTGGAAGAAGACGAAGTTCAAAACAGACAAGTGCCAAATCTATCAAACGAACAATTGGTTGATTATGAAGTCATGGGTTCAGCCGAAGGGGAGAATTTCGAACATTGCGTTTGGCTTGGCGTGCAGGGCGAGGGCGCAAAAGTTTTCTTCAAAAAAGTTGGCGGATTTCAATTGGTGGAACCTGACAGCTCTGAATACAAGTTTGCCGTCACTTTCTACGAGCCAAAAAAGTCGAGTTAATCTCGGCTATGCCCTGTAGTGAAATTTCTGTTTGTCTATGCGGTAAAACCGCAGCAGAAATTTCTACTACGGGGTTTTCTTTTTGGCGGGATTTGTGATATTTAAATTGGATGTTGTTTAAACGATTTACAATTATCCATCTCGTAGTTTTTCTTTGTCTATCCGTGTTGGCCTGGACGACTTATTCCGCCGCTTTCCTAAAAGACGGACTGCTAAAGGTGTATTTTCTTGATGTTGGACAGGGAGATGCGATGTTTATTGAAGCCCCGAACGGCAATCAGGTTTTGATTGACGGCGGGCCGGACGGGAAAGTTTTATCCGAATTGGGCAAAATAATGCCTTTTTACGATCATGACATTAATTTGATTGCTTTGAGCCATCCGCAAGAAGACCATGCCGCCGGACTGATTGAAGTTTTAAAAAAATATGATGTCAAAAATATTCTTTGGGCGGAGGGGGAATATAATTCGCCGATTTTTGGCACTTGGCGGGAGGCGGTCAAAGATGAAAATGCCGAAGAAATAGACGCGGTGGCCGGAAAAACAATTGATTTGGGAAACGGTGTTATTCTAATGGTTCTTTTTCCTACAAATTCCACATCTGGGTCGTTTGTTAAAAATCCCAATGATAATTCGGTTGTCATTATGCTTGAATACAAAGAGAACGGGTTTTTGTTTACTGGAGACGCCGAAGCGGCGATAGAAAGGAAATTGGTCGGAATGGGAACGGATTTGAAAGCAGATGTTTTAAAGGTTGGTCATCACGGGTCAAACACCTCCACGACTGAAGGATTTCTGTCCAAAATCAAACCGCAGGTGGCCGTAATTGAAGTTGGAGCCAAAAACAGATACGGTCATCCGCGAAAAGAAGTTCTTTCTCGATTAGATATGAATAACACAAAATATTATCGGACTGACAACGACGGCACCATAAAAATTATTAGTGACGGACAGAATTTTCAAATTTTTACTGCTCAATAATGACCGTCTTGCCCTGTAGTGAATTTTTGAAATACCCGACCTTTTGTGAAAGGTCGGGTATGGCTGAAAAGCAGTTCAAAAATCTACTACGGGGCTTGAAAAAAACGGAATAAAATATTATCGTACGGATACGGATGGGATGGTGGAAATTGTGAGCGACGGGAATAATTTTAAGATAATTAAATAATACAGCCAAGCCAATTGCTATCTTGTTAATTGATAATTGTTATATTGAAAATTTTAAAACAAGATAACAAGCTAACAAAATAGCAATCAATATTTAAACTATGTCAAAATTAAAAGAACGAACGCTTATAATTTTAAAACCTGATGCGTTGCATCGGGGATTAGTAGGGGAGATACTTTCGCGCTTTGAGCGAAAGGGTATCCGGCCGGTCGGAATGAAAATGATTAAAATGACCGACCTTTTATTGGATGAACACTATGCCCAGCACAAAGGCAAGCATTTTCTGCCCCGCTTAAAAGAT
>MGLG01000031.1:0-3117 GCA_001795975.1 Candidatus Yanofskybacteria bacterium RIFOXYD1_FULL_42_10
CTCCGATTTGGAAGGGCGGCGGCGTCACATTCGGACCGACCAAAGAAAGGAATTTTAAAAAGAAAATAAACAAGAAAATGGCAAGGAAGGCTTTGTTAATGGCCATATCTTCAAAAGCGAAGAACCGGCAATTGTTAGTTTTAGACGAGATTAAGTTGAATCAGGCAAAAACCAAAGAAATGGCTTTAATTTTGAAAAACTTTTCAAAATTATTTGAAGAAAGCAAAAATAAACCGAGTGTTTTAATGATTACGCCGTCTTTGGACAGCGTTATCAAAAGAGCGGCCGAGAATTTACCGACCCTAAACACCGTTGAGGCCAGAAATATAAACCCTTTGCTGATCCTTTCTTCAAAATATTTGTTATTGATGAAGGACGCGGTAGATATTTTGAAAAAGAAATAATTATAGATTTTTAATGTAAAATTATGAAGTTAAATATTTTTAACAAAAAAGAGACAGACAAGAAAAAGAATGCGCACGATGAAACTGTCGTTGAAGAACAATCGGAACAAGACGATAAAAAGATTGTTTCGTCTTTGCCTTTGGAAAAGTTGGCCGGAGCGCAGGGCGGATTTAGCGTGTTAAAGAGTTTTTACATAAGTGAAAAAGCATCTGATCTTTTAGGGATAAATCAGTATGTTTTTAAGGTTTATGATAGTACAACCAAAAACGAAATCAAGAAACAGGTGGAAAATCTTTTTAATGTAAAAGTAAAACATGTCAGAATTATTAATTTACCCAAGAAAAGAAGAGATATCGGAAAACATCCGGGATTTAAAGCCGGTTTTAGAAAAGCAATAGTAGCATTAAAGGACGGTTATTCCATAGAACAGGCAAAAGCGTAAAATTATGAAGCAATACAATCCAACAACCCCATCCAGGCGGCAAATGAAAGGATACGATTTTTCTCAATTAACCCAAATTGATCCTTTAAAGTCTCTCAAGAGAGGTTTTCACAAAAAAGTTGGCCGAAATAATCAGGGGCGTATTACGGCTCCTCATCGTGGCGGTGGAGTTAAGAGATTATATAGAGAAATCGATTTTAAGCAGGACAAATTAAATATTCCGGGCAAGGTGTTTGCAATAGAATATGATCCGAACAGAACGGCGAGAATCGCGAGAATTCATTTTGCAGACGGGGAAAAAAGATATATTTTGGCTCCGCAAGATTTGAAGGTAGGGGATACAGTCATTACAGCCGAGCAAGCCCCAATAAAACCGGGCAATAGAATCAAATTAAAAAATATTCCCCAAGGTTCAACCGTTCATAATATTGAGCTTTTCCCGAATCAGGGCGGCAAACTTGTCAGGTCTGCCGGAGGGGGCGCTATGGTTTTAGCCAACGAAGCGGGTTTTGTTCAATTAGTCATGCCGTCATCGGAGACAAGAATGATTTCGGGAGAATCCTATGCTTCCATAGGTCAATTATCAAATTCCGAACATAATTTGGTTAATTTGGGTAAAGCCGGCAAATCAAGATGGTTAGGGCGAAGACCGAAAGTAAGAGGCACAGCGATGAATCCAGTTGACCATCCATATGGTGGAGGAGAAGGGAAACAGGGAAGAGGCACAAGACGACCCAAGACCGCGCAGGGCAAAGTTACCGGTGGCAGAAAGACAAGAAACAAGAAAAAGAAGTCGGGAAAATTTATTGTTAGAAGAAGAAATAAGTAAATTGTTATCTTGTTAATTGTTATCTTGTTAATCAAGGTAGCAAGATGGCAAGATAGCAAGATAGCAAGTGTCGCGATCAATAAAAAAAGGACCTTTCGTTGACGAAAAACTATTAAAAAAAATAGGCAAGCTTAAGATTGGGGATAAGGTCATCATTAAAACATGGTCAAGAGATTCCACGATTGTTCCCGAAATGATCGGCTTTACTTTTGGAGTGCACAATGGCAGAATCCATATCCCGGTATTAGTTACGGAAGACATGATTGGACATAAGCTTGGAGAATTTTCTTTAACGAAAAAATTTACCAGACACGGAGGAAGAATGCAGCGAGAGTTGGAAGCGGCTCAAAAGCAAAAAGAATTGGAAGCGGCGCAGGCGGCAAAAGTTGCGCCAAAAGAAGGAGAAAAGAAACCGGCATAAGATAACGCAAAACTAATAGTTCAAAACCAAAACTTAAATCCAGCTATTAGTTCTTCGTTATAAGTTATTAGATAATTATCATGGCACAAGTTACGACCCAATTAAATAAGTTTCGAATGGCTCCAAGAAAAGTTAGGGCGGTTGTTGATTTGGTTAAAGGTAGAGGTGTCGTAAAAGCGTTGGCTCATCTTGAGTATGTAATAAAAAGACCGGCATCAGGTATAATAAAAATCATAAATTCAGCCATTGCCAATGCAGAAAATAATTTTAATATGGTGAAAGACAATCTGTTTATAAAAGATTTTATTGTGAACGAGGGGGTAAAGTTAAAGCGTTTTCGACCAAAAGGATTCGGCAGAGCATCAATGATTCAAAAGAAGACCAGCCACATTAAGATTGTTCTGGCAGAGAAGGTTCCCGGTCTTAAAAGACAAGAATCCGCCCAACCAAAAAGATCTGAAAAAGTTTATACAGAAAAAGAAGAGAAACAAACAGAAACAAAGAAACTAGAAATAAAATCAGAATTAGGGAAAAAGGGAAATGTAATAGGCAAATTAGGAAAACGGCTGTTCCAACGAAAAGCAGTATAACGACAGTTTAAATATTTAAATGTTTAAATATCAGAAATATGGGTCATAAGATTTCACCAACATCATTTAGGATAGGAATACAAAAGGATTGGGCGTCCCGATGGTTTGGCGGCAAGAAATACGCCCCCTATCTTAAAGATGATGTTGCTGTCAGAAATTTTTTGTCATTAAAATTAAAAAATACCAGCGTGGACAGAATTGAGATAGAACGAGGAACGGATATTTTAAATATAATAATTTATACCGCCAGGCCCGGTTTGTTGATAGGGCGGGGAGGGGGAGGTATAGAAGATTTAAAAACTAAGATTCGCGGACTTTTAAAAAATAAAATTTCCATTCGCATTGAAGTGCAAGAAATTAAAAATCCGGAATCATCGGCAAGCGTTATGGCCGAATCAATAGTTGAACAAATAGAGAGACGCATTCCTTT
>MGLG01000031.1:3128-5205 GCA_001795975.1 Candidatus Yanofskybacteria bacterium RIFOXYD1_FULL_42_10
CTGGGCGGACGGTTAGACGGCGCCGAAATAGCCAGAACCGAACATTTGGAAGAAGGAAATCTGCCGTTGCAAACCTTGCGCGCCGATATAGATTATGCAAAAGCAACCGCAATGACCACATATGGAACAGTGGGAATTAAGGTTTGGATTTATAAGGGAGAAGTATTTCAGAAATAAATTGATATCTTGTTATATTGCTATCTTGTTTCATTAACAAGCTAACAAATTAACAAGCTAATAAGATAAATTGTTACAACCGGCAAGAGTAAAACATACCAAAGTGCATAAAGGAAAGTTAAAACCCAAAGCCTCGCGGGGAACGGAGTTAAGTTTTGGCAGTTTTGGATTGAAAGCAAGCGAGTCATCTTGGATTAAGTCAAATCAATTGGAAGCATCAAGGCGCGTTATGACAAGATTTGTTCAACGGGGCGGTAAAATTTGGACAAGAGTTTTTCCTGATAAGCCGAGAACGGCCAAAAGCGCAGAGGTTGGCATGGGCGGAGGTAGGGGAGCCCTTTCCCATTTTATAGTTCCCATTGAAGCAGGCAGGGTTATTTTTGAGATTGACGGATTATCAGAAACTTTGGCTCGAGAAGCGTTGCGGCTTGGAGCGTTTAAATTACCGATAAAAACGAGGATAATAAAGAGATAATATTATGAAAAACGATTTTAAAAATAAAGACGCACAAGAGTTGTCGCAAATATTAAAAGAATTAAGAGCCAAATTGATGCAGGCCGGATTTGATCTTGCCGATAAAAAGTTAAAGAATACCAGCCAAATTAAAAAAACAAAGAAAGACATTGCCAGGATTTTAACGGAAATGAGAAAAAAGAATTAAGAAACATAATTTAAAACCATGGAAGAAAAAACAACAAAATTAAGATTAATTACGGGAAAAGTCGTATCCGATAAAATGTCCAAGACTGCGGTGGTGGAAGTTTTAACTTTGAAAAAACACAAAAAATACAAGAAATATTATAAAGTAAGCAAGAGATTTAAGGCTCATAACCCCGATAATCAGTACCATACGGGTGATAAGGTGACTATTCAAGAAACAAGGCCAATGTCAAAAGAAAAGAGATGGATTATAGCCGGCAAGACTAAATAAGCGCAGTTCATGTAACATATAACATGCAACAAAAATAAAAAATTTGTTCATGATACATGATACATGATACATGATACATGTTGCAGCCTCGTTCAATAGTAGATGTCGCAGATAATACCGGAGCAAAAAAGGTCGGTGTTTTCAAGGTGCTTGGAGGATCAAAAAGAAGATACGCCCAATTGGGAGATATTGTGGTAGTTTCCGTTAAAGTTGCCGAACCGAGAAAATTAGTAAAGAAAAAAGAAGTTTTACGGGCGGTGGTCGTAAGGCAGAAAAAATCTTTCAGGAGAAAAGACGGAACTTATATCAGATTTGACGATAACGCGGTGGTGATACTGGATGGAAAAGAACCCAAAGGAGGAAGAATTTTTGGTCCGATACCGAGAGAAATAAAAGAAAGAGGGTTTAACACGATTGCATCATTGGCGGAAGAAGTGGTGTAATTTCCTACGAATTACGAATCAAAACGAATATACGAATAAGTAATTTAAAAAATTCGTAAATTCGTACCAATTCGTAATTAGTAGAGGAGTTTTATGAAGATAAAACGAGGAGACAATGTAATAATGCTTAACGGAAAAGATCGGGGCAAAACCGGAAAAGTTTCCGTTGTTTTGCCGACGGCCCGAAAAATTATTGTTGAGGGGCTTAACATGATCAAGAAAAATGTCAGAGCCAGAAAACAGGGTCAGAAAGGGCAAATCATAAATAAAGAACGCGCCGTCAGCGTGCCGAGCGTAGCTTTGGTTTGCAAATCATGCGGAAAACCGACAAGAGTGGGCTTCAGAGTAGAGGGTAAAAATAAAGTGAGAATTTGCAAAAAATGCGAAGCCGAAGTATAGGACTACGCTTTTCAAATAATTAAACTTGTGTTAGAATAATGAACCAAATGAATTCTCCTCGCGGCAAGCCGCGAGGTATCAAGAGGAGGCTTCGCCCCTTGATACCGCCGCAGAGCGGCGGAGTAT
>MGLG01000031.1:5216-7526 GCA_001795975.1 Candidatus Yanofskybacteria bacterium RIFOXYD1_FULL_42_10
GCTTCGCTCGGACAAAATGTAAATAAGAATTTCCATTTTGCCCCTCGCTCGCTAAAATAAATATGCAAAGATTATTGGAAAAATATAAGAAAACGGCGGCTCCTGTCTTACAGAAAGATTTTGGCATTGCCAATATTATGGCGATTCCCAAAATAAAAAAGGTGGTTATCAATACCGGTATCGGCAAATTTTTAAAAGACGACAAAGCCATTGAAAGAGTTAAAAGGGATATATCTTTGCTTTCCGGCCAAAAAGCGGTTATGAAAAAAGCCAAACAATCCATAGCCGGATTTAAAACTCGAGAGGGCATGGAAGTTGGAATCGCCGTAACCTTAAGAGGCAAACGAATGTATGATTTTATAGACAGATTAATTTCAGTTGCCTTGCCGAGATCAAGGGATTTTAGGGGAATTGAGCCGAAGAATTTTGATAAAATGGGAAACTTGAATCTTGGCATTAAAGAATCAAGCATTTTTCCAGAAGTTAATTACGAAAACATTAAAGATATTTTTAGTTTGGAAGTAACCGTTGTTACCGATGCCAAGAATAGAGAGAAAGGAACAGCCTTATTAAAGCTTTTAGGATTTCCAATTAAATCATCGTTAAGGTAAACCCCGTTTATGCCCAAAAAATCTACAATCGCAAGATCAAATAAAAAGCCCAAGTTTTCCACGCGCATAGTATTGCGATGTTTTATTTGCGGAAGAAAGCACGGCTACATGAGAAGATTCGGATTATGCCGGATTCATTTTAGAGAATTAGCCAGTCAGGGTTTATTGCCCGGAATAAAAAAATCCAGCTGGTAATTTCCTACGAATTACGAATCTAAACGAATATACGAATAAGTAATTTAAAAAATTCGTAAATTCGTACCAATTCGTAATTAGTAGAATATTATGACCGATCCAATTTCAGACATTTTAATAAGAATTAAAAACGCTCAAGCGGTTAAGAGCGAGCAGGTTTTTGTTCCTTTTTCTAAGGCTAAATTAAAAATAGCGGGTATTCTTAAAGAGGGGGGTTTTATTGCGGAAGTTGACAGAAAAAATAAAAAAATGAAAAAGAGCGAAGCGGAATTTCTTTTGCTGACTTTAAAGTATTCTGACGGCGAAGGCGCGATTGGCGGTATAAAAATTATAAGCCGCCCGTCCAGAAGAATGTATATAAAGGCAAAAGAAATTAAGCTGGTTCGTTCCGGTTATGGAATGGCCGTTATTTCAACGCCTGAAGGTATAATGAGTTCGCGGGAAGCCAGGAAGAAAAACTTGGGCGGAGAGTTAATGTTTGAAATTTATTAAATATGAGCAAAATAGGTAAAAAAATAATTAATGTCCCTGCCGGTGTTGAAATCAGAATAGAAGATGGCGTCATATTTGTTAAGGGACCGAAGGGAGAATTAAAGAGAACCATCTCCGGAGCTTTGGATGTGAATATGGAGAATAATATTATAAAAATTCAGTTAAGGGAGAATGTTGGCAAAGACAGCAGCGCTTTGTGGGGTTTAACCAGGGCTTTGATCGCAAATATGATCAAGGGTGTAACTGAAGGATTTGAAACAATTCTTGAGTTTCAGGGTGTAGGGTATAAAGCGGCGGTAAAGGGAAATGAACTGGAATTAAACTTGGGATATTCCCATCCGATTACTATTACCGCGCCGGAAGGAGTCAGTTTTAAAGTGGAGAAAAATGTTATAAAAGTGAGCGGTTTTAATAAAGAATTGGTTGGCGAGGTTGCCGCCGATATTAGGACAAAAAGAAAACCGGAACCTTATAAGGGCAGCGGCATTAAATATAATGACGAAGTAATAATTAAGAAAGCCGGCAAGAAGTCTGTGGCAACTTCTTAATTATCAACATGAATAAAACAAGCACTAAAAAACAATTACGCCTGAAAAGACACAAAAAAGTTCGGGCGATTATAACCGGAACCGCCGTCAGGCCGAGAGTTTCTGTTTTTAAAAGCAACAAACATATTTTTGCCCAGATTATTGACGATGAAAATCAAAAAACGATTGTTAGCGCGTCAGACATGATTTCAAAAACTAAAACAAAAGAAAAAACAAAAGCCAAGAAATCAGAAAGAGCGTTTAAGGTCGGCGAATCGTTGGCAATCCAAATGCAAGAAAAGAATATTAAGGAAGCGGTTTTTGACAGGGGCGGTTTTAAATATCACGGTCGGGTTAAATCTCTTGCCGACGGTTTACGCAAGGGAGGAATTAAAATATAGTTAAAAAATGGAAGAAAATCAAAACACACAACCAAATACAGCCACCGCATTGCCGGAGCAACCGGTACTGCCGACGGCCCCGCA
>MGLG01000031.1:7600-9300 GCA_001795975.1 Candidatus Yanofskybacteria bacterium RIFOXYD1_FULL_42_10
GCGATGCCGACAGAAAATCAGAATATGAACAGACAGTTTTGGATATAGCAAGGGTTGCGAGAGTAACCAAGGGCGGAAAACGATTCAGCTTCAGAGCCACTATTGTTATCGGCGATACAAAGGGCAAGGTTGGCGTCGGCATAGCCAAAGGAAAAGATGTCGCTCAATCAATTCAGAAAGCTTTTAATCGCGCTAAAAAAACTTTAATTACGATTCCGCTGACTAAAGAAGGCACGATTGCTTATCAGGTGGAAGCGAAATATTCCAGCGCGAAAGTTATTGTGAAACCGGCTCGGGGTGGAGTTAAAGCCGGCGGTCCGGTTAGAGTTGTCGCCAAGCTTTTGGGAATTACAAGCTTAACCGGAAAACTGCTTAAAAGAACGAACAACAAGTTAAACATTGCGATGGCAACGATAGAAGCGTTAAAGAAAATCAAGCCCAAAAAACCTTTAGCAAAATAATATGCAACTTCATCAATTACAATCAAAGACACCGCGAAAATCCCAAAAAAGAGTTGGGCGCGGCGGTAAGCGGGGAACTTTCTCCGGCCATGGAACAAAGGGTCAAAAATCAAGAGCTGGTTCCAGCGTTAGGCCCGGATTTAGGGGCGGAGACAACAGGATTTGGCAGATGTTTCCCAAGTTAAGAGGAGCTTCCAAGAAGCCGGGTAACTCCAGTCCGCATCCCAAACACCGATTTTATCAATTAAAACACGATAAGCCGGCAGTAATTAATCTTGGTTTTTTAAACGGGCTTGATGACGGTCAGGCGGTAACTCCGGAATTACTTTTGGAAAAAGGCTTAATTCAAAGCGTAAAAGTCGGCGTAAAAATTTTGGGTGATGGAGAATTAAAGAAAAAACTCTCGTTTAGAGGCGTTAAAATTTCCGCTTCGGCAAAAGAAAAAATAATCAAAGCCGGAGGCGCGATAGAATAAATGAGTAAAATTTTTCAAATTTTTAAGAGGCCGGATATTAGAAACAAAGTGCTTTTTGTGATTGCGCTTTTGATTATTTCCCGCCTTGTTTCCAATATTCCGATACCGGCGATAGATACTTCGCGTCTTAAAGATTTCTTTGCGCAAAATCAATTTTTCGGATTGATAAGTTCCTTTACCGGCGGTTCGCTGTCAACTTTGTCTCTCGGTATGCTCGGTTTGGGCCCGTATATTACCGGCTCCATCATTATGCAGCTTTTAACGATGATTTTTCCGTCTCTTGAACAGATGTATAAATACGAAGGTGAAGCCGGCAGAATGAAATTTAATCAATATTCCCGCTTGTTAACCGTGCCGTTGGCCGCTCTTCAGGGCTATGGTTTTTTGGTTTTGTTATCCCGCCAAAATATTATTGGCCAACTTGGCTTGCTTGATTGGGTCTCCGCCATATCGGCGGTCGTTGCCGGCAGTTTATTCTTAATGTGGCTGGGAGAACTTATCTCGGAAAAAAATATCGGCAACGGAGTTTCTCTTTTAATTTTGGCCGGTATCGTTGCCAGGTTTCCGGCTTCGGTCCAACAAACTCTTTTTACCTACGATGCCAGCAAGTTTTTTGCCTATATCGGTTTTGTTGCGGTCGCTTTAACGGTTATTGTCGGGGTTATTTATATTTCCGAAGCACAAAGAAATATTCCGATAAACTACGCAAGACGGGTGAGAGGTTCAAGAGTATACGGGGGAGTATCCACCTATTTGCCGATGAG
>MGLG01000031.1:9338-11719 GCA_001795975.1 Candidatus Yanofskybacteria bacterium RIFOXYD1_FULL_42_10
TATTTTATTCTAGTGGTTCTTTTCACTTATTTTTATACCGCCGTTACTTTTGATCCCAAGTCCATAGCGGAAAATATTCAGAAGCAGGGAGGCTATATTCCCGGTATCAGGCCCGGTCCGATGACTTCTCAATTTTTAAATCATCTTTTAAACAGAGTAACTTTGGTTGGAGCGTTGTTCCTCGGCTTGATTGCCATTTTGCCTAATATCGTTCAAGGTTTTTCGGGTATCACGGCTTTTTCCGTCGGCGGAACTTCCATTTTGATTGTGGTGTCGGTGGCGCTGGAGATTATGAAGCAGGTAGACGCCCAACTCTCAATGTACGAATACTAAAAGCTTTTGTGTGCGCACATTACCTCTTATTCTTGCTTTTTGTTTTGTGTTTTGAAAATGATATTATGAAGACAATATGAACGCAAAACAGATAATTATTCTCATCGGACCGCCTGGGTCGGGGAAGGGGACGCAGGCGGAGATGTTAGCCGATAAATTCGGGTTGTTTAATTTTGAGACATCAAAAATTATTGAGGAAAAATTTAAGAATGCCGATTCTTCAGACAAGGTGATAACGGCGGAAAAAGAAAATTGGAAATCCGGAAAGTTGGTTACGCCGAGATTAGTTTTTGAATGGATAATAGATAGGGTTAAGGAATTGGCTAGCGAGGGCAAGGGTATTGTTTTTTCAGGCTCTCCGCGCACGCTTTTTGAAGTTGAAAATGAATTGCCTATTTTTGAAGAATTATACGGCAGAGAGAATATCAGAGCGTTGAACATAAAACTCACCGAAGAAGAATCGGTAAAAAGAAACAGCAAAAGAAGAATTTGCGAGAAAAACCGGCATCCCATCCCCAATTTTCCGGAGTTTGAAAATATTGAAAAATGCCCGAAGGACGGCAGTCCGATAATCACCCGCTTTTTGGATAATGCGGAAACAATCAAAATAAGATATCAAACTTATCTTGAAGAAACCGAACCGGTGCTGGCGTTTTTGAAAGAAAAGGGGTATGAAGTAATCGAGGTAAATGGTGAACAGCCAATTGAAAAAGTATTTGAAGATATACTAACCGATGCTAATCTACAAATGTAATGCGAATCAACAAATAAAGAAGGAATTTATAAAACACGCAAAAATTAATATACTCGGAACTTTCTTATCAAATATGCGGATATCTTTTTTATAAGTTGGATTTTCTTGTTGATAATAAAATTGTGCTTGAAATTAAATCCAAATCAATCTTAGAAAAGAAAGATTATTATCAATTGAAAAAATACCTTGAAACGAAAAAATTAAAATTAGGATTACTTGTGAATTTTAGAGATAAATACTTAAAACCGAAAAGAGTTTTAAATTCTAATAATTTGTAGATTAGCGTTTATTTGTAGATTGGCATCGGCCATAAAATGATAAATATTAAAACAGAAAAAGAAATAGAAATAATGCGGGAGGGGGGCAGGATGCTGGCGGAGATGCTGAAAAGATTGGCGGAAGAGGCAAGGCCTGGAATTGCCACGGAGGATTTAGAAAAGCTCGCCCGAGAGCTTGTTTTGTCATATAAAGTGAAGCCGTCTTTTTTGGGTTATGGCGGTTATCCGGCGGTTCTTTGCGCTTCGGTCAATGATGAAATCGTCCACGCCGTGCCGTCCGACAGGAAATTAAAAGAAGGCGATTTGCTCAAACTTGATTTCGGAATCATTCATAAGGGTTTTCATACTGATTCTGCCCTCACGGTTTTAATTCCGGGCGGCAAAGAATCGGACAACGCTCTTAAGGAAAAATTAATCAATGTAACGAGAGAATCGTTGCGCATAGGAATTTCAAAAGCCAAGGCGGGAAATGCCTTGGGCGATATCGGTTCGGCAATTCAAAAATATGTTGAGTTAAATGGTTTTAATGTTGTCAGGGATTTGGTGGGCCACGGTATTGGCCGTGAGCTTCACGAGGAACCGCAGGTTTTAAATTATGGCCAAGCCGGTTCCGGTCTTGAACTAAAGACGGGTATGGTTTTGGCGATAGAACCGATGGTGGTGACCGGAAAATGGCAGATAAAAGATGGCAAAGATGGGTTTGTTTTTCTCACTAAGGACGGCGGTCTATCCGCGCATTTTGAGCACACGGTGGTAATAACTCACGGCGGACCGAAAGTGTTAACTGAATAAATCTTCGCTTTTGAATCTCCTACATCTGACGAATCCAACATATGTAGGAAATATCAGATTTCTAAATAAAATCTTTGTGCTTTTTCTTTGACCTTTTTCGGCAGAGTATCAGCTTCAAATCAAAACTTTGTGTTGAAGGAAACTGGACGGGGTTGCGGCTCTTTTGGGATTTACGGAGCCCGACGGGGAAAGGCGAAGGTTCACGCCGAGGAACTTCGGCGGGA
>MGLG01000032.1:0-5679 GCA_001795975.1 Candidatus Yanofskybacteria bacterium RIFOXYD1_FULL_42_10
CGAGGGGCAAAATGGAAATTCTTATTTTATCTAACGAAGATCAAGATAGGAATTTATTCATATCTTGTCTGAGTGCTGATAAAAGCTCATTTACATTTTGCCCGAGCGAAGCTAAAAGGGTGAATACTCCGCCGCTCTGCGGCGGTATCAAGGGGCGAAGCCTCCTCTTGATACCTCGCGGCTTGCCGTGAGGAGGATTCATTTAGGCAAATAATATTGTTATGTCTAAAATTTTGAAAATCGGAATATTGATGGGCGGGTCGTCGGCGGAACACGAGGTTTCTTTGGCGACCGGACAAAATGTTTTGGATAATTTAGATTTAAAAAAATATCGGCCACTCACGATTAAGATTTCAAAGACCGGCAAATGGTTTGTAAATAATCGCATTGCCAACTGGTCAAAGGCGGTTAAGAACTGCGATGTTGTTTTTAACGCTTTGCACGGCTCGTTCGGCGAAGACGGCAAGGTTCAGGCAATTTTAGAAAGCGCCGGCAAGAGATATGCCGGTTCAGGCATTGCCGCTTCGGCTTTGGCTATGGATAAATTTCAAAGCCGGGAAATTTTTAAATTGGCGGGACTTAATGTTCCCAAGACTCTCAAATTAAAAAAAGGAGAAAATTTTTCAGCCCAGCTTAATTTTTTTGTAAATAAAATTGCCAAGTTTCCGGTGGTGGTAAAACCGTGTTCCAACGGTTCTTCCATCGGAGTGCAAATTGCGGATAATTCGAAAAAATTAGCCAAAGCGGTTGTGGGGGCGTTTCTGATAGATAAAGAAATTTTAGTTGAGGAGTTTATCAAGGGCAGGGAATTGACCTGCGGGGTTTTAAGTTCCGTCAGCGGTTCCGTTGACGCTCTGCCGGTAACGGAAATTGTTCCGTTAAAAAAACACCAATTTTTTAATTATGACGCCAAATATAAAGCCGGACATTCAAATGAAATAACTCCGGCGCAACTTGGCGAAACGGTTTTTAAACAGGCGCAGGATACTGCCGTTCGGGCGCATCAGATTTTAAATTGTCGCGGCTATTCAAGAACGGACATGATTTTGACTGGCGCCGCGATTTATGTTTTGGAAATCAACACTCTTCCGGGTTTGACTCCGAATTCGCTTCTTCCCAAAGCGGCTCAATCCGCCGGTTTGTCCTTTCCGCAACTCATAGATAAAATTATTGAGACCGCTCTTCTGTCGTAAATTCAATTGTTCAATATAATTAACATAAAGACTTGTTTCCGCAAGTTTTTATGTTAAGATGAAAATATGCAGCGAACCTCAATTTTAGAAACAAAAGATCTCGTCGGTCAAGAAGTGACTCTGTGCGGTTGGATTCATAATCGTCGGGACCACGGCAAACTTATTTTTATTGATTTGCGTGACCGAAGTGGAATTGTACAAATAGTATTTACTCCCAAGGGAGCAGGATATGATTTAGCTAATCAACTAAGGTCAGAGTGGGTAGTATGCATCAAAGGAAAAGTTAATCCTCGGCCCGAGAAAATGTTTAATGATGAAATTCCGACCGGTCGTATAGAAATAGAACCGACTGACCTTGAAGTATTCAATAAGTCAGAGACCCCGCCATTCCCCATTGATACTGATGGTTATGAAATAGGCGAAGAATCTCGGATGAAATACCGCTATGTTGATTTGCGTCGTCAAAGATTGGCCAAAAATTTAGCCATAAGACACACGATGGCTATGTTTATTCGTAATTGGTTATCAGACAAAGGATTCCTAGAAGTGGAAACGCCTATTTTGACCAAATCAACTCCCGAGGGCGCGCGTGATTTTGTGGTTCCATCCCGTCTTTATCCTGGTCAGTTTTTTGCTTTACCACAATCGCCACAGCAGTATAAGCAACTTTTAATGGTTGCCGGAGTTGAGAAATATTTTCAATTAGCCAGATGTTTTCGAGACGAAGATACCAGAGGCGACCGACAGCCTGAATTTACCCAACTTGATATGGAAATGAGCTTTGTGGAACGCGAAGATGTAATGCAATTGAATGAAGGATTGCTCATAGAAATGGTGCAAAAGATTTATCCGCAAAAAAGAATTCAGAAGATACCGTTTCCGCGGATTAGCTACAAGGAAGCGATGGAAAAATATCAAACCGACCGCCCCGATATGAGAAATGATAATCCGTTGGCTGACGGAGATTTGAATCTTTTGGCGTTTTGCTGGGTGGTTGATTTTCCTTTCTTCGAGAAAACCCAAGAAGGAGGTTTCACATTTACCCACAATCCCTTTTCCGCGCCAAAGCCCGAAGATATGGAAAATTTGATGAATAAGAAAAATATCGCCGGAATTTTAACCACCCAATACGATATCGTCTTAAACGGATGGGAAATCGGAGGCGGCAGTATCCGCAACCACCAATCGGAAGCGCTGGAAAAAGTGTTTGAAATAATGGGATTTGAGAAAGAAAGAATAGAACAAAATTTCGGCCATATGCTGACGGCTTTCAAAAACGGCGCTCCTCCTCATGGCGGCATCGCTTGGGGCTTTGACCGATTAATCGCTCTTTTAAACAATGAGCCCAATATCAGAGAAGTGATGGCTTTTCCCAAAACAGGCGACGCGAGAGATTTAATGATGAAATCACCTTCGGAACTGGAAGAAAAACAGTTGAAAGAATTGCATTTAAAAACAGTAAAGTAGAGCAAGATGCGCCTAAAAATATATTTCCTGACAATTATCTTAGCGGTTTTTATTTTTATAAATGTTTTTTTTGTCGTTAAGTCGTCAAACAGCGATAAAAATTTTACCAAATCTCCCGAAGCCGTTTTTAACGCCAGTCAGGCGTATATTTTTCCGATTTCCGAACCGAGCTTTGTTCCGATTTTGGATACGACGATTTCCCGGCCGTTTATTAAAGCAAAATCCGCTCTTGTTTACGATACAAGATCCGGGCGGTTTCTTTTTGAACAGAATTCAAGGCAAAAATTACCCATTGCTTCGTTAACCAAATTATTGAGCGCAGTAATAATTCTTGAAAACTTAAAACTGGAAGATACGGTAACCGTTCCGAAAGAAGCCTTGCGGGTGGACGACGAAAAACAAACTTTGTATCTTGGGGAAAAAATAAGCGTTGAAAATCTTCTGAAATTGATGCTCATTGAGTCGTCCAACGATTCGGCTTTTGCTCTTGCGCTGTTTACCCAAAGCAAGGGTTTTAATTTTGTTGAAAAAATGAATGAGCGGGCAAACCAATTGGGCATGGCCGATACTCATTTTCTTGATCCGGCCGGCCTTAACGACGAAGCGTATTCAACGCCGTATGATTTGATAAAATTGGTTAAATACGCCCTGAAATATGATCTGATTTGGAATTTTTTGTCCGAGAAAAATGTGGTTGTAAAATCAGCCGACGGTAAAATAGAGCACAATGTTAAAAGCACCGACCAATTGCTTGGTGTTTTGCCCGATATAATCGGAGGGAAAACCGGATACACCGACGGCGCCGGCGGTTGCATGATATTGGTAGTGGATATTCCCGGCAAAAATGATAAGATTATCAGTATAGTGATGGGGTCGCCGGACAGATTTGGCGATACCTTAAGCCTAATAAATTGGGTCAAATCGGCTTATCGGTGGGAATAATTAAATCGCGCGGATATTATGAATAACGAAATTTTTACTGTTGTTAATGTGGTTCGTATTTTTGTTGTCGCCACTTTGGCGTTTTTTGTAAATCTTATTTTAACTTTTTTTTGGACCCAAATACTTCTTAAATATTTTCGACCCGGCAAAGAAATTGCCAAAAAAGACGCTCCAGTGTTCAACAGTCTTCACAAAAAAAAAGAAGGCACGCCCACCATGGGCGGATTGCCGATTTGGGTGACGGTTCTTTTTTTGACTGCGCTTTTTGCAGTTCTTTCTTATCTGTTTGACGGTTTTTGGTCGCAGGTTTCCTTTCTTTCTAGAAGCCAAACATTATTGCCGCTTGGATTTTTGGTGCTGGCCGGTTTGGTCGGCATGGCTGATGATATGCTTGGCATTTTCAAGCGCGGAGGATTTAGTTTAAAAAAACGCCTCATCTTGTATACCATAGTTGCGGTTATCGGAGCTTGGTGGTTTTATTTTAAGCTTGGCAGGGATACTCTCAACATTCCGTTTTTCGGCGATATCGTTATCGGATGGTGGTATGCGGTTTACGCGATTTTTGTTATTATCGCGACCGCGTTTTCAATGAATGAAACCGACGGACTGGACGGTTTATCCGGCGGAGTGTTCCTTACTATTTTTGCGGCAATGACCGCCATCGCTTTTGATCAGGGACGCATGGATCTCGCGGTTTTTCTCACCGCGATTATGGGAGCGCTTATCGCATTCTTGTGGTTTAATATTTTTCCGGCCAAATTTTTTATGGGGGATACGGGCGTAATGGCATTGGGTTTTGTTTTGGGTATTGTCGCTCTTTTAACCAATACTTCTTTATTGCTTCCGATAATCGCGATTATTCCTTTGGCGGAATCCCTGTCCGTGATTATTCAGGCTCTTTCCAAAAAAATCCGCAAAAAGAAAATTTTTATTTCCACTCCCATTCATCATTCGTTTGAAGCGATCGGTTGGCCGGAAACCCAGGTAACGATGAGATTTTGGATGATTTCCGCGATCGGAGCGATGGTCGGATTGATTATTTTTTTGGTGGACAGTAAGATTCCTCCGCTGTTCCGATAATGTAAATAAGAATTTCCATTTTGTCCCTTGCTCGCTAAAATAAACAAAGGACCTACGCGTCAGAAACAAAAAACCTGATAGGTTCTTAAGGATATGTCAAAGCGCTTACTTTGGATAATACTGATTTTAATAGTTTTCGGACTGGTAGTTTTATCTTCCGCGGGCATCGAGGCCGGCCAAAAAAAATTCAACTCCTCGTATTATTATGTGTTGCATCAGATTGAATTCGGGATTATTCCTGGACTTGCTTTAATGTTTCTTTTTTCAAAATTCCATCACAAGTTTTATAAAAAAATATCTTTTTTTCTTCTGTTTTTTGTTTTGGTTTTAATGATCCTGGTTTTTGTCCCCACCCTCGGGCAGGGACTGAAAGGAGCGACGAGGTGGCTCAATGTCGGACCGGTTTCTTTTCAGCCGTCCGAAATTTTAAAATTAGCGGTTGTTCTTTATCTTGCCGCTTGGTTCGGCGGGCGCAATGAAAGAATTAAAAATTGGACTTACGGGATGGCCCCGTTTTTTATAATTATGGCTTTTATCATGCTCCTCTTGGTGCTTCAGCCGGATGTCGGAACTTTAATTGTCGTGATGTGCATTGCGGGCGGAATTTATTTTTTTGCCGGCATAAGTTTAAAACAATTTTTGGGAATAGCCGGAATTTTGGCGGCCATCGTCGCTGTTTTTATTTGGGTTGAGCCGTATCGGCTCAACCGAATAAAGTCGTTTATCAATCCCTCCGTGGATCCGAGGGGCATATCCTATCAGATAAATCAATCCTTTGTGTCTATCGGGTCGGGCGGCTTGTTCGGGTTGGGATACAGCCAAAGCAAACAAAAGCTTGGTTTTTTGCCGGAAGTGGTGGGGGATTCAATCTTTGCCGTAATCGCTGAAGAGCTTGGTTTCGTCGGCGCGGCGGCAACTATCGGCCTGTTCGTAGTTCTGTGTTTTATTTTAATACAAATTGCCAGAAACGCGCCCGACAAATTTTCGGCGCTGTTGG
>MGLG01000032.1:5723-5870 GCA_001795975.1 Candidatus Yanofskybacteria bacterium RIFOXYD1_FULL_42_10
ATCGCCGCCATATCCGGTTTGGTCCCGCTTACCGGCATCCCTTTGCCTTTTGTCAGCTACGGCGGCACGGCGATTATCTCTCTCTTGGGCGGGTTGGGGATTGTGTTGAGCGTGGCGAAGAGGAGTTAGCAGACGCAAGCGGATGCA
>MGLG01000033.1 GCA_001795975.1 Candidatus Yanofskybacteria bacterium RIFOXYD1_FULL_42_10
AATGCTTCTGATGTTGCCGCAGCAAGTTTATCAATATACGCGATGAAGATACTATTGCCCGCTTCTGCGGCGCCACCCGTTGCGTCGTTGGGGTCTACGAAGCTTGTGCTTCCAATGGTGAATGTCTTCGTACCGGTGTTGTATGAGGTGTAGGCGACATTACGGTAGATGCCGGTATCCAGTTGAATTCTGATAGTACCTGTCGTCGGAGTATCGGTGGGCATAGCATCAACACACACTACCGCCGTTTCCGCGGCGCCAATAAGGGATGTGAGCAACTTTAGCTGTCGTGGGTCTTCGCTCGCTACTACCGCGCCATTTACTATCGCAGTCGCGCCAGAAGTACCTCCCGTAATGGTTGAGTTATCAGTAGGAACCGTGCCGGTAAGCATTCGTATCTGCATACGCCCTGTCGTGCCGTCGTCACGAAGGAATGAGAGATACGCTGTGCCAGTGGGAGATGTAAAGGAAAGATTTTCTCCCCGTTGAAACGGAGGCGTGCCTCCCTCGGTGTCCCACGCAAACTCGCGCCCAAGAGGGGCAACAAGCACTCTGTCCTCGCCACTCACCAAACCGCTGACGGTGAAGGTTACGTTGTTTGGCGGAACTCGGAGAGTATTGGTAAGGTCGGTTAGTTTATCAGAAGCGGTAAGGTCATCGGTCTCGATACCAACGCCGTAGGCACTGATGATGGCCGAGCCGGTAGATGCTCCAATAAATGGGAACGAGAGTGTTCTTTCGGTGATGGTTACATTCATCAGTGCCGATGCTCCCGACGTTGCGCCGGTAATTGTTTGGTTGTCTGTTGGGGCAACACCGGTTTTAATCTGTATCCACATCTTTGTGGCAGTGTTGACATCATTTACAGCAAGCATCTGTCCGGTACCACCAGACCATGTAACTGCTTCAGTAGTAGAGAAATCGGTCACACCTTGCCCGTCAACATCAATTTCGTGCGTGATGCCGCGGAAAAGTTCCCCGTTTAAGCCATAAATTGTTGAAGCAGAACCACGGCGAGTCAGCCACTTCATTCTTTCGTAAAAATCGTTGATGCTGCGAGTGGGCTTATCCACATTCCATTCCGAGTAGTAGTTTTCAGGCGTGGCGTTGCCGTCTACGTCAATACTGCGGTAGCCTTCGGTGTTGGTGATAGTTGTCCATCCAGCTACTGTACCTGCGGCAGTTTGGTTGTTTAGGTCTGTTGCATATGTCAACGCAAGCACGTTGTTACCGCGAGCAGTACCGTTAATCTTAAACTCTGAATAGGTAAATCCGAACTCACGGGTCTGTCCGATAAGACGCCTTCCGTCAATATCAGCTCCGGCAGTTCTTACTTTCAACATAAAGCGATGCGAGATACCATTTGCCGCATCAGCGTTTAGTCCAGTTGTCCAGAAGTTTGTGGCCAACGCTCCGTTCTGTACGATTTCCAAGTACATGCCCGCGGCGGCAAACACAAGAATACCTTCGTAAATTTCATCTCCACCATTTTGAATGATAGAGCCGTCGAAAAGGTGCTGGGCAAGAGTGTCGTCAATGTTAAAAGGCGCTTTCAGCGTGATGATGTTGTCGGTTGAACGCTCTGAAGCAGTTGCATCCGTAATGTCCAAAAGGTCGTTGCCTGCAGCGAGGGCATCGTCCATCAAATCGCCGAGCCAACGGTGAAATTCAATGACGGTGTTGTTAGTTGTCGTACCGGTATAACGGATGTCCCCGTTTGTTGCGATACTATAATCTGTTGTTACTACTGTTGCCATATGTTTATATTTTTATTATTTAATAATACTCTTTCTTTTTTCTAATAAAATATTTTTTTTAATTTTGCCATATGATCTTACTATACATTATACACAATAATTCGTAGTCAATAGTCTTGCGCTGTGGATATCTTCGATAATTTAAAATGTGAATATCAAAAATCAAAATGATTTATAGCTCGGCCTGCGCCAGTTTTTCTTTTGCCCGGCTTATCATAAACCTTATGTCCTCGTTGTCGTTCAAGGATATTATTTCCGTTTCCGGATATTTATTTTTCCAAACACGGAATATTTCGTCGGCGAAGCCCTGTCCGATCATGGCAACGCCGAAAAAATCCAGGGTGATTTTTCTGAATTTCTCCAGGCCGTAAAGAATGCGGTGCGCCTGGGATCGAGAAACGAACGAGCGTGAACCGCCCGACTGATACAGTTTTACAGTAACTTCGGTGGCGCTGAACTCAAAACTCTCGTTGGTGTACTTTTTAAACACTTCGGTCAAATTCCTACGGGAGTCCTCGGAAACGACAAAGGTGATTTTTGTCCCCAAGACCGGCTTAATGGATGAAACGGTGAAGTCGTTTTTTGCATTGTCAAAAAATAATCTTTTTTGCGAACTTTTAATGACAAAGGTATCGGCAATCCTTCTGGTAAAGAATATACCTTCTCCGCTATGCTCTTCGGGTGCGGTCGTCTGTTTCCCTTTCAGCAAGTCCTGAATAGCTTCTTCAACCGAAGTTAAATGGCGCGAATGGATGAGATTTTCAAAAATTCCGACCCCTAAGTCAACGATGTCAAAACGGATCAGGCCGCACTCGCGCTTGACCGACACCTTTACCTTGTCTGAATGAGAATGTTCAATGGCGTTATTGAGCATTTCCGTGAAAGCGTATTCCACGACCCCGACCGTATTTTCCGAGACATTCTCAAAAATTCCGGTTTCCAATTTTATTAAATCAAAAACCTTGTCTTCTTCAAGGCCTTTTATCGGGAACATTCTGTTAAAAGACAAGATATCGAGCTTCGCTTTCTTTACGGCCGAGTTTTCGGGTAAGACGTAGCGCGCTCTATTGGCATGTCCGATTTTAACGATAAGCCCCTCTTCGGTTAGCGATTGGAAAAATCTGTGGATGTAGGCGCGCGAAAACCCCGTTTTTTTAGATATTTGCGCAACGGTTGTTTCGCCTTTTTCTTTAATTTCGCTTAAAATCAGGCCTTTAATATCCATCTTTATAATGTTATTGTTGACAGCTTTCAGTATACTCATATTTTTAAAAGTTGTCAACAGGTTGTAAACTATCGGCATATTCATTATGTATGCTCGACCTTTTTGCTATCGCCCCAACTAAATAGGAAGGGCTCTATATCCCTCGCCAGTTCTGATGATAATTAATTACAAAGGAGAACCCTTTGTAATTAATTATCATGAATAACTCAAAGAAGCACGATTATTCCAAACTTGATCAAAAACTCCCGTACCGGCCCATTGGATAATTACACCGGTAGTACTGTCGACCCTTTTTATACGCCATGATGCGGCAGAAGTGGCTGTCCCAATTGCCGCTTCCCCCACATAATCAATATCACCAACCGTATCCAGGCGAAGAGTGAATTTAAAACCGCCAAAAGAAATTGTTTGTAGCGTTGTCTCGGTTGAAGCAGTAGTCGGTAGCGACGAACTCAAGACATCAACCTGAACATGTCGGTCACCATCTACCAGACCGCTTTTGGCCACATCTCCCGAATCACTAAAACTACTAGAACCCTCACCAGATGTGGAAGTAACTTTGACTTGCAAAACCCCGGCATCAAGAGCTAAATCCGTGGTCTTGAGAATCGTAGCGGCGGTTGCTTGGGTAGCGAGCGTAGAGACGGTTTCTTCGGTGGCGGGATTTATTCTCGCGTTGGCTGAATTCTTGACACCAACTACACCAGTCGTCGGCGAACTGCCCATTATAAAAGCCGAAGCTTTTTTAGGTGATAAGATTTGGGAAGCGATAGCGCTGGCGCCAGCAATGCTCGCCACTTTCAAAAAGGTGCGTTTACCCTGATCATTAACCTTGGATTGTTCCGAATCTGTTGATTGAGGGATAGTAGCTACGACATCTCCTGCTTCAGGCGTAAAACTGGGCTCAACGATTGGTCTGCGTCTTAATAGAAAAGAATCTGTATTTGGTAAAAACACACCTCTTCTTGCTTCAGGCGTAAAACTAGGATCAACAATTGTCCCTCGTGTTAATACAAAAGAATATGTATTCGGTAAAAACATAGATATGATCCGTCAATTTAAATTATATCAGATTTTACCCGCACACCTATCCACAATATTGTGGATTATGGAAACTTAGGGGTGTGATACTATGTATAGGAGAGTAGAAATTTTCATGAACAACTTTTCTTTTAAAGTTTTTGGCTGTTTTATATTTCTGTTTTTAGTTTTTAGTTTGTTTGCGACTGATTTTGCATATGCCATTTATCAAAAAATCGCTCCCGGCGACACCGTTACTTTGGGCGAATTTGTCTTTGAAGACGATTTTTCCCCTTCTACAACAGATTGCACTATCGGAATAACTGATCCCTTGAATATAGTAGCAGTGGCTTCAACCACGCTCATGAACGAAAGAAGTGACGGTTGGCATTATTACGATTACACTACCCTGTCAACCGCTGCTTCCGGTAGTTGGCGCGCCATTATGTCTTGTGGCAGCGCGGGAGCCGGTGATTTGGTCAAAGCAGATAAAAGGTTTATCGTTGATTCGTCAATTAAACGCGGATATACCATGACATTGTCCGATTTTGAGGGAACTACGGTCAACACAGCTTACAAAGCAAAATTGCAGGTCCTAAATCATGCGACTATTCCAACGGATGCCGATTCTCTGCCGGCAGTGGTTATTACTGATTCTGCCGGAACAGTCCAAGTGCCGGCTGGCGTAATGACCAAAGACTCCAATGGAACCTATAGTTATAGTTATAGTATTGGCGGCAGCGCCGTCGGCGGTGTTTGGGAGACAGTAGTTTCTGTTGTCGTTAACGGGGAAACGATTAAAAAAAATGATTATTGGAATCTTTCCAGCTCGCCGGCTGACGTTCAAATAATTGACATTACAGACAAAATTATACCGACTATAACTGCCAGTGTGAGAATTGATAACATGGGAACTTCGGCGAGCGATTTTTACTATGTGTATTGTATTGTAACCAGCGAAAATAATTTATGCGGTGGAAATGATGATGTAGATTCTGGATCAGATACCGCATATATAAATGCCGGGAGCTTTGTAAACCTGTCGTTGACTTTGGATGAAGTGCCGACAGCGGGAACTTATTGGTTCAAAGTTAAGGCGCGAGCTTTAGCTGAAACTAACTGGGCGGCAGCAACGGAACAATTTACAGCTGAATCTGGGGCTACACCAACACCAACACCCACACCAACACCACCAACGAGTGGAGGTGGAGGAGGCGGGGGTGGAGGTGGAGGCGGCGGGGGTGAGGTCAGCTCGACACCCTCACCGGTGACAACGGGCGGTAGCGCTGATTTTAGCCGTGACGGCATCGTAAATTCCGTTGACTTTTCTATCCTGCTTTTCTTCTGGAAAACTCGCCCGCCGTTTAGCAATCCCTATGTTGATATCAATAAAGATGGGCAGGTTAATTCTGTTGACTTTTCTATCCTGCTTTACCAGTGGAAAAAGTAATTATGTATGAAAATATTACCTAACAAAAATATATATCCCGTTAGAGGTCCGACCCGCCTGAAAGGCGTGGTCGGCAGACGATCCCTCTTTGAGGGATGTCTTACCTCTAACGGGATATATATTATCCTGGTATTTAGCGCAATATTTTTGCCATATTCAGTTTTTGCTTCAAATGTTTATATAGACACAAGTCATACAGATTTTTTCGTTGGGGATACTATAATATTTAGTGTTCGTGTTGATTCTGAAAATAAAAATATAAATGCGGTTGAAGGCAGTATTTTGCTGGACTATTTAACAGAGTCGGTTTCTTTAATTGATATCAATACGGCGGGTTCCAAATTTTCTCTTTGGCCCGGAAAACCTTTGCCATCGGTGAGCAATACAAGCATTTCTTTTGCTGGTGGGTCCCCTGGTGGTTTAAACTCCAAAGACGCAATTATTTTCAATATTGTTTTGAAATTGCAAAAAGT
>MGLG01000034.1:0-1461 GCA_001795975.1 Candidatus Yanofskybacteria bacterium RIFOXYD1_FULL_42_10
TCAGCTCGTCTTTTTCACCAAAAGTAATGGGGCCGAGAGCGTCGGACATTCCGTATTGGGTAACCATTTGACGCGCCAGATCGGAAGCAACCCTCAAATCGTTTGATGCGCCCGTTGTGACATTTTTGAAGATTGTTTTTTCCGAAACATATCCGCCAAGCAGAACAGCCAGTTCCGATTCAAATTCCGGTTTTGAACGCAGGTGTTTGTCTTCGGTCGGCAATTTCAGCGTATATCCTCCGGCCCGTCCGCGCGAGACAATGGAAACCTTATGGACCGGATCGGTGTGAGGGAGCGAGATGGCGACCAAAGCGTGTCCGGCTTCATGGTAAGCCGTGATTTCTTTTTCTTTTTTGGAAAATATGTGGCTTCGTCTTTCCGGCCCCAAAATCACCTTTTCTATCGCTTGGAAAATGTTTTCTTGGGTAATTTCTTTTTGATTGTTTCTGGCGGCAAGGATTGCGGCTTCATTGAGCAGATTGGCCAAATCGGCTCCGGAAAATCCTGGAGTTCTTTCCGCGACAAATTTTAAGTTTACGCCTTTAGCCAAAGGTTTGGTTAAGGCGTGAATTTGCAAAATCGCTTCGCGATCTTTCATTGACGGCTCGTCCAAGATAACTCTTCGGTCAAATCTTCCCGGCCGCAACAGGGCGGGATCAAGAATATCCGGCCTGTTGGTTGCCGCTATCACGATAACCGCGTCATCGGTATCAAATCCGTCCATTTCAACAAGAATTTGGTTCAAAGTTTGTTCTCTCTCGTCATGTCCGCCTCCAAGTCCGGCTCCGCGGTGCCGGCCGACTGCGTCTATTTCGTCAATGAAAATAATTGAGGGAGATGTTTTCTTAGCGAGTTCAAATGTGTCTCGTACCCGATTGGCGCCCACACCGACAAACATTTCCACGAATTCCGAGCCGGAAACGAAATAGAAGGGAACTTTGGCTTCATTGGCGACAGCTTTGGCAAGCAGGGTTTTGCCCGTACCGGGAGAGCCAACCAGCAAAATGCCTCTTGGAATTCTTGCTCCGAGTTTTTGGAATTTTTGGGGGTCTTTTAAAAATTCAACTACTTCGGAGACCTCCTCTTTCGCCTCAACCAATCCGGCGACATCCTTAAACGAAAGCTTCTTTTTGCCGTCTGAAGAATTTGCCAGCCGCGCCTTTGATTTTCCAAAACTCATTGCCTGCATGGAACCCTTTTGGGCCTGGCTGAACATAAACCAAAAGATGGCGATTATCAGCAGAAAGGGCAGGACAACGGGAATAACAGCCGATAAAATTGTCATCGCCCCCGAGGCCTCTTTAATCCGAATGTTGGCGGAAGAAAGTTTGTCTTTGTCTGCGCCAAGATTGGCAAGCGTCTCAAAGACCGAAACATTGCTTTCTTTTTTTGCCGTTAATTTATCGCCGTTATTCAAAACAACATTCAAGGAATCATCGCTGACTGAAATTTCTTTGATAT
>MGLG01000034.1:1469-7801 GCA_001795975.1 Candidatus Yanofskybacteria bacterium RIFOXYD1_FULL_42_10
GGGATACATCGGCAACCCGGCTAAGCGGCGATTGAAAAACCATAACTAACCCGGCCGCTCCCAGCAGAATGAAGAAAACTATTACAATATAACGGATTAACAATTTCATTATCTTAAAATTTACCACAAAAAATGAAAAAGGCAAACGAGCTTATCGTTTGCCCTTGCGGGTTTACCGCACAACTTCCAGTTTGATTTTACCGGTTTCAGCCATTTCAAAGAATCTTTCTGAACACGCTTTGGCGGCGGGAACCACGGTTACCCTTTTTTGATTATGTATGGCAAAGTTTATGAGTCCTTGAAAATCTGCGTCGCCGGAGACGATTGTTATATCGGTAATATCGCTGTGGATGATCAGTTTTATTGCCTCCCTTTCCATTTTTGCGTCTACCGTATCCCCGTTTTTCATAATTCCGTTTTTAGTTTTTCTTGTGCATAATATCGGCAAGAAATCATGTTTATCGGATAGTTGATATATTTCTGCTCTACCTGCATAATTATCCGGAATAAACACATAAGCAAAAGCGATTATGCCTTGTTCAAGTATTGGGTTGATGAGCCAAGAAAAGTCGCTGAATTTTCTTGTGCCGCCGGGGAGGCCGTCATCAAGATTCTTGTAGTCCATGAATACGGCAAAAATTCTTTTCTGCGGCGGCTGTTTGAAAATTTTTGGTTTTCTTTTCAATGTGCTCTCTGTTTTTTCCGCGGTCTTAACCGGGTCCTGGGGCGAGGTCATACTCACCTCCTTGTAAAACAGTATAGATTACTTGTTTGACAAAGTCAAGTAATTAATGTATATTTGTTCCATTAAATTCGCGCATCCGATGCGCGGATTAGATCATTGAAAATAAGGATAACTGAAAGAAAAACAGGATAAAGGAGCGTGAGTCATGAGTTTTGAATTCGGAGAGCTTTCGTTTACTGTTCAGAATGTGGTAATTCAGGACGGGAAAATTTTACTGGTTCACGAGAAAGATCATGCCGGCGAGGGCGGAAGACGCCCAGGATGGAATCTTTTCGGCGGCAACACCGAGGGGTGGGATATTAACCGGACTTACCGGCAGATCATTAATTTTTTACCGGTTGAAGTGGACATCAATTTGGACGAAGAGTTTTTTAGAAACTTTATTAGACAAGAAAGAATGGACAATGAGTTTTTTTCTTTTTTCCGGACGCATAAAGAATACGGCAATTATGTGACTTTGCTGGGCTCAATGGTTTATTTTACGGCTATCCGCGAGGGAATAGAAGAAACCGGATTGTTGGTAAGGCCGACGGCGGTTTTATTTGAAGAGCTTACCAAATCGGAAAACCATCGCCTTATCGTGGTGCATTCCGAAATCGTGTTAGGAAAGATAAAGAAACGCAGTTTGGAAACCGACGATTGCGGATGGTTTGACCTTCGCAATTTGCCAGAAGGAACTTTTCCTTCTCACAGAAGCAGAATTGCTCTCGCCGTATATAAGTTGGGAATCAGGGACGAAAAGTCCGGCCAGCTTCTTGATTTATTTGTTTAGGAGGAAACAATGCCAAACAAGATTTCTATTGTCGCCGGCGGCGGCGCAAATTTCATCAGCCGAAGTTTTTACGCTCTTACATGCGGTGAAACAACTATCGGAATTGATTATGGGGGCAATGTGCGGGGAGACGAAGAGCAAGAACCCGATTTTTCAGTGGCTCCCGACCTGGAATATATGTTTTATTCCCATGCTCACCGCGACCATGTGTTTAATTGGCCGCGGGTGTCACAAAGATTTCCCAAACTGAAGGCGCAATTTGCGACTCATGAAACTAAGCTTCTTGCTGTAGCGCCATTGCGGCAAGCAATCAGGCGGGCTGAACGAAAAGGCATAAAACCGCTTTTTGCCGAAGAGGAAGTTAATTCCGCTTATAACTCCACTCAAGAAATCAGTATGGAAAAACCAATTTTTCTTCCCGAGGGAATTACTGTTTATCCCATTTCCGCCAGCCATATTCTTGGTTCAGTATCTTATCTGATTGAGTATAGGGGAGAATGGGTTTTTATCACCAACGACATTTGTTATCAGGACAGAAGCTTGATTAAGGGCGCTTTCAAAATTTCGGTTAGCGGCCGATTAAGGTTGTTGGTCAGGGAATCAACTTGTATCAACGAGATAAAGAAAGAAAGAGAAGATACCAAAAACGATTTGGTCTCCGCTACCAAGAAAGCTCTTGCTAATGGTGAGCAGGTGCTATTTGCCACTTTGTCAATTGACCGGGCGCAGGATGTTTATATGATTTTGAAAAACGCCGGCATTGAACCCGTAATTGACGGTTCAGAAAGGGCGTTTGATGTTTATCGGAAATATTTCAAAGGAAGCGTTTTGGACGAGGCCCATATAATAGGCGGAAATCCAAAAATAAGAAATATTGAACGGGAAAATATTCGCCGCAGGGGGAAACCGGCGGTCATTATCGCGCCAGCGGGGATGCTGTTGCCCGATTCTCCTTCATCTTGGTGGGCGGAAAGATTTCTTGGTGATGAACGAAAGCATATTTTTGTCGTTTGCTACCAGGATCCGACCACTCAAGGTTTCCAGCTGCTAAACAGTGAAGTTGGTGATTTTTTGCCGTTTAACGCCGGATTGATAAAGAGAAAGTGCGAGGTCGGGTATTTTGACCTGTCGGCGCACATGGACAAAAAAGACGGCGAAGAGCTGGAAGAACGAATGAATCCCGATACCGTGTTTCTCGTTCACGGCGATGACAAGGAGATAGACAGTTATATCTCCGAGCATCAAAGCGACGGACGCAGGCGGATCAAAGCCCTTGTCGGGCAGGAGGTGGAAGCATGAGTGAAAACATTCGCATAGCAAAATGGCATCCCATTTTTGGAAAAGATTTGATGGTTTCTCTTGAAGTGGTACTAAAGAAAGAAAATGACTTTGTTTATAATTCCGAATTATTGAATGAGAATGGAAAGCAGATTTATCTTTCTGCATGTCAGCGGAAAGTTTACCAGTCAGCTATTGTTGTTGATGCAAATGGCACAAGAACAATTAAATTTGTTCCATGCCAAGATGGAGAAGTTGAATATTACGGGTTTCAGCTGTGGGGCAGGGGGATTTCCAAGAAACCATTCTTTGTCCGTTTTGCTCGATTCGGTGAAGATAAATCCTTTGGATTTAACAATACGAGCAAACCATATATCCGCTTGGTTCTTCTTAGCAAGGAGAAACAAGATGAGTTTATTCCTGTTTTTGTTAAGATTTTGGATAGAGAGAGCGGAGAAATAGTATTTCTGATTTTGGAAGGATGTTTTGGCAAAGAAACTATTGAAATGACAATAAAAAGAGTTTCCGCCACAGAAGTCCCGCCGATGCTCTTAGTAGATTAATAAAGCAACGAGTTGCCCTGTAATCCCTCACCAGTTTCTCAAAAGAAACTGGTGAGGGATTGACAGGGCTTTTTCTTTTTGGTATAATGGTGCCATTGAAGCTGGGGAATGGTTCCCCGGCAAAACGGTCATTGACAACTTTTTTGAAGGAGAAAATAAGGGCAAACAAGGTTTTTCGTGTTATTTCGTAATGAAACTTTCGTAACAATTTTCAGCCCACTTTTTAAGTGGGCAAGAGGAGACAGAAATGTCTAAGAACGATGAAACGATGACGAAGGAAGAGATTGAGCGGGTAGTAAGGGAACATGGTGGGAATTCGAGCATGACGATGATGGACGCCCTCAAGGCAAAGGGCGTCATCGTCGAAGAGAAGAGGGAGAAGGAAAGCAAGAAGAGTGGCAAGAGTGGTGCCAGCAAGATCCTGGCCGCGGTCGCCACGGTCCAGAAGTTCAGTTTCCAACGACCTGCTGTCCTACCGACTGTCCGGCACATTTTGGCGCCCGAAGAACGCCAGAAGGCGCTGGAAGAGCATCAAAAGGCGATAGAGGTTGAACGGCAGAGAATGGCCGAGGAGGAAGAAGCTCTAGTCCAGTTTCGGAAGGATATCGCGCCATTGATGTCCGACCTGGTTACATCGTTACGAGACTACTCGGCAGCGCCAGCCAAGGAGCAAGAACTCGCGGAAAATAAGGAGTCAGAGCTACACAATCGCAAAGCGTTGGCCGATTTGTTCAACCAGGTTACTGGGCGGGCGCGAGAAGTTGCGGTGAAGTGTTTTGCGGCCTCCTATGTTTTGACCTGTCCCAAGAACGGGGATGGGCAAGACCTAAAGGATGTGTTGGACAAATTACTCAATTATGACTTTACCAAGGAGGCCACTGAACAGAGCTACGAATGCATTCCACCGGACGGAGTTCGCGCATTTGATGTGAACTACCAACTCACATCAATATTCGCGAATGACAACGAGGCAAGGGACATCATGAGGGATTTGCGATTCCTCATAAGGGAAACAAAGAAGCTTTCTCGAGCATTCTTTCGAAACAAGGAAACGGAGTTCGAAGCTAAGAACATCGACCCCATGACAAGGGAAAACCTTGTAGCGCTGGTTTACGCAGAGCCAGCCGAGAAGAGCGGGACGATTATCTTGGACATCCCCGAACAGCCGGGAAGGGACCCGGAAGGGAAGTTCTTCGTCTACAAATCAGGACGAATTCTTGCTCAGGTGAGCGAGAACAAACTTTCGTTCGTTGAGGGCATTGGTGGTCTGCAAAAAATTGTTCAGAGGCTTGCGGAGGAAAGGGCTTTCGTGTACCTCAATCAGTTGAAGTTAAAACATGATGTTCTCAAAGACCAACTCGAAAGAGACCAGATGAGAGAGGGAATTCGAAAGAATATCCTTGATATTCATCGGTTTACGCGACTTGGAATCCGCACGATGAGGGAGAAGGCCGAGAAGGCCGAAGCGAAGGTCAAGGTGGAAGCCGAGTTTGCGAAAGAGCGAGAGGCGGTCCTTGCCATGGCTGGCGACATCCCCATCGTTTCCAATGAGGAGTTTCTCCTTGAAGGAAAACCGGGAACGATTCTTCTGGATAACATCAATGACCCTTGGATCCGCAAGGACAAGGGGAGTAGCGGCAAGCCCGACGGCAAGCCACCCATCGAAACGGCATTTCCTCACGCGAGGAATGCTCTCGTCATTCGACAGGATAATGGGAAGATCCTCGTGAAGTGTCCCGACCGTCTCAAGAATCTGTACCAGGGAGCGCAGGAAGCTGCGCATCCCGGTGATGACAAGTTCACCAGGTTGGAATACCCTCTTGGCCTCATGTTGAGAAACATGAGGGACATCACGAAACAGAAGGCCGACGAAAAGGCCAAGGCCGAACGACAGGCCAAAGCCGACACTGAAACCGGAACGCCGACTGAAACCGGAGCCGAAGCCTAGTAGGGCTTGACTCATCACAAAACTCAAAAGCCCCTCACCAGTTTCTTGATAGAAACTGGTGAGGGGCTCTTTTTTTTGAATTTATTGAATATTACTCCAAGGACAGACTCCTTAAAGTACCGATAGTTGATTTCTTCCAGCGAGAAATCACTATCTACATTCTCGGAATTTTGTCCCCCGCCAACGGCGGGGGAACCGTGCCAAAATTCCTGCGAAAGTTACTTTAAGGGGTCTGTTCTTTCCGTAATTTTTAAATATTTAATCAATGACTCAACGACAATTGCCATTGAGTCATTAAACTAAAAAATGAGTGGATAGTGTGTTTTGAGGGATTTACGGAGCCCGACGGGGCGAGTTAAAGACAAAATTCCAGCAGGAATTTATGTCGTGCCCGAGAAACATATTATCCATCCATTTTTTAAACCTTTGATTTGTGGATGTAAAAAGGGGCAGAAGCGAAGCGACCAGTTTATTCAGTTGTTTCTTTTTTGGCAACTGTGCCTTCAGGTGTAAGTGTGAGTTTGTGGTCTTTGGCGTCTATACTGATGATTGCCAAATCGTATGATTTACCGACTTCAAAAAATTCTGCCGGATTTTGTCCGCCCAATTCCGTTGCCGGAACGAAACCGACTATTTCAAGTTTGCTACCGTCTTGATTTTCTATTTCAACAAACGCTCCGGTATTTTTAATTTTAATTATTTTCCCTTTCACTTTTTGTCCGGCTTGATATTTGTCTTCAATGCCAAGCCATGGGTCTTCTTTGAGCGCTTTGAGGGACAGGGAAACTCTTCCGCCATCCAAGCTGATAATCTTGGCTTCAATCTGGTCTCCGCCATGCAATACCTCTCTCGGGTTTTCTATAAATTTCCAGTCAATTTCCGAAGAATGAATTAATCCGTCCAATCCGTTTCCCATTCTGATAAAAGCGCCAAAATCGGTGACTTCGGTGATTTCTCCGTTTACAACATCGCCGACTTTTAATTTGGCCAATTCTTCTTTGATTGATTCTTCCTGAATGGCTCTTT
>MGLG01000034.1:7833-12159 GCA_001795975.1 Candidatus Yanofskybacteria bacterium RIFOXYD1_FULL_42_10
AAGTCAATTATTTTTACTTTAAATTCCTGTCCTTTGAATTTCTGTAATGCTTGAACAATTTTGGTGGTGTCGCCTCCGCCGATTTTCGGATAATGTTCTGCGGATAATTGCGACAGCGGCAAAAATCCCTGCACCCCGCTTACCTCAACGATCAATCCGCCCTTGTTGATGTTTATAACGGGAACGCTGATTATTTCTCCGCTTTCTTTCTTTTCCTTTATATCCTGCCAAGCTGTGGTCATCTGGGCGGAACGCAAAGAAAGCTCGCGATAACCGTCGTCGTTTTCCAGCTCCAAAAGCATGGCCGAAATTTTGTCGCCCGGTTTTAAGGTTTTCATCCGGTCGGGATTGTCATAAAATTCTCCCGGATAGATAATGCCCATTCCGATGGAACCAAGGTCTATAAAGACATTGTCTTTGGAAATACTGATAATTTGGCCGCTTAGAATATGACCCGGTTTGGGCAAAAAGAATTCCTCCTTGGAAAGGAGGTCTTTCATCCCGAACGAAGCAGAGGCGCGCTGCGTGCCCTCGCGGCTTCGTTCGGGATTCATTGTCTTAATATCTGAATTTGTATTATTCACAAAATTGCATCGAGCATACGCTTGGTAGCGGATCCCCGATATTAAAGTTTTTATTTACCCGTCAGCCATCTCTTTTGTTTGTTAAGTATTAGGACTATATCTCAAATTCCTAAATTTTGCAACCATTCTTAGTTTTGTGAATAAATAAGGTTATTTATTAATTACTACTTTGACCTCTCTCGGCAGAGTGTCAGCTATTCAAAAAAGCTAAATAGCGCAGGTCGGGCTTTTTTCTGAATCAGCAGACCGAAGAAAAAGGCCCGACGAAGCACTCGTTAAATTATAGATGTTTACCTAGGCAAGGCCTAGGGAGTACCTGGCCTAGGGAGTACCTAGTTTATGAAAAACAACCCCTGTTCTTATGAAGCCTCCGGAACAGACCCGCTTGGCGGTTTTTGATACAGAAATATAAAAGCGAAGAGATTTGTTTACTTTCTATTGCTTCCTTCTTATTTTTTTGATATAATTGGCGTAATGACGATTACATGGTTTGGACAAAGTTGTTTCCGGATTGAAGCCAAAGAGGGTCCTTCGGCAGGCTCAGGGCAGGTCTCAATTTTGATTGACCCGTTCTCCAAAGAAATCGGCCTCAAACCGCCCAAGCCAAAGGACAATATTGTTATGGTGAGCCACAATCATTACGATCACAATAATATTGAAGAATTGGCTCCTGAAACATTTTTAATAAATACGCCCGGAGAATACGAGCGAAACGGAATTTATATTCGGGGTATCCCGTCGTTTCACGACAAAGCGGAGGGCAAGGAGCGGGGACTGAATACGATTTTTGTAATAAAGGCTGAAGAAATGACGGTCTGTCATCTTGGAGATGTCGGCCACGAACTAACCGACAAACAGATAGAAGAAATAGGCGATGTGGATATTCTGATGATTCCAGTGGGCGGCAAATATACCATTGATTTTAAAGAAGCCGTTGAGGCGATAAACCAGATAGAGCCCAAGATAATTATTCCGATGCATTACAAAATCCCAGATTTAAAGATTGACATTGACGGGCCGGAGAAATTCGTCAAAGAGCTTGGTCTGACCCCGGAAAAAGCGGACAAATTCAAAACGACAAAAAAGCTTTTACCGACGGAAGAAATGAAATTGGTAATGTTTAGTATATAAATAATTGTTACCTTGTTAATTGATGATTGTCCCGACTTTGTCGCGGACTCACGATGGCAAAACCATCGGAGTTATCTTGAAAATTTAAAACAAGATAGCAATATAACAAGATAGCAATCTGCAATCATGTCTTTTTTAAAAGATATTAAAAATCAACCGCAGGCGACGAAAGAAATAATGTTTGGATTGAGCGTTGTCATTACTGTTTCATTGGCGGGGATGGTTTGGTTCAACTCGTTTCAAAAGAATGTTTATGTAATGTTAAATCCGGACAAAGAGACCGAGCAAAAGTTTTTTGCCGGAGGCAATCCCAGATTTGCCCATTTATACGACGAGAAAACAACGGACATTCCTTCGCTGTTCAGCAATATCGGGCAGACCGGAAAAGACCTTAAGGCGGCGGTCTTGAATATGTTTAATATAGGGGGCGATTTAGAAATAAATTCAAAAGAAGAGTCTTTGTCGCCAAGAGAAGAAAACTTGAATATCAGAACCTATTTGTTGCCGTTGGCGGGAAAGAAATGAATATAATTGCTATATTATTAATTGTTATATTGATAATTGAAATTAAAAAACCAAATTAACAATCAACAAGATAACAATATCTCGCTCGGTAAAGTAGCGAGAGTTGTTTTTTAATTATGGCGCAGGGTGTCCAACAAAGAGAAATAACCCAGGAGGTTCAGCAGTCATATCTTGAATACGCGATGAGCGTTATAGTTTCGCGCGCCTTGCCGGATGTCCGCGACGGATTGAAGCCGGTGCATCGCAGGATACTGTATTCCATGCATGAGATGGGGTTAAGACACAGCGCCAAGACCCAAAAGTCCGCCAAAGTGGTCGGCTATGTCATCGGTAATTACCATCCGCACGGCGATACGGCGGCTTACGAATCAATGGTCCGCATGGCGCAGGATTTTTCTCTTCGTTACCCGCTTGTAACGGGCCAAGGTAATTTTGGCAGTATCGACGGGGATTCTGCCGCTGCGTATAGATATACTGAAGCCAAATTGTCTCCCATTTCGGAACCGTTATTAGCCGATATTGACAAGGAGACGGTCAACTTTATGGATAATTTTGACGGAACGAGCAAGGAGCCGGTTGTTCTGCCGACAAGAATCCCCAATCTTTTAATAAACGGATCTATGGGTATCGCAGTGGGCATGGCGACCAATATTCCGCCCCACAATCTCGGAGAAGTTTTGGACGCGCTCGCTTATCTGATTGATAACAGCGATGCCGATGTTAAAGAACTTGTTCAATTTGTCAAAGGGCCGGATTTTCCGACCGGCGGAGTTATTTATAATGAGAGCGATATCATGAATGCTTATGCTACCGGCCGGGGACCGGTGGTAATGAGAGGCATGGCCGATATCGTTGAAGGCAAGAAAGGATTTCAAATAATCGTTTCCGAAATTCCTTATCAAGTGAACAAGGCCGAGCTGATTATTAAGATTGCCGATCTGGTAAAAGAAAAGAGAATCGAGGGGATTAAAGATGTCCGCGACGAATCAGATAAAGACGGCATGAGAATAGCGATAGATTTGAAGCAAGACGCTTTTCCGAGAAAGATTTTAAACCAACTTTTCAAATACACCGAACTGCAAAAGGCGTTTCATTTCAATATGCTTGCGCTGGTTGACGGAATCCAGCCGCAAATTTTGGGACTCAAGGGATTGCTTGAAAAATTCATTGACCACCGCCGTGTCGTCGTAGTGAGGCGATCCAAATATGAATTGCAGAAAGCCAAAGACAGAGCCCACATTCTTGAGGGTCTCAAAAAAGCGCTTGATCATATTGACGAAATAATAAAGATCATCAGGGCATCGGAATCCAAAGAGGACGCTTTTAATAATTTAATCAAAAAGTTCAAATTTTCCGACAAGCAGGCAACAGCGATTTTGGAAATGAAACTTCAGGCCCTGGCCGGTTTGGAAAGAAAGAAAATCAACGACGAGCTGAAAGAAAAAATGGCTTTGATAGCCGAACTGGAAGACTTGTTGGCCAGCCCCAAGAAAATTTTAGCCATGGTGAAAAAAGAATTCCTTGAAATAAAAGAAAAGTATAACGATGAACGAAGGACAAAAATTATAAAATCGCCGCTTAAAGAAATAGGGGAAGAAGAATTGGTTCCGGAGGAGGACTCGCTGTTTATGCTTACCCGCGGGGGCTATATTAAACGAATGCCGCCCGAGGAATTGAAAGCGCAAAAACGCGGCGGCAAGGGTTTGATCGGCATTGCCACCAAGGAGGAAGATGTCGTTTCCCAATTTTTCCTTGCCAATACTCATGACAATATTTTGTTTTTCACTAATACTGGCAAGGTTTTCCAAACCAAAGGATATGATATCCCCGAAGCGTCGCGCCAATCAAAGGGCAAGGCGATTGTTAATTTCCTGCAAGTCAGTCCCACGGATGCGATTACCGCGGTTATCCCGATATCCAAAGAAGAAAAAGAGCGCAAAGGTTTTCTGTTTATGGCGACGGCGAACGGCGTTATCAAAAAAGTTGATATGGACGCTTTCTCGCAGGTGAGGCGGAATGGAATAGCGGCCATTAAATTAAAAGGCGATGACCAGCTGGGCTGGGTAAGCGTTACTTCCGGCAATGA
>MGLG01000035.1:0-2585 GCA_001795975.1 Candidatus Yanofskybacteria bacterium RIFOXYD1_FULL_42_10
TGTCTGCTTTTTTAAGTGAACGAAAATCTCCGTTATAAACGATGTATGGTCCGAATCTGCCGTTGTTGGCGGAGATTTCTTTGCCAGTTTCCGGATGAACGCCAAGAACGCGAGGCAAGCTTAAATATTTTAATGCTTCGTTAATTGTGACTGAAGCCGGATCTTTTTCTTTGGGAATGCTTGCCCGGCGGGGTTTTCCGCCTTTCTCACTTTTCGGAGGATTTTCGCCGACTTGGACATAGGGACCAAATTTCCCCTCCATAACAAATATTTGAAGGCCAGTGGTCGGGTCGGTGCCAATCGGTTTATTCGGTTCAACGACTGAACCGTCAATTTTGCGGGCGCCGTCGCAGACCGGATAGCGGGAACAACTCAAAAACTTGCCGTTACGGCCAAGCTTGATGATCATCGGACTGCCACATTTAGGACACTTAAATTCTTTCGGCGCTTCGCCGAGATTGGTGAGCTTGTCTATTTTTTCTTTCGCCTTAACATCGCGATGAAATGGCTTATAAAAATCGCTTAAGGTTTTAACATATTCTCTTTTGCCATCTGCGATATCATCCAATTCGTCTTCCATTTCAGCGGTAAATGAGTCGCTGATATAATTCATAAAATTTTTTTCAAGGAAGGTGCTGACGACTTCGCCGGTGTCGGTTGGTTTAAGCGAGCGGTTGTCTCTTTCCACATATTTTCTATCGTGAAGAGTTTTTATAATTGAAGCATAAGTTGCAGGCCGGCCGATGCCGCGCTTTTCAAGTTCTTTAACGAGTCCAGCTTCGGTGTAGCGGGACGGAGGTTCGGTATGTTTTTCTTCGCTGACGATATCTTTGAGGGTTAGTGTCTCGTTTATTTCTACTTTTGGCAATTCCACATCTTCGCCTCGGGCGCGGGTATCACAAGCCAGCCAGCCGTCAAACATAACTCTGGTGCCGGTGGCCGAGAAATCCGGAATCCCGCCTTCTTTTATATTGGCGGAAACTTTTGCGCGCGAAAGTTTGGCATCGGCCATTTGCGAAGCGATAGTCCGTTCGCGGATAAGGCGGTAGAGTTTTTTCTGTTCTTCGTTGGCGCCGGCGGTTTCAAGAGCGGCGTTGGTCGGGCGGATGGCTTCGTGGGCTTCCTGGGCATTTTTACTTTTGGTTTTGTAATTGCGGACCTCTACATATTCTTTACCGTATTTGTTAGTGATAATACCGGCGATTTGAGCTTGGGCCGAAGCGGCGAGGTTTAAGCTGTCGGTGCGCATATAGGTGATAAAACCATGTTCGTAAAGTTTTTGGGCGATGAGCATGGTGCGGGCAGGCGAAAAACCGAGGCGCGAGCTTGCCGACTGCTGAATGGTTGAAGTTGTAAAAGGCGAGCGGGGAGACCGCTTGACTTCAGTTTCGGTGATGTCTTTGACGAACCATGAGCCGGAATGGCTTTTTTCCAAAATTGTTTCCGAGATTTTTTTATCGCGCGGTTCTTCTTCGCAGACGACGCGAAAGACTATTTTATCCCCCCCAAAAACATCGGCGGCGATGTTGTAATATGCCTCGCTTTTAAAGGCGTTAATCTCGCGCTCGCGTTCAACGAGAATTCGCAAAGCCGGCGACTGAACCCTTCCGGCAGAAAGCCCGTAACGAACCTTTTTCCAAATTAATCCCGAAAGGTCATAGCCGACGAGCCGGTCCAAAACTCGCCTTGCTTCCTGGGCTTTTACAAGTTTGGCGTCAATCGCGCGCGGATGCTCAAGCGCCTCCCGTATTGCGTCTTCGGTTATTTCATGAAAAGCGATTCGTTTCGGGTTTTTGAGTCCAAGGACTTGAGAAATATGCCAGGCAATCGCTTCTCCTTCGCGGTCGGGGTCGGTGGCAAGATAGACCTCATCGGCCTTTTCGGCATTTTTTTCCAAATCAGAAATAATATCTTTTTTATCGGCATCAACAACATAATTGGGGACAAAGCCTCCTTCAATATCAATCGCTTTTTTGTTGCTTTTAGGTAAATCCCGTATATGTCCCACGGAAGCGCGTATGACAAAATCTTTTCCGAGAAATTTGGAAATGGTTTTTGATTTGGTTGGGGATTCAACGATTACAAGCTGCATGGGGTCTTGTTATCTTGTTATCTTGTTATCTTGTTTTTAAATTCAAGTTAACAAGGTAGCAAGATGGCAAGCTAACAATCTTATTTTAATTTATAAAAAAAGTTTTGAATGTTTTCTATAATGCCGCGAATCTCCATCATAGAAAGAGTCGAAACGACCACGGATGTTTCTTCTTCTGTTTTTCTTATTATCTCATCTATGTGAAGCTTCCCGTTCTCGTTCAGTATAGCAAGGATTTTTTGCTCAACAGGATTTTCTGTGGATATGGCCATTTTTTGTTTACCGAAAAGTTCGGGAATTTTGTCGTATTCTTCCAAGATATCTCCGGCTGACATTACCAATTTTGCTCCTCCTTGGATCAATTTGTTCGGTCCCAATGATTTTGACGAAAAAATACTTCCGGGAACGGCGAAGACATCGCGGTTTTGGTCAACGGCAAGTTTGGCCGTTATCAGGGAACCGCTTTCTTTGTCGGCCTCAATAATTAAAACAC
>MGLG01000035.1:2644-9035 GCA_001795975.1 Candidatus Yanofskybacteria bacterium RIFOXYD1_FULL_42_10
TTTTTCTTTTGCGTCCAGTGTCGCCCGATGGGCGACTGCGTCAACGCCGAGAGCAAGCCCGCTTACTATGGTGAAATAGTGCGACAGGTCTCTGGTTATCATCATAGCAGCTTCTTTGCCGTAACTGGTCAGTTTTCTTGTGCCGACGACGGCGAAACAATTATTGTTTAAAAGTTCTGTGTTTCCCCGGCAATACAATTGTTTCGGACAATCATGTATTTCCCGCAATATTTGTGGAAAACACTTATCGTTATTTTTAATTTCTATTATTTCGCTTGAGTCGTAAGCCATGGGGAACAAAATACCTATTGTTCAGCACAATGTCAAATTTAATAAAACTTGATCCAATCCACCCAATAACCTCCCTCATGGCTTCGGGGTGCCCCTCTTTCTGGTTGCGGGAAGATACGCAATCCAGAAAGAGGGGCCACGCCCTCCGCCCAGATAGGTTTGTATTGGAAACTGACACTCTGCCGAGAAAGGTCAAAGGAATATAAGCATAGCCATCCGCCCCTCTTTCATCCGCTGTGGGGAATTTTAAAATATCCGCGACGCCCCGCCCTTGGCGGGGCAAGCCGAATAGCAAATTCCAATCTCCGCCTTGGCGTGACCCCGCAATATGCGGTGGCTGTTCCGAGCGTAAATTAAATAGATGATTTTTTTAAGAAAAATCATCTATTTAATGCGAGTTTTGGAATTTGCGTTAAAAGAGGGGTCCGGATATTAAAATTCCAGACCGGAGGTCGGAGCATTCGGATGAAAAGGGGCGGTGGCGAAGCGTATTCATTTTAAAAATCATTTTTTATGATATTATGATGGTATGTATTTATCCGTCGTTATTCCCGCTTACAATGAGGCAAAGAGAATTATTCCGACCCTTGAATCGGTTTTTGATTATTTAAAAAAACAAAATTATGATTACGAAGTATTGGTGGTGAATGACGGTTCCAAAGACAACACGGCAGAGATAGTCCAAAGTTTCCAGTCTCAAGTCCCAAACTTAAAACTGATAGATAACAAGCAAAACCGAGGCAAGGCCAAGGTAGTTCAACAGGGAATGATGGAAGCTCACGGAGATTTGAAGTTATTTATGGATGCCGACAATGCCACGACGATAGACAATCTTGATAAAATGCTCTCTTGGGTTGCGGGGGGGCATGACATTGTTATCGCCTCAATCGGCATCAAGGGCGCTGAGAAGATAGGCGAAGAACCGGTTTACCGCAGATTGCTGGGCCAGCTCGGCAATTTTTGGATAAGGTTTTGGGTGGCGCCGGGTATTCATGACACCCAACGCGGTTTTAAATTATTTACTAAGGAGGCCGCCGAGAAAATTTTCCCAAAGATGCGGACTTTCGGTTGGGGATTTGATGTTGAACTGCTTGCTTTGGCGAGAAAATATGGCTACAAAATAAAAGAAGTGCCGATTGTCTGGAAAAACGCCCCTGATTCCAAAGTGAACATTTGGGCTTATCCGAAAACATTATTACAAACATTAAAGATTTGGTGGAATTTAAAAACCAATAAATATGATTAAAAAATTTTTATCCGAATTCAGACAGAACCTGGTTTCCGGCGAATGGGTTTTGTTTTCTGCCGGACGGGCGAAAGGACACATCGCCAAAGAAAAGGAAGCGTTTTATAAACCAAAAGAGGGCTGTCCTTTTGATGATCCGGTTGCGTCTAGACAGGAAATAGTGTGGGGTTTTCCCGACAATGAAAAATGGAACATGATGGTGATTCAAAATAAATATCCAGCGGTTATGCCGGGAAAAGCCGACGAAGAAGCAACTGAAGGATTATTCAAGATTCATGCCGCCGCTGGAAATCATGACATTATTATATTCCGCGAGCACGATATAACCCCTTATGATTTTTCAAAAGAACAATTTGCCGACGCAATCAAAGTATATAAAAGACGCTATAAAGAAATTTATGAAAAAGACGGCTACGCCGAATATATTTTAATTTTTCATAATTATGGACCGGGCGCGGGGGCGAGCATTTATCATCCTCATTCGCAGATCATTTCGTTTCCAGTTCTTCCGCCCGATGTTTACGGGAGCATTTACGGTTCGTTTGATTATTACAAAAAACACGGCAAGAAAATTTACGACATTATTTTGGAGTGGGAAATAAAACAAGCGAAACGAATCGTTTACGAGAACGAGTATTTTATCGCTTTTTGTCCTTTTGTTTCCAAATATCCTTATGAGGTAAGAATATTCCCTAAACAAAGCCACGCGCACTTTGAGGTATTGCCGGATGAACAAGATAAGTTTCTTGGAGAAGCAATTCAAGATGTTGTTGGTAAAATCGGGCGGGTTTTGGACAAGCCGTTTTTTAATTATTTTATTCATACGGCGCCGCTGAAAGACGATCTCGGAGAACATTTTCACGATTTTTATTGCTGGCATTTGGAAATAGTGCCGAGATTGTCAATTGAGGGGGGTGTGGAATTGGGAACGGACATACATATAAATGTAGTTGACCCCGATGATGCGGCGGAGGAATTACGGGGAGCCTGCTTGTTAGCTTGTTAGCTTGTTAGCTTGTTAGCTTGTTAGCTTGTTAGCTTGTTTTAATTTTAATAAATTTCAAGATAACAATTAGCCATTAACAATGTATTTATGACTGCAATAATTTCTCTAATCAGCAGTTGGGCGTTGGGCGTGATAGACAAAACCGGCTATGTCGGAATTTTTGTGCTCTCTATGTTGGAAAGCGCGGCGATTCCGATACCATCGGAAGTAGTGGTGCCCTTTTCAGGTTTTTTAGCGTCATCGGGCAGATTCGGATTTTGGGCGGTAGTATTTGCGGCAACTCTTGCCAATTTAGCCGGCTCCATCGTTTTGTTTTTAATCGGCCGAAGCGGGGGACGATGGATTTTGGAGCGGTACGGGAAATATGTTTTTATCCATCAAAAAGATTTGGATTTGGGCGATAGGTGGTTTTCTAAGTATGGTTCGGCGGCGGTGTTTTTCGGCAGGATGCTTCCGGTGGTGCGTACTTTTATATCTTTGCCGGCCGGTATCGCTCAAATGAGTTTTAAAAAATTTACGGCTTTTACTTTTTTGGGAGCCTTGCCGTGGAATTTTATGCTCGCCCTGATAGGCCTGAAATTGGGCGATAATTGGGAGGTTTTGCATCCTTATTTCCAGAAATTAAATTATGCTATTGTCGGGGTAATAGCGGTTTTTATAATTTTGTACATTAGGAAGCATTATAAAATGAATTACAAAACTCACTGAAGGCATATCTTTTGCAGGGGGTTTTGAGCGAGACGACGCGAAAAATTCAGGATTTTTTAAGCTTCAAAAAATCCGTACCCGAAAAAAGATGTGCCGAGAAAGAGTTTTGGGGTAGAAAATATTTTTTATGACTAAAAAATTAATTGTTGCCAACTGGAAAATATTGCCTAAAACTCTTGCTGATGCCGAGGGGATTTTGGAGCGCGTGAATGATTATCTTGAATCACTGGGCGAGACAAAGGAATTTTCTCTAGTGTTTTGCCCGCCATCCGTTTTTCTAGAAGAGGTTGGCAAGATTTTGACTACCTCTCATTTTGAGCATGAGGCATCTCTGGGCGCGCAGGATACGGCGGAAGACCTTAAAAAACTGAATGTGCGGTATGTCATTGTCGGGCATTCGGACAGAAGATGGGGGCTTGGAGAATCGGACGAAATCGTCAACGAAAAATTAAAATTGGTTTTGCAAAACGAAATGATTCCCGTTGTTTGTTTAGGCGAACGAACGCGAGACGGCGATTACAAAAGTTTTCTTGAAAATCAAACGCTCAAAACTTTTGACGGTTTGTCGGCCGACGATATTGGTAAATGCATTATTGCTTATGAGCCTGTCTGGGCGATAAGCACCGAGCTCAATGCCAAACCCGACACTCCAGAATCGGCCATTGAATCGATTAAAATAATAAGAGATTTTTTGATTAGCGATAGGCGATTAGCGATAGGCGATTTGCGTATTCTGTACGGCGGTTCAGTTAATTCTCAAAACATCCGTGATTTTATCATTCATGATGAGATAAGCGGAGTTCTTGTTGGCGGAGCGAGTGTAGATAAAGAGGAATTTGTTAAAATTCTCGAAGTTGTTAGTAAAAATTTATGAAAACAATACGGGACATAATTGATTTTAAAAACAAAAAAGTTCTATTGCGGGTTGATTTTGACATTCCTATTGGGAAAGATTTCGTGATTGCTGACCCGTTCAGGATTTTAAAGCAGAAATCGTTTATTGATTATTTAGTAAATCAAGGGGCAAGAGTAGTGATGATTGCGCATATTTCCGCCACAGATTCTTTCGCGGAGTTGGTGCCTCAATTGCACATATTGCTTGGACATGAAGTCGGTTTTATAAAAAAGATAGAAGACATCGCCGAATATTTTGAAAATTATCAGGGAGTCGGCCTATTGGAAAACATCCGCCAGTTTAGCGGTGAAATCGATAATGATGAAACATTTGCCAAGAGTTTGTCTAATGGATTTGATTTGTATATAAACAATGCTTTTGCGGTCTGTCACAGAAATCACGCATCAGTTTCGGCGATTACAAAATTTTTGCCGTCTTACGCCGGACCGCTGATTGAAGAAGAAACGGCTAAGCTTCAACAGGCCATTCAATCGCCGAAAGGAAAAAAAATTGTCATAATCGGCGGGGCGAAGGCATCCACCAAGGTGCCGGTGATTAAAAATTTTATTGATAAGGCGGAGAAAATTCTGCTCGGCGGAGTAGTTGCCAACGATTTTTTGAAAGCCAAAGGCGCCGATGTAAGAAATTCCATTATTGACGATAATTACCAAGAATTGCTTGCCGGACTCGATTTGAATAATCCGATGTTGCTCGCGCCGAAAGATTTTAATATTTTTGAAAATAAAATTTTGGATATCGGGCGGGAAACCGCCAAGGAATATACCGAAATAATTAAAAATTCCAAAATGATAATTTGGAACGGGCCGATGGGAATGTTTGAAGATGACAGATTCGCTGGCGGAACCAAGGCGGTGGCCAAGACGATTGCCGATTCAACCGGTTTTAAAGTTGCCGGCGGGGGAGACACGATAGCGGCGTTAAATAAATTCGGCTTGATTGGTAAGTTTGATTTCATTTCTACCGGCGGAGGGGCGATGCTGGAATTTTTATCAGGGAATCGCTTGCCAGGATTGGAGGCATTAGGTTATTATTCATGAAGTTTAAACGCCTGAGATGGATAAGATAATAAAACAAATATTGGCAAAGAGGGGAATTAAAACCGAGACTGAAGTCTCGGATTTTTGGCATCCCAGCTGGCAAAAATTCTTCCACGATCCATACAAATTAAAAGACATGAAGCATGCCGTTGAGAGAATAAAGCTGGCTCTGCAATACAAGGAGAAAATAGCTGTTTATGGGGATTTTGACGGAGATGGAATTCCTGGGGCGGCGATGATGTTTCTGGCTTTGAAGAAGCTGGGCGCCAAGAGTCCTCTGGTTCATATAGGCAAAGCGCATGATATAGATGAGGAATTTGTTAAGCAAGCAGCCAAAGATAAATTTAAAGTTATTATTGCTATTGATTTAGGCGGGAGCAGTTTTGGAGCAGCGGATATGACTCAAGCATTAGGTATAGATTTGATAATTGTTGAACATCACATTGTTCAGCATAAAAAACCCAAATGTTTTGCTTTCATCAACCCGGAACAGAAAAGTGACACTTATCCGTGGCCTCATCTTTCTGGCGCCGGCGTGGCGCTCAAAATGATTTACGCTTTATCACCCGAGGTTTTTGAGTATTTTAAAAATTATTTTCTGGCGCTTACAGCAATTGCCGCCGTGCATGACCGGGTGCCGTTACGAAATGAAAACAGATTTCTTGTCGGTCTCGGTATCCAATCATTATTAAAAACAAGAGATAGTGATCTGATTAATCTTATGAAGGTTCTTAAGATAAAAAAATCTCTTGGAAATATCGGGCACGAAGACATTTTTCACATCTTAGAGTTATTTATAAATATTTTTGATTCCCAAAAATCCTGTGAATTTTTAATTGATCCTGAGCATCCGATGAGTATCATTAGAGAACTTGCCGATGTTTCTGTGAGGTTTTCAAATTATCTTAATGAGGCGGTCGGACATGTAAAGCGCCATCCGCATTTATATAAGAAAAATATTTTATTTGAGGTATTTGACGACTTGCCCTATGTGACCATGGGCGCTATTGCTTCAAGGATTTTTAATTATTATGGCATCACCACGATTGTGATAAGAAAAGGAACTAATGGTGTCTCAAGGGGTTCGGCGAGATCAAGCGAAGCCCTCAACCTTATGGAGATGTTGGATTATTGCAAAAGTTTTCTTTACGGATACGGCGGGCATAAACGAGCTGCCGGATTTAAAA
>MGLG01000036.1:0-4770 GCA_001795975.1 Candidatus Yanofskybacteria bacterium RIFOXYD1_FULL_42_10
TCAATGTCGTTACCTATATCCCAACCATGACTAAACTAATATCCTTTTTTGCCTCTATCGCCAGCAGACTGACACCAGGAGGTGTTTTTCTGTTCGACTGCTGGAATGGAATCGCCGCTATCGCCGATCCTCCGCGTAACCGGAATATTAGCCTTGTTAGTAATGGCAAAAAAATCGACTGTAAGCAAACCGCCACCACCAACTTAATCAGTCAACACACGCGACTGGCTTATGACCTTGTCGTCACCAGCGAAAGTAAAAAAGAACCAGAAGAACATGGTTACCTCTCTTTTAACCAAACCCTCTGGACCCCCATGCAAATTAGATCGGCACTCAAATCGGCTGGTCTCTCAGTCGTAAGGGATTGTACTTGGAAAAATTTGACCATTCCAGCTTCATCGAGTGATCGCCAGATCATCTTCTGTTGCCTCAAAAAGCCCTAAAACTCTTTCAAGAGACATTTTGGTATTTGGTCTATTGGTGAAGTCGGTTTCGTGCACCTCCAAAACAAATTTAATCCGCTTTCTCAAGCCCTCGCGGATCAAAATCATCAAATCGTTCTCGGGAATGTCTCCCTCAAACAGCTGGACGCCTTCTTCGAAAAACGACTCTTCCCCAAATAGCTCAGGGGACTTATAAAAACCCCGTGCATCGTTAACGTGCCAGATATCTCCGGGTTTAGTGTGCTCCAAAACTAATGAGGCAAATTCCATCGCCTCCCTCGCATGTTCAAGGTCCGAGGCGTATAGGCCATAGCGCGCTAAGAAGCTTTCTTGCTTCTTCGAAGTATATTTTTCGATTTCGAGAATAGTTCTTAAAGCGATGTATGAATGACAAATATCGATGGTAAGGTTGGCCCCCGCCTCTCTAAGTTTTTCAATTTCTCCTCTCCAAAAGAGCAACGGCCAGGGATTGATTAAATCTGGCCAATACCCGCCCCCACCATTATTAAGTAAACTTCGATCGTTTCTCGGTGTATCCCCAAATTCCGGAATCGGGGTAGTCTCTATCGCAATACGAACGCCGTGGTCCGCCCCAAAAGCTACCAACCCCTTTATTCTTTCGAGCACTCCTTCAAATGCTTTTTCCCAATGGGGTTCATTGGCCGCCCATGCCTCAAGGGCGACTAAAGTATTTAAATGCAAACTGATTGCTTTTCCAGAGGCTGGAGTTAACTCGCTGGGTAATTTTGCCATCATTTCGATTCCTCGTCTCACGTATTCCTCTGACCAATTGGGGTTCGTCAAGAAATTAAGTCTCTCCGAACCAGACAAGGGCATATTTGGGTGCATTCCAAATACCATTGGCCTGTCTGGTATGGGTTTTCCTAAAAAATAATCCAAGTTATCCAGTTGAAGCTGGATTTTTTCGGCGGATAAACCCGCTGGTCTAATAATTAGCATCAAACCAGTCTGGATACACTTCCGGCGAGCCGGCTCCAATAACTCAAAAGAGACCTTCAAATCAGCTAGTGATTCTGCCACCGCCGGAACATAAATTTCAGCTTTCATGGACAAATTATTCTAGCATCTGGAGCTTGATTTGGGGGTGGGTGGTGTTTATGATAGTGACATCCCCGACGATGAAGCAAAAACAACTCGCCTTTATCCCTGCAAGAGACTGGCCACTCGGCAAAATGACCAAGCTCTTAGCCGGCAAACCTCTTGTCTGGCATACTCTGGCAGCTGCCGCGGAGAGCAATTGTTTTTCTCGGATAGTCTTGTTTACCAACAGTCATGAAGTTGCACTGGTCGGTGAATCAATCTCGGACGAAGTGTTGGTAATAAGTAAACCAGATTACCTGGCCTCAAAACAGTCGACGGTTTGGAATAATTTATGGTATTTCTTAAACAGTGAACAAGCGGAAAGTATGGAATTTGATCGCATTGCCATGCTTTTACCTACTAGCCCCTTGCGGGGTCCAAGACAAATCCAAGAAGGACTGACACTATTGGATAAAAGCGTGAATTCTGTTATTGGGGTATCGAAAGAAGAATATTCGGCAGAAACACGACTAGTCATTAACGAAGAAGGATGGCTCGAGGATGTCGAGAGTCCTGAAATATTTGATAGTCAAAATATTAGTGCGGCTCCAAGCAATGAGTATTATTATCCAAACGGATCCTTATACGCCGCCTGGAGAACATCCCTGAGAAGACACGCCTCCTTTTTCAAGGGTCGAGTCCTGCCGTATGTCATGGATAAGGTTAGTTCTTGGCGGGTGACATCGGATGAGGATTTTAAATTAGCCGAATTGTTGCTATCAACCCGGTAGGTTTCTATGGACACAGCTAAAACCAAGCCGGTTTGGCTCGAGTCGCGGTTGTCCGAGATATATGTCATTGCCGAGGTTGGGATTAATCATAATGGTGATATGGCAACCGCCAAGAAATTGATTAGAGCTGCCGTGGAAGCCGGGGCCGATGCGGTGAAATTTCAATGCCGCAACTTAGAAAAAATTTACACGAAAGACGTTTGGAATGATTCAAAAAAAGCGGAACAAAACTCGCAGTATTTATTGAGTGAACTAAAAAAAGCCCACCTAACTTTTACAGACATCGAAAATTTATTCCATTATAGTCAACGCTTTAATGTTGACTGTCTGGTTACTCCTTTCGACTCTGACAGCGCCACTTTCCTAAATGACTTAGGGCTTGAAGCTTTTAAGATAGGTTCGCCAGACATGACCAACTTGCTATTGCTCAAACAAGTAGTTAGTTACGGTAAGCCAATTATCATATCCACAGGAATGAGCGGTGTTGACGAAATCAAACAAGTCGTAGATTTTTTGAAAAATAATCAGGCGGAATTTTGTCTCCTCCACTGTAACAGCACCTACCCCGCCTTTCCTCAGGACCTGAACTTACGTATGATCCCAAAAATGAAACAGGATTATGGCGTGCCTGTTGGCTATTCCGGTCACGAGCGAGGGTTTGTCCCGACCTTGGCGGCGGTGGCAATGGGAGCGCAGGTCGTGGAACGTCACATAACTTTAGATCGGACTCAGACCGGACCTGACCACAACGCGTCTTTGGCCCCCGATGAGTTCAAGAATATGGTCATCGGTATCCACGAAATAGAGATGTCCTTGGGTGCGTCAACAAGATCGATGGGACAAGGAGAGAAGGGGAATCGTTTGGCGTTGGGCAAATCATTGGTTTACAAAACAAGCCTTGCAAAAGGGATGGTAATTAAGGAAGAGTGCTTCGAGGCCAAATCCCCGGCCCGGGGGATCTCGGTCTTAAAATACCCGGACTTTATCGGAAGAAATTTAACCTGTGATGTGCAAGAGGACGATTATGTGTCAGAAGGACATTTTTCAGAACATAAAAATGAAATAGAAGACTATCACCAACTATTCGGTGAAAGAGTTAAGTGGGGGATAATTGGCCGCCTTAACGATTTTGATAAATTCTTGACCCTAAAACCGAGGGTAATTGAAATCCATCTTACCTGGAGGGATTTATTGGAAGAGAAACCAAAAGTTGACAGCACCAAACTCCGTGAACAGGAATTGATAGTCCACTCTCCAGAGTATTATCAAGACAAACTTATCGATTTCACCACCGGCGATAAAAGTATTACTGCCTATAGCTTAGATTCTGTGAAAAGGTCCATGGAATTGGCTAAAAAATTAGCCGAATTTACAAAGCAAAAACCAATGTTAATCGTCCACCCCGGAGGTCATTTTGAGAATGGCCGACCCAAAGAAGTTAAGGAGCTTTATTCTCGGCTAGAAGAAAACATTTCTCCGGTTATGCAGGATAGCGGAATCGAAGTTTTGTTGGAGAATATGCCACCCTTACCTTGGTATTATGGTGGTCAATGGCATCAGGTTGTCTTCATGGATGCTGAAGAAATCGCGGGCTTTTTCGACCAAACCGGCTGGTCGATGTGTTATGACACCAGTCACGCCCAACTATATTGTGCTTTTTCTAACCAAGACCTAATTGCTCACGCCAATAGGCTCAAACCCTATATTCGCTACCTCCACATCTCCGATGCCGCCGGGGTTACCGAAGAGGGCTTGCAAATAGGCGACGGTGATATCAAATTCAAGCAACTGCTAGAACTATTTGCCGACCAACCAATTAAATTCGTTCCCGAAATCTGGCAGGGCCACTTAAATCAGGGTGAGGGCTTTAAATTGGCCCTATCGAGATTAGCTTCTATAATGACAAGCGACAACGTTCAGAGAGTCTTCAAGGGACCAAGAGTCATCTTTGAAAGGCCTTAATTGAAAGCCATGACCAAACAAAAGAAACGAATTTAACACCTGCGTGGTTATCGCGAACCTATGGAGCTCACTGATTATTTTAAGCCTCTCAATCTACAACTTGTTATTTTCACCGCCACTACCTTGCTATTTTTTGATGTCCTGGGCTCATGGTTTGATCGGTTATTTATCAAGTCACCCGAAACTTACCGGCCCGCTATCTGGTTGTATGGGTTGGGACTTTTTATCTTACTTTGGTTTGGACTTCATTTTTATATTCCATTTAGATCGACCACCATTTTACTTTCCGCTCTTCCGTTAGTTCTAATCGCCGGACCGGGTTACATTAGACATCGTTCCTGGTTGACCTTAATCAACTATCTCAAAGCCAATTTACCCATCGTCCTGATGATTGGCATTCTTTTACCAGCCTTATGGATTAAAGCCTCGCTACCTCCTTATCTCACCGATGAAGTAAATTACCACTTTCTGTCTCCCTTTGACGTTCGGACCCAGTTAAGTTGGGACTTCGATTCTCCCGGCGACCTCTATAG
>MGLG01000036.1:4847-5728 GCA_001795975.1 Candidatus Yanofskybacteria bacterium RIFOXYD1_FULL_42_10
ACGCCCCATCAAGACTAATCCATATCGCGATTATCTTCTCTGCTACCTGTGCCATTTACTCTTGGCTAAAAAAGCGCTTTGGTCATCTCTCCGCCAATCTTTTTGCTCTAATCTATCTCTATCTCATGCCTGACCTACTCGTCATCGGCACCTCTGGTTACATCGATTTTTCTGTGGGAGCCGTCATCGCCTTAGCCATCATTAGTCTTATCGACCCGTTATTTACGGGTGATTTCGACAAACTTACCACAAGTGCTATTTTTTGGGGTCTAGCCATCGGTAACAAATACGCCTCCTTATCCGCCTTCATTTTTTTCCCGGTCTTATTTTTGCTCTTCAAAGGCATCTTAAGAACAAAGGATAAAATCTCTCCCAAAGTCATTATTATCTCGACATTACTCGTGCTTCTGTTTGGCGGCTACTGGTATATCAAAAATTCTATCTATACCCTCAACCCGATCTACCCCTTTTTGTTTGACTGTCGCATTACCCCCTGTACCACTCCCGCGGAGGCAAACAATTTCGATAGTTTTGCCACCCAAGTTACCCTCTCCAACTTACCGGCTATTTTTTCTGACATAGTATCCAAAAAGATTCCCTTGTTATTCCTATCTGTTTTGGCGATTTTTCTTATTATCACCAAGGGTGGTCGTAAAGAAAAAACGGTCTTTAGCATTTTTTCCCTAGGCGTATTATTGGAGTTGATTCTCGGCAGATACTTCTCCGGTTTTGTCATTCGCTATCTTCATTATTTTCAAATTCTTCTCGTTATTATTACCGTCTTACCGGTCAACCTGTCAAAGATCTATCGCTACTGCCTATTTGCCTTTGTCGTCTTCAACATCGCTCAAACGATGAAAACTACTTACGGCGTCTGGCAT
>MGLG01000037.1:0-1336 GCA_001795975.1 Candidatus Yanofskybacteria bacterium RIFOXYD1_FULL_42_10
TATTACCTCAATAGTAAAAACGGTTTTCGGCCAATCCACCACTTTCCAACCATAAAGGCAAAAAAGATGCAAATCCGAAAAATTAAGGTACTGAACCATCATAATCAGTCCAGCGCCCAAATCGAAGCTTACAAACCATTTAGCGTCGAGGTTGACTATGACATTAACGAAATTATTCCCGGAGCCCACCTGGGACTATCGCTAAACGACCAAAAAGGTAATTATGTTTTCTTCTCATCGGATATGGATAACAATCAACATTTATTAATCGATAAAAAACTTGGGTCCCATAAAGCTATTTTCAGGTTCCCTGCCAATGAACACCTCAGTCTCAACCTAGGTACTCACTACCTCCGTCTAAGTTTGGGTATTCCTGACAACATCACCTATGACCAAGTTGACAATCTTAAAATCAATATTCATGATTCAGTCGAACGCAAGCAGCTCATCCGCAACGGCAGTCGTCCAGGCATTTTCCTGGTCGACACCAAATGGGAACACCTGCCAGCAAGATAAAAATGAAAACGACGCAGACACTATATCGAGGCGGCGGAGATACCGAAAGATTATATCTCCGTAACTTAACGTTTACTCTCAAGAACGGCGTGCGGGTGGTCGTAAAAAAGAGTCGGATTGCAACATCCGCTTTGGAAATGGAACGAGTCATCTCACGACACCATAGTCGCTACAACCTGGTAGGTGTATTTTGTCGCCCAGGCATCAAGGTCATGGACGTACCTTGTGGGAGTGGTTACGCCAGCAGTTTTTTGCGAACCTTTGGCGTCACTTACCTCGGGGTTGACATCGACCAGGCCACAATAGCATACGCTAATAAGATATATGGCGACAAAAAAACTAAATTTAAATTTGGCGATCTTACAACCCCAAATTTTGGTTCTAATCAATTTGATGTTATCAGCTGCATCGAAGGTCTAGAGCACATCGAACGAAAATATCAATCACCGTTAATTGCCGCATTTAAAAAGGCCCTAAAGCCCAATGGCATTCTGGTCATTACCTCGCCAGAAAACCCATCTGGTAAATCAGGCGTTAGTCAACACAACCCAGACCACTTGTGGGAATTAACCGGAACAGATTTTTTAAAAATTCTCAAAAAACATTTTGGAGCAAATAGAGTAGAATGCTTTACTCAAGACACATCTCTTACAACTGGGGTTACAACAATTAACTATTTTGGCATTTGCCATAATAAGCAAATTATTAATAAATAGAAAATGACAAAAACGAACAAAATAAAAATCGCCGTAACCGGTGATGAGGGATTTTTAGGTAAGCACCTTATCAAGGTGTTAAAAACCCGGGGCCTTTCTTTCAC
>MGLG01000037.1:1369-4012 GCA_001795975.1 Candidatus Yanofskybacteria bacterium RIFOXYD1_FULL_42_10
AACACAAACTTCAAACTCAGCCAAACGAATACCCTAGGCACTGTCGGCCTACTTTCCGCCATTGCCGAATATTCCCCAAAGACAAGACTAATTTATGCATCTTCTTCTCAAATATATCTAGATCAAAGTTACTATGGTTTATCCAAAAGACAAGCTGAGGAACTACTACATTGGTATCGGAATAATGCGGCTCTCGACACGCTCGCTTTACGCTTTTCAAATCTTTATGGGCCTGGCGGTAAACCATTTTATAATTCTGTCATCGCCACTTTCGCCAGCTTGATTAATGAGGGGAAAACCATCTCCGTCAATGGCGACGGAAAACAAGAGAGGGACTATTTATACGTTGATGACGCTGTTGAGGCAATTATAAAAGCCACACTACATCAGGGTAAATTTGAAACAGCTGAGCTCGACATCTGCTCAGGGACCCAGACCTCTCTTAACAAGCTGCTCGAGATATTGAAGTCAGTCTGCCCGCAAGAAATACCCGTTGAATATAAGAAAACTCTCTCAGGTCCAGAGTGGCGGATAAACAAAGACAATCAATCAGCCAAGGAACTATTGGGCTGGCAGCCAACTACTTCATTGCGCCAAGGACTTATAAATTCCCTCGGCATCAAAACAGAAAATACTTTGCTTCAAATTAAAAAGCTAGTCAAGCATCAGGATAGTAGGGGTATGTTTGCTGAAGTCCTTCGCCCCGAAGATATCGACAACCCCGCTTTTGGGCAAATGTCCATTAATGTCACTAGTCCCGGTGAAACTAAAGGCGGTCACTACCATTTATATAAGCGGGAGTGGTTTTGCGTTGTTCGTGGTAAAGGACTGCTAATTTTGCGTGATCGCGCAACCAAGAAAAGAAAAGAAATCATTTTAAGTGAGGACAAGTTAAGAGTGGTGGAAATCCCCACTAACAATGTTCACTGGATTAAAAATATCGGTAAGTCAGACATGTTTCTATTACTGTATATCGATAAATCATATAATTCCGAAACAGCAGATACTTATCGCGAAGAATAATTTCTATGACGAAAATAGCCAAACTACACAAACTAAGAAATAAAACCATTCTTATTACTGGGGGGACTGGCTCTTTTGGTAAAAAAGTTACTGAGACACTGCTCAAATATTCTCCGAGACGAATAATCATTTTTAGCCGTGACGAAAAAAAACAGTTTGATATGAGGAATGAATTTGGCAATAACCCCCAAATTAAGTTTATTATTGGTGACGTCCGCGACCATCAAAGTGTCGAGTCAGTTATGCCGGGAGTGGATTTTGTTTTTCATGCCGCCGCATTAAAACAAGTCCCCACATGCGAATTCTTTCCCATTGAAGCGGTCAAAACTAATATTTTAGGCGCCTATAATGTCTTTCGTGTTGCCATAGCTCACCAGGTTAAGCGAGTTGTGATTCTTAGCACAGACAAGGCCGCTTATCCGATTAACGCCATGGGACTGAGTAAGGCCCTAATGGAAAAGACTATGGTGGCCGTAGCCCGTGAACTAGAAGTCCAGAAAAACAAGAAAACCATTTTTTGCGGCGTTCGTTATGGTAACGTTATGTACTCCAGAGGGTCGGTCATACCATTTTTCGTCAATTTAATTAAAGAGAATCGGAAATTACCGGTCACCAATTTAAACATGACCAGGTTTCTCATGACTTTGGAGGAAGCAGTTAACTTAGTTCTTCATGCGCTAACGGCTGGAAAGAACGGTCACCTATATATCTATAAGACTCCAGCTTGCACCATGGAAACATTGGCCAAAGCACTTTGCCAAATGTTTAATCACCCAAAGGGCTATGAGGAAGTAGGTATCCGTTTTGGTGAAAAAATGCATGAAACTTTAGTCACCACAGAAGAGTTTCTCCGCGCCAAGGAAACCCGCTATTTCTTTGAGATCGTTCCTGAAGGTCATGAACTTAATTACAAGGGTTATTACGATATGGGAAAAAAGAGCCCTCGAACTCTATCGAGCTATAGTTCGAACAACACCGCCCAACTGAATATAAAAACTACCATTAAGGCAATTCTTAAGGTTCCTGAAATCAAACAAGATATCAAGCATCATCACGAAAAATAATGCATAGACTCCACCAGCCCCTCAAGGTTATGACTATTTTGGGAACCAGGCCGGAAATTATTCGTCTCTCCTGCGTCCTGCCCAAAATGGACGAGTATTTCGATCATGTAATTGTTTACACCAACCAGAGCTATGATTACGAACTTAGTCAAATATTTTTTAATGACCTCAAGTTAAGACAACCGGATTACACACTCGATGTTAAGTCGACCACCATTGGCGAACAGATTGCCAAAATTCTTAGCCAATCGGAAAAGGTCATGCTGAAAGAACGACCTGATGCTTTATTGATTTTAGGCGACACCAACAGCGCCTTGTCCGCCATCATTGCCAAAAGATTGAAAATACCCATCTTCCATATGGAGGCCGGCAATCGGTGCTTTGACGAAAACGTTCCTGAAGAAATCAATCGCCGTCTAGTTGATCATATCAGCGATTATAATTTACCATACACCGAACATAGCCGCCGCTATCTGACCAGAGAGGGGATTCACCCTGGTACGGTTTACGTCACCGGGACTCCGTTAACAGAAGTACTCAATCACTACTCCGGTTT
>MGLG01000037.1:4070-7198 GCA_001795975.1 Candidatus Yanofskybacteria bacterium RIFOXYD1_FULL_42_10
TAAAACTTACGCCACAGAAATACTTTCTTGCCAGCACCCACCGGGAGGAAAATGTCGATAATGAAGACCACCTCAGAGAGCTATTCGCATCCTTTAATGGTCTCGCTAAGGCATACAAACTCCCGTTAATTGTTTCTCTCCACCCTCGCACAAAAGCCAGACTAAAAGCAATCAATCTTAAGCCGTCTCCGCTAATCAGATTGTCCAAACCACTTGGTTTCTTTGATTACAATAAGTTACAACAGCACGCCCTGTGCGTTCTCTCAGACAGTGGCACTATTCAGGAAGAATCCGCCATCCTTAACTTTAAAGCTATTCAAATCAGAGTCAGTTCCGAGCGTCCAGAGGCATTCGATGCAGGATCAATTATACTAACAGGCTTTAATCAACGAACCATCATGAATGCTGTTAATCTGGTCATATCTCAGAGTCGAAAAGACGAACCAGTTCCGGTTCCGCCAGATTATCTCGACAAAAATGTATCTACCAAAGTTGTCAAATTAATTACCGGCCTTGCCGCCATCAGAAAGTACCACCATTAACCCATGCCAATCCCAAAGCCAGTAGTCGTCTTTTGCATGAATCACACCGCCCTGATTCAAGCGCTGGAAGTTATTTCAACACTTCCCAAAAACAAACCACTGACAATTTTTTTTGCCCGGGAACCTCTCTTTCAGTTGGCACAAAAGATAACCTTTCGGCAGCCGGTAAAGACTTTTCTTTGTCCAGACTTGGGTCTGTCTGTGGCGGGATTCAACCTAAAAAAGATTATCGAAGACCGGATTAAATACCATCTTGTTTACCAAGAATATTTCAATAATATTACCAAGCAAGACATATACTTTTTCAATCACGTCTATTGGGACTTTGGCTTAAAAATTATCCAAGATTTGGCAAAAAAAAACAAGGTCTATTTTTATAACCACTTTCCTCTTCAAGAAGAAGAACCAGGCCAAATCGCTCCCCAGCTCCTCCTCAAATATCTTTTTGGACTAAAACACACCCGGATCATCAAGTCCCAAGGGAACTACTGTTCCTTAATCACCAACGAATTTATCGCTAAGAATCGAATCAGACTGTTTACGCCAAAAATTAACCCCAAGCTCGTTCAGGAGATGGTTGCCAATCTTCTGCCTCCCCAAACCACGCCCAAGGTTTTAGTCCTAGCCGGCGGTGATCTATCCCAGCCCGGCATTGACAAAAAGAACTATCGCAAGAATTTTGCTCACTTGATTAAGATTCTACTTAAATTCTATAAAAAAAAGGACATACTCGTAAAAATGCACCCCCGTTTTGACGAAAATATTAAAGCCCTCAAACCGTTTATCAACGCCCAAACACAGTCACTTCCGGCGGAATTACTGATCACCCCCCAAACCGAACTCCTCATCGCTCTCAGGTCGACCACTTTTTCCTTTGATCGGCCTTACCTTCGGAAACTAAAACGAATCGCCCTGCTCAATATTTTCTATACGGACTCTCCTCAACGTGATATATTTCTAAAAATGCAAAAAGGCTTTCACCTCAAAACTTTCTACCCCGGAAACTTTGACCAACTAGTGACGGTGTTAAAAAGAAACGGTATTCATTCTTAAAAATGGACCTGGCCATTGCCATCCGCATCGGTAACCCCACCTCCTCATTAAGTTTGGTCAAAACTACCATCGAGTCAATTGAAACACACATCGGTGAATGTACTTACCGGTTTATCATCTCCTTAGACCCCCGCGTTCCTCAAAAGGTTAAAGATTACGTCTATGCCAAAGAAAAAAAGGCACCTCACCGTTTTGAGCTATTTCCCGAAGAAACACTTTATTGGGCCGACTTTATCAACCGGGCGACTAAATCAGCGCAAGATTGTGATTATTTTATCAAGTCGCATGATGACATAGAATTACTCACTCCAGACTTTTTCCCGAAAGTCAAGCGGGTTCTTGAGGCCATCAAAGTACCCGTCGGTTGGATTAGTTTCGACGAATTAAGCTACACCAGGTATAACCACTGGTGTCCTCCCACCAGACCGGGCTGGTATAAAGACATTGTTAACGACAAAGCTTGGCAGAAAAAAAGGGCCTTTCAGTTCCACAACCTTCCGGATAACTGGTGGCGGAGGACCTTTCCTCTAGATCACCTTTCTCGCCTCATCGGCTACCCCAGAGGCATCCTCTCTAAATATCAGTATTACCTTGATCTGCCTTCGGCTCCGGTCAAATGTCATGCACCTTGGAATATGTTTGTTATGATAAAAACGTCGGTCCTGAAGAGAATCGGGCTGTGCGAAAATTGGCAAACTTACAACGCCCTATTGGTTGATGAAGACTGGGGCCTCAGGGCCCTCCAGAAAAAATATTGGAATATCTGGATCCCTTTCGTTAAATACATCCACACTCGGTCGAACAACCGGATAATTGGTAACCGATCTTCACAAATGGTCCAAAAAGACGCCCAAAGGGTTCATACCTTATTCAAAAAAAAATGGGGTTTTAAAACCATGCCTACCAAGGTACAACTGCAGAAAATTAAGGCAAAACACAAAGATAATTTTATTCCTTGGAGCATCACTCGTAATTCATACGACTGGGATTACATCAAACTTAAAAGAGAAAAAAAGTATCCAGAGACTAACGAACCTCTATGCTACCTTGATAACTATCAGGAGCTTTATAAAAAGAAACCGGGTTTCTTCGATCAACTTTCTCAAGCGCTATGTCGTCTAATCAGGGCGGAAAATAAGCAACCATTGGCAATTTTAGATATTGGCTGTGGTTTCGGTGACTTTCTTACTTCCTTAAGGAAAAAATATTCTGATCGGGCCACCTATCACGGCCTAACATTGGCCCAACACGAATTTGATGCTATCAAAAAAAACAAAAAGTTTATCCATATTATAAAAGGCAATCAAAAAGATCTTCAAAATCTCTACTCTCGAACCAAATTTGACGTCATCATCAACTTTCACACCCTCTCTTACATCCGCCAGCCAGAACAACTTGAAGTTGTGGGAAAAATGCTCTCTCTGATGAATCCGGGCGGCTTTTTGGTGCTGGGTCTGGTTGATAACTGGGCTAAGATTAGTCACCACATGGCACAACATGGAAATGGTTTTGTTCAATTCTATTACAATCCCA
>MGLG01000037.1:7220-11549 GCA_001795975.1 Candidatus Yanofskybacteria bacterium RIFOXYD1_FULL_42_10
ACTTGGTCGCCAATGTCGTCTAGTTAATTCTCGAATTATTTATCCCCAGGACTATCGCGTCCTGGTCTGGCAACTCGACGAGAGCCGAAAACTGTGGTATTCGCTCTGGGGGCATCTTTTATATTTTTACTATCTAGCAAGAAACAATTTTATTGGGTAATATGTCCACATGAATATTATGGCTATCGGAGCCCATCACGATGACATTGAACTGGGCGTCGGGGGGACTTTGGCTAAATTCGCCAAAGAGAAAAACAAAGTTTATGGCTTGACCTTGACCGATTCAGAAACTTATGACCATATAAAAAAATATCACCGCCCGTCACAAAGAGCCGTAACTGAACACACCAAAGCCGCCAAGATTATCGGTTATGAAATTATTGAAGTTCCGAAAGAACTCCTCGGTATTTGTACCAAACTTCACTATTCACCGGAATTAATGCAATTTATCGAAACTACCATTCACAAATATAAAATCGACATCCTATTTGTCCACTGGAAATACGACATGAACACCGACCACGAAGAAGCCGCGAAGTTGTCGATTCTCGCTGGTCGCCACGCGAAGAGGGTTTTAATGTATCGGAGCAACTGGTATCAGCCAGATAAGGGCTTCAATGGCATTGTCTACTCCGATATCAGTGAAGTTATCGCGGTTAAAAAGAAAGCCCTAAATTCGTATACTGGCGAGATCAGGCGTTATGGCAAGGCCTGGATTAATAGTTTCATCGATGCTAACCGTTCGTGGGGCTACAGCATCGGTTCCCATTATGCCGAAGTTTTTGAGCCTGTTAGATATATCTTATAAAGAAACGTAAAATGAAATACCTCGTCCTCGGCTCAGCCGGCCAAATTGGCAGCAGTCTGACCAAGTACTTAAGGAAATCGAAGCATAAGGTCCTGGAATTCGATCTGGAAGATTCTCCCGAACAGGACTTGCGTATCTCCGACAACCCGCTCCTGGACAAGTATCTCAAGCAAGCTGACTTTTGCTTCTTTTTAGCTTTCGACGTGGGTGGGTCCAGATATCTAAAAAAATATCAAGAAAGCTACCAATTTGTCTCCAATAACACAAAGATCATGAACAACACCTTTGATTTACTCAAGAAGCATAAGCGCAAATTTATTTTTGCCTCCAGCCAAATGTCCAACATGAGCTTTTCAAACTACGGTCGCCTCAAAGCGGTTGGCGAAGCATATACCCAAGCATTGGGGGGACTCGTAGTTAAATTCTGGAACGTTTATGGGGTAGAGAAGGATCTGAATAAAGCCCACGTTATCACGGACTTTATTCTTAAAGCTGAAAAAGAAAGGCAGATTGATATGTTGACCAACGGCCTGGAAGAAAGACAGTTTCTACATGCTGATGACTGCTCCAGATGTTTAAAAAAACTGTCCCTCAAATATGACAAAATTCCCCGCGATCAAGAATTGCACGCCACGAGTTTTAAGTGGCAATCGATCATTGAGGTTGCCACCATTACCGCCAGTCACTTTGAGGGAACCGCAATCATACCGGGGAAATCAGTCGATGATCTTCAGAAAGCTCAGAGAAACGAACCCGACACGAATATTTTGGAGTACTGGCGACCCAGAATATCTCTCGAAAATGGTATCGGCAAGGTCATAAAAGAGATGTCTCAGTTAGATAATAAGCTCGAATAGTTATGGTCGCGAGGACTAAAATAAAAAAGACAAAAGTTACAATTACCGGAGCTGGTGGTTTTATTGGTCATCATTTGGTCGCGTTCTTGAAAACAAAGGGTTACTGGGTCAGGGGAGTGGATATTAAGAAGCCTGAATATGAAAAAACTACCGCCGACGAATTTTTGCTTCTCGATCTGCGGATTTGGGATCAAGCCAAAAAGGCTGTTCAGGGTGTTAATCATGTTTATGCCTTAGCCGCCGACATGGGCGGAATGGGTTTCATTTCCTCAAATCACGCCATGATTCTCCACGATAACGCTCTGATCAATCTAAACACCATCGAGGCAGCCAGGCTAGCCAGCGTTGAGAGATATTTCTACTCATCCTCAGCCTGCGTCTACCCCGAGTTTTTGCAAGAAAAAACCAACATCGCTCCTCTCAAAGAATCAGATGCTCTCCCCGCCCAACCGCAAGACGCTTATGGCTGGGAAAAATTGCTCACCGAAAAACTAGCCTTCTATTATCAAGAGTATGGCCTTAAAACTAGAATAGCTAGATTTCATAACATTTTTGGACCGCTAGGCACTTGGCGGGGTGGCCGAGAAAAAGTGCCCGCCGCTTTCTGCCGGAAAATTGCTTTCGCCAAACTAATGGACAATCCGGAAATTGAAATCTGGGGTGACGGGCTGCAGACCCGCTCTTTTTGCTACATTGATGACTGTGTTAAGGGGATATACAAACTAATGATGTCAGACTATGCCCAGCCACTAAACATCGGCCAAGATAGAATGGTAAGTATCAACCAGCTAGCCGATATTATCGCCCAAATAGCCGGGGTCGACATTAAAAAAAAGTATATCTCCGGTCCTCAGGGAGTGAGGGGTAGAAATTCAGACAATACCCAGTCAAAAAAGGTTCTCAATTGGTTTCCGGAAGTTTCGCTCGAAGAGGGCCTTAAAAAAAACTATGATTGGATCGAGGATCAATTGATAGCCTTTATCGAGGAGCGAATTTCCCAGCAAAAAAATAAATGATAACAATTTTTTCTACGCCAAGGGCTTTCCGTGGGCCGTTTAACCGCATCCAAAGAAACGCGATCACCAGTTGGTTAAAATTAAGCCCCAAATGTGAGATTATTTTATTTGAGGATGAAGAAAAGACCACCTCTAAAGTAGCCAAGGAATTCGGACTTCGTTGCATCAAGAATGTTAAAAAGAATGAGTACGGGTCGCTGATTATCAGCGATGTTTTCGCCAAAGCGAAAAAGTTAGCCACCCACAATATTCTGGCTTACGTCAACACCGATATTATTCTTACCGATAGTTTTATCAAGGCGATTAAAAGAGTCCACTTTCCAGAATTTTTTATGGTGGGCCAGCGTTGGAATTTAGATCACATCAGTTTAAATTTCAACAAACCCGACTGGCAGTCAGTCCTTTACCGACAAATCAAAGAAAAAGGAGTACTCCACCCGCCGACTGGCATGGACTATTGGATTTTTCATAAAAATACAGATTTCAAAATGCCCCCATTTATCGTCGGACGGCCCTGTGTTGATAGCTGGTTGGTCTACAAAAGTCGCTTTATGAAAATCCCTGTCATCAACTCCACCCGGGCCATAACTATCGTTCATCAAAATCACCCCACCCCCAAAAAATTAGGCCCCATGGCAGATCGAACCTGGCTACTCGAGAAAGAGACAAACCTCAAGCTTGGCGGCGGTCAAGCCAACATGTTCACCCTGGCTGACGCCGATTGGATTCTCACACCAAAGGCCTTAAAAAAGGCCAGACCAACCATCAAGCAACTGTTTCGTTACATCATTAGCATTTTTATCCTTCATCCAAAATCAGGCTATATTCACGGCCCCCTTCTATTTTCAATCAAAAAAATTAAACTCACACCAACGTCCAAAAGAATCATTGCTTTAGCAATTCTGCTGTTATTTGTTGCCCGGATGAAGACAGCCATGCCATATTTAAAGTCTTTTTCCCAAGAAATGATTGGCATATTTACCGACAAACGAAATTATTCTTATGACCAAAAAATGGCCGAGATTAATGGTTTTCCTTATATTTTTCTCAAACACGTCAACGACGCCACGCCACAAGAGTCTGACATCATCTTCCCTCCTACCCCGCCTCATCAAGGCCTCAGACCAATTTTAGCCGCCTACTATCTTTATCCCAGATCTGTCACCGTCATGGATCAGTCCCTAAAACTGAATACTCCACCATCGCGGTTTTACATCGATAAAAACTTTCCGAGATATATTTTGATGATCAACGGTTTTCCCGACTTTCCAGTCAAGGCCAATCGGATATATCTATTTGGCGACAAACTCGATGACCCCGTAGCGGTAGTTAGTGATCAAAATTACAATCCCGATAACGCCGACTACAAGAACAAATTAGGTATTATCAAACTATAAATTATGTGTCTGTAATAGGATTTATACAATTTATTATCATTGGCTGGGTTTTTCTAAAATTGATTCGTTTTTCTGGTCTTTGGCAGGAAAAACTTGGTCTCTCGTTCATTCTGGGTAGCGGCTTGCAGACCGTCACCTACTTTTGGCTCATCACCAGAACCAACATCACCAACCAAACAACTTATCTAGGCTTCGCGATCATCCTCCTCGCTATCTTGAGCTTCCTCTATCTGGTTTCCAAAAAAATCTTT
>MGLG01000037.1:11555-13010 GCA_001795975.1 Candidatus Yanofskybacteria bacterium RIFOXYD1_FULL_42_10
TGGATCTCACGACCGATAAACGTAACTGAAGTTGACACCATCCACCGAAAAAAAATCATGTTTTTGTCCTGGTTGTGTATTTTTGTCCTCTTTATTATTGCAGTTACGTTAGCCATCTATACACCTGTTCACACCACCGATTCAATCCATCTCTACGATTTTCGAGCCAAAATCATGTACTATTCCCAGTCTCTCTCTGCTATTCGCCAGATCGATTACTGGTATACATATCCCATGTTTTCTTCAATGATTCATCTTTTTGTTTATTATTTCGGCCTCCAGAATCCAAGCATTTACTGGCCAATAATGCTCTTATCGTTTGCCTTAATTTTTTATGCCCTTCTAAAAAAAGAAAAGGGACCGACGATCGCTTCTTTGGTAACGCTAGCCATGTACTCCACTCCTTTAATTTTCTGGCAGTCCAGGCTTGATGGTCTCACCAATCTGCCTTATACCATACTCTATTGTACCGCGATTTTTTATGCCATTGAGGCGGTGAAACCCGTTACTACCAATCTGTCCGCCTTATTGGTTTCGGCCTTGGCTACGAGTTTGTCAATTTGGACCAGGGCCAACGAACCTTTTTGGACGGTGCCGATCGTTGTTGTTTTCCTAACTATTCTAGCCAAAAAAAGACTTCCGCTGTCTGCTTTACTCTATTATTTACTCATATCACCAATCAAAAACATGTGGAACAATTACGCTCAGACCATAACCAATATTGATCTTACCTCCGGTGTCAAGGGTGTTATTACTTCCGTAAAGTTCGCACCTTCATCAAGTGCCGATCACGCGATTGTTGCCGATAAATATCTCCTCAGAATCACTACCAACATCATTATCATTCTGAGCCAAGCCCTGGCCACTCTCGGCTTAATACTGCCGGTTTTGTTTCAAAGTCTATCTCCGGTGATATATATCTTTTTTCCGATGCTTTTACTTGGAAGCAGCAATCAGCAAAAACTGCTCCTGGCAAGCATTGTTTTGACCGCGTTACTTCTTTGGGGAGGTTCAACATTCGTCTATATCAATTTTGATTGGCAACTTCTCGATAATCCACTGTCGCGTCTTAGTGGCATATTTATCCCCTTAATGTGGATGTATATCGCTCAATCCAGTGTGTGGCAGTCAATCAGCTTCCTGTCTCCAGTTCCAAAAAACAATCACCAATGAAACTTAAAATCTTTTATGCCAATGTTTATTACCCGCACTTCGTCGAGGATTTTTACCGGCAATACTCCGCCCTAAACAAGGCTTCATATCGCCGGCAATTAAACGCCCTCTATCGTCAAGCATTTGGCATCGCTAATTTCTACCCCCTCAATTTTCGAAAACTAGGGCATGTTGTCCAGGATATTGTCATCAATATCGGCCCCATGCAAAGGCAATGGGCCAACGAGGCAGAATTTAATATCTTTTCCCTCAAAGACTGTTTAATACCGCACCTGCCTCTCA
>MGLG01000038.1:0-1621 GCA_001795975.1 Candidatus Yanofskybacteria bacterium RIFOXYD1_FULL_42_10
GAAGCCAAAGTCGAACCAAGAGAAGTCCGGGAACCACCGGCCAACGCGCCAGCACAAATACGGGGCACATACCGGTACCCGGCCGAGCCCTCCCAAACCGTGCCCGGGAAGACCAAGTAGAACTTTCGGAGTTCCTTTGGGATTTCTTCCTGATGCTCCAATAGGAACTCTTCATCCTCTTGTCCGTAGTCGCATCCGAGTTCATTGGCTCGGATGAACAACTCTTCGCCATTGATACAATCTTCTTTTTCTCTCAAAAACGATACCGCTTCAATGTTAGCGGAGGTGAGACGGAGAGGTGTGTTTGACAAAAGTTTCCAGCCGTCGTTGCGTTTGTCGTAGCGGAAGTTGCACTGGACAATTCCTTTGTCTACCATCCCGCAACCATTATCAAGAAAAGCCGTGAACCTTTTCCCGAATTCCTCTGGTGAAAGAATGATCACTTTCTCCTGAATTCGATCGCCATCGAGCTCATCCCATTTTACTTGGGTTGCAACTCGAGCGGCAATTTGGAGAGCTTGACCGCGTGAAACGGCTTTACTCATTTTCGTACTCCTTGTTGGTAAGTTGTTGTTTTGCCAGAGGACCATCAGCGATAGTCATAGCCAAAAGTTCTTCAACAAACTTAGAATTTTTGGCTATGACTATCTATTCGCAAGTAAGCTTAAAGAACTGACTATCCTCAATAAGATACTACTATTTATCAATTATGTCAAGAATTTTCTATAGCCAAAACACCGCACAATCCAAGCAAACATATAGGTCTTTGAATAAATTTAATTTTTTATGAAAAACAACCCCTGTTCTTATGAAGCCTCCGGAACAGACCCGCTTGGTGGTTTTTGATACAATATTTTTTTATATAATCAAAAATCGGGTCGTTGTGAGGACAAGCGTAGTCTGCCGCTGGAGCAGACGAAGCGGGCTGAAGAAGAACAGGGGTTGTTTTGAAATAAAAAAGAGAAGCTATAACTCAAAACTTTCATTTTGAGACGGCACAATGGCAGTAACACCGATATCCTTTTTAATTCTTTCCGCCAAAGCGTTGGCGGAGTCCTCTTCACCCTGAACCACAAAAACATTTTTTAACTTGCCGCCGATTGCCGCGCTTTTAATCCACTCCGTAAGCATATTTTGGTCGGCATGAGCAGAATATCCGCCGATTGCCTTTACTTGGCAATTGACCGGTATAATCTGTCCGAATATAGAAACTTCTTTGGCGCCGTCCAAAATCTTGCGCCCAAGCGTTCCCTCAACCTGATAGCCGATGAATAAAATGGTGGATTTCGGATCGGACAAATATCTTTGTTCATGATGCAGAATGCGTCCGCCGTTGGACATGCCCGAACCGGCGATGATTACCTTCGGTCCAGATACATTGTTGATGGATTTTGACTCGTCAACTGTTTTGGTGAATTTTAAATTGGGAAAATTAAAAATATCGTCCCCCGATTCAATCAGATAAACCGCTCTTTTGTTAAAATAATGAGGATACTTTTTATAAACTTCGGTAAGATTGGTCGCCAAAGGAGAATCAACAAAAACAGGGACATGGGGAATGCGATTATGGTTCATCAGTTCGTTCAGTTCATATAATAATTCCTGCGTTCGTTCCATGGCA
>MGLG01000038.1:1682-7263 GCA_001795975.1 Candidatus Yanofskybacteria bacterium RIFOXYD1_FULL_42_10
TAAGCCGATTCAATTACCGCATAATCGGCCTCTTTGACAAAAACAGTCGGCTGAAGCAATGGTGTAGGCGGGTTGCCCAAGTCGCCGGAAAAATATATTTTTTTGCCGTCAAAACTTATTTCAATTATTGAAGAACCCAAAATATGTCCGGCATCCAATAACCGGGCCGTTAACCCGTCATCAAGCTCTATTTTTTCTTCATAATCCGCGCCCCGCGCCAAAGACAAAACACCCTCAAGATCTTCGGCGTTAAAAAGAGGTTCATGTCCGGCCTTCGCGGCTTCTTGTTTTATTAAATTTAAATTATCCGGCAAAGCTGTCCGAATCATATCCAAGGTCGGTTTGGAAGCAATCATCTCTCCGCGGAATCCTTCTTTAAATAATTTGGGTAAGCGGCCGGAGTGGTCGGTATGGCTGTGAGTTACAAAAACATAATTTATCTCTTTGGGATCGTAGGCAAATTTTTCATAGTTCATGCTTTCAGCGTATTTGGAACCCTGAAATAATCCGCAGTCAATCAATATTTTTTTGCCGCCGCTATCAAGAAGATAATTCGCGCCGGTTACAATTTTGGTTCCTCCGTAAAATGTTATTCTCATAAAAATACTACATTGTTAATTGATAATTGCTGATTGTTTTTTAACAATATAACAAGATAACAATTAACAATAATTCAAACAATTGCAACTTTAATAATTTTAACCACTTAAAAATATTGCCGTCAAATAACCAATTATTGATAATGTCGCGATGGGCGGCAAGGCGGCCATAGGCGCCCGCTTTTTTTGATTTACAAAAATTAAATGGGTCGCAAAAAGTCCGGCAACCGAAAACAAACCCACGATAACGGCTTGGGTCAATGAGGTTTTAACCAAAGAACTTGCCAAAATCAAAGGCACCGCCGTATCGCCCGAACCCAATATCATAAACTGATCACCCGCCCGCGCATGCGCTTCTTTTTTATTGGAAAAAAAGCCTTTAAATCCCGAGGGGATAAGAAAACCAAAGGCCGCCCCGCTTTCCAGCATATTCTTGGCTAATTCAATCATGTGTTTGGTTTTATAAACCGCCAAAATATCATAAAAAGACAAGGCAACCAGAAAAAACACAGCAATGGTCGGAGATACGCTCAAGCCGGCCAACGCGCCGATGCCGGCAATGCCTAAGATAACGCCGACATTATGCATAAAAACATTTTTTATTGATATGAAAAGAATCAGTATTAAAATCGTCAAAATAAAATCCCAGGAATAATAGGCCATTCGAGCAAAATCAAAAGCTCCAAAAACAAACTGGGCGCCCCCGAAAACAATAACCACCAAAAATAACCTAAAAAACCAATGAGCGGCTTTTTTGTACTTGAAAGCAAAAATAAAAAACAAAAAAATCAAACCCGCGGAAACGATATCCGCATATGAAAATTTAAAATTAGAAATTGGAATAACACTGGAAAATGAAGAATACTTGTAAGCCGTAAAAATCCCCAAAGCCATCGTGGAGGCGAACATAATAAGTATTTTTAAAAATAATTGCGGCTTGAATATCATAGTTATCTTATCCATGGTTTGGAAGGATATTGTTGAATCAAATATTTGTAACCCTTGCCTTCCGGAATTTGAATTTCGTTCTCATTAAGCCATGTTTTAATCAGGGCGCGTTCGGTCCCGGAGATGGTTTTAACTTTTACTTCCTGAGCGTTTAAAACTTCCGTATCGGATTGAAGATTTTTTAAAGAAATAAAAATAAGACCGATAAAAAATGCGGCAAGAAGCGAAATAAAAACCGCTCCAATATATGATTCCACTTTGGCGGTAAATGGATTGCTCATCGCACTATTATTGTTCCCGCTTCTTTAATATTTTTTTCGTTGTGATATCCAAAAATTCCTTTGGCGGCGAAAGTAAACGAAAAATAACTCCCTTGCGGTATATCGCCGACGCTGTCAAAACCGACTAAATCATTGTGTTCAGGATGCGGATCGGAAATTACTCTGATTGAGAAAATACCGTCGTTCTTGAATCTTACGGTATCTCCGGCATGAATCTTTAAATTAGTCGGACTGAATACGCCGGCTTTATATGAAATGGTATAAAGGCGTGGCTGTCTTGTTTCTGAAGGAGATTCAGTGTAAGAAGGCACCGGTTCGGTATTATCGCTCAAACCGGAACGGCCAAAAATATTTATCGCCGCAACCATTAATATCAGCGCTGATATTATCAAAGCCCAAAATATCCCCGGCCCGCTTAACGGCTGAATTTTTCTTCTTTCCTTCTTTACCGCAAGCTGCGGTTCAAATTGTGGCGGTATGCTATCCATCCCGTACGAAGTAGCTGCAATGCAGTTATGCTCATAAGTTATGCGTCCCGAACGAAGTAAGAAACTTTTGGTTTCTGCCGAAATAATATTTCGGACTTCGTACGGGATGCGCGCAAAACTACTTTTATTATTTTATTTAATACCCCGTTCGTTTAACCCGTTAGGGCTACTTCGTTCGGGATCCATCTTTTAAATTATATCATAAGCATCAAAATATTAACAAAACGAAAACCCCCTGGAACAAGGGGGGGATAAACTTCACCGCCGGCTGATATCGGACATTACTTCATTGAAAATAATTTTTGCTCCGGAGAGCGATATCGCCTCTGAACCAAAACAATATAGAATCGTCCGCTTTCTGATTGGCCGGCTTGCGGCTTGCAAGATCATTTTTTGGAAATTATCATCCGACAACAGGTATTTTCTATCCGCCATTTTTCTGCCAAAGATCATGAAAAACATCTTATATTTTAAAAAATTTCGAGCGGCCTTAATGTCTTTGCCTTTAAAACAATGAAGCCACTTTTTTTGTAAATAATTCGTTTGAAACAATTCGGTGAGAAGACGCGTTTTCTTCTCTTCAAATATCACGATATTTTGAACGGTTTCATTTTCTACGCGGCAAACATTTAACCAAACCGGACAAATTTTTTCTTGGCGGAAACGAAATATCAAATTATGAATTTGGTCAAGCGATTCCCAAATTTCAAAAATGGTCATATTCCAAAAAAGACTGTGCCATGCCTCATGCCGATTTTGTTCAAATGGAAATATGTTAAATTCATCATTTTTGAAACTCTTTTGACTCTTGGGAATACGGCTTTTGGGAATAAGGTGGTCCAGCGTGATTTTATCGCCAAAAGAAGAACGATATAATCGGCGAAGTCGTTTTAGGGATTTGCCAGCCAAGCGCCGCTCCTTTTGTTAACGAACCTTTGATGAAAAAAGAATATTCTTATTGATTAAAACCGTCAACCCCGAACGAAGTCGCGAGGGCTCACAGCGCGCCCCTACTTCGTACGGGGTCAACCCCGCCTCTCTTGCAAAAATTCTATGACAACTTGTTTGTCGGACCAAGGAAGCTTTTTCCCGCCGGCAACAGCCATTGATATCTCACTTCCCTTTCCGGTTATGATGACGGTATTACCTTCTTGAGCATCAGTCAGAGCCTTTTTTATCGCCTCTTTTCTATCAATAACTTTATGAACTTTTAAACTTTCTAACTTTAAACTTGACGAAATACCGGAAAAAATATCTTCAATAATTTTTTCCGGTATTTCGTCATAGGAATCTTCATTGGTTAAAATTATTTCATCGCAATATTTTTCCGCGATTCTGCCGAATTCCGGCCTTTTCCATTTGTCTCTCCCTCCGCCCGCCGCCCCCAACACACAAATTAATTTAGGATTTTTAGGGTTTTGCGTTTTCAGTGTTTTATAAACGCTTTCCAGCGAATCCGGCGTGTGGGCGTAATCAACAACAACCCTGAACGGCTCTTTCTGAATAAACTCCATTCTGCCGGAAATGCTTTTTATTTCTTCCAAAATCGGTTTGGCTGACGGTAAATCAATTCCATACATTGCCGATACGGCCAAAGCCGCCAAACAATTTTGAACATTAAATTCTCCGGCAAGGTTTAAATTAAAAACCGTCCCGTAAACATCGAATTTAATTCCCTTTTCGGTATTCTCAATATTGTTTGCTTTCATGTCTCCTGTTTGCAAACCAAAAAACATTTTTCTTTTAACCGGATATCTGCTGAAATATTCAACATTCGGATCGTCGGCGTTTAAAACATGGATATTTTTTGTTGCGGAGAAAAGTTCTTCTTTGGCTTTTCGGTAATTTTCAAACGAACCGTGGCTTTCAATATGCTCTTTGTGCAAATTGGTAAATACGGCGCAGTCAAAACTGATGCCCAAATGCCTCTTCTGCTTAATGCCCTCCGAAGTAACTTCCAGCACAACGAATTCGCAACCGGCTTTTTTAGCTTCATAAAGAAACTTCTGCAGTTTAAATCTTCCGGGCATGGTCATTTTCAAGGTGTTGGGCCATTCCCGTTCTCTTATTTTGAACCCAAGAGAACCTATGGCGGCAATTTTTTTATCGGCGCTTTCCAAAATTTTGGAAATCAAAAAAACCGTCGTTGATTTACCCTTGGTTCCGGTAACGCCGATTACCTTCATCTTTCGTGACGGAAAACCGTACAGCACCGCGCCGGCATAAGCCAGTCCGGCGTGATAAAACGGAACAAAAAAAATAAACACCGATTTCGGAATCAGCTTTTTTACTTGATATAAAATTTTATCCAGCAAACCTTCTTTGAACATTAAAATATTTTTCTAGCTATTTTATATATCAAATACCAAATTTTGGAAATCGGCAGGTCAAAGGAGCCGGGGTATTCAACAACCTGGCCTTCAAAACCCAGTTTGAACCTTGTCACCCCAGGCCACTTGTTAGCGTCAATTCCCCAAAAATCGTAATATTGAAACTTTAAACTTTTAAACTTTTTTATTATCTCCCAGTGCATAAAATACGGCGCCATTAAATTCCTGTAATCGCGGTCGGAAGCGCCGTGCAAATAATATGCCGTATTTCCGTACGACATAATTATCGCTCCGGCAATCGGTTTATTCTCGTAATTAACGAAAAATAATTTGGCGGAAATTTCGCTGTTCTTAAAAAAACCAAGCAACCTTTCATAATACTCAAAATTATGAGTGGCAAAACGGTCGGTCTTCGCTGTTTTTTTTAAAAGCTTCCAAAACGCTTTGATGCCATCGCTTTCAATCAATTGAAGGCCCTTTTTGGAAGCAAGATTGATATTGTATCTTGTCTTGTGATGCATCCGTGATAAAAGTTCCTCTTCCGGCAAATCCAGATGCAAAATAACCGTTTTATGGGGTTGAATATTTTTTGAAGAATGTCCTATTTTTATGCCGGTCTGACGCAAAAGCTCCGGAACCGTATCCAACAACGGCTCCATTTTGATGAAAATAGACTTTTCTTCTTTGCCTGTTTTTTTGAGATAACTGATAAAATTCTTGAGCTCGTTTGATAAGCCGGATTTAATTTCGTCAAAAAGAATTTCCGGCCCGTGAGGTATGTAGAGATAACTTTTCTTAAAAAGCAAATCGTGTTTGATAATATTGGCTCTTATTTTCCCGTCGTCAAAATGCCAGGTTTTGCGTCCCAATGATTTCTGAAAATCCAGCCACTCAGTTGTCTGCAGAAATGAACGACCCATAAAATTAAGTTGCGG
>MGLG01000038.1:7323-12907 GCA_001795975.1 Candidatus Yanofskybacteria bacterium RIFOXYD1_FULL_42_10
GTGGCAGGAATTTACGCCGTGCCCGAAAAGTCGCAACCATCCGAACCATACTATTTCTTGCCTAAAATTTTTAACGCATCTCGCACCCGATTCTCCAGCGTCTCTCCTTTTGCTTCTTTAAGGACATCTTTCGCCTGATTGGCGCTGTAACCAAGAGCAAGCAGGGCATCCATGGCATGGCCTTCTTGTCCCAAATCAAGCCCGTCAACATCTTCTAGATAGTCAATCTTGTTTTTCAATTCCAAAATCAATCTTTGGGCGGTTTTGGGGCCAAGTCCGGAAACCTTTTTCAAAAAATCAGCATCGTCGTTTATCACCGCCGCTTTAAGATGCCTCGGTTCCACCGACGACATGATGTTAAGAGCGTTTTTGGGTCCGATGCCGGAAACGGAGATGAGGGTATTAAACAAGTCTAAATCTTCTTTTATATCAAATCCATACAAGTCAAAAGTCCCCTCCCGCATATTCAGCTGGGAATGGATAAACATTTTAACGGGGTCAACCCCGTACGAAGTAGAGGCGCGCTGCGTGCCCTCGCGACTTCGTTCGGGGTTGACACCACCTTGACTTTTTGATAAAATATTCAGCAGTTTGGGAACAATACTCACCTTATATCCTATACCCCCCGCGCTTAAAATAACGAATTTGTCTCCCAAGTATTCAATTTTCCCTTCTAAAAAGCTAATCACGCTTCAAGCATAACAAATGTTTAAACTTTCATCAAAATTCCAACCTACCGGAGACCAACCCGAGGCGATAAAAAAATTAGCCAAGGGTTTAAAATCCGGTAAGAAACACCAGGTGCTTTTGGGCGTTACCGGTTCCGGCAAAACATTCACCTTGGCAAAAGTGATAGAAAATTACGGCCAGCCGACATTAGTTATTTCTCACAACAAAACCTTAGCCGCCCAGCTTTACAAAGAATTGAAAGAATTTTTTCCAAAAAATGCCGTTCATTATTTTGTCAGTTATTACGATTATTACCAGCCGGAAGCGTATATCCCCCACACCGACACCTACATAGAGAAGGATTCAAAAATAAACGAGGATATTGACCGACTTCGCCACGCCGCCACCCAGGCCATTACCAACCGCGATGATGTGATAATCGTCGCTTCGGTATCCTGCATCTACAACCTTGGCTCGCCGGAGGATTACAAAAATCTGGGTCTTGAAATATTTACCGGCAAAAAAATCCAGCCGGCGGAACTGGTCCGCGGATTATTGCGTCTTCAATACGCCCAAGACATAGAGCTCAAGAGAGGATGTTTCCGCAAAACAAGCAATGAGCTGGAAATAATTTCTCCAAGCGCGCAGGAAGTTGTCAAAATTATTTTTAAAAACGGCCAGATTGAAAAAATGTGCCGGGCCGATATAAAAAACCCCGACGACCTTGAAATTAACGAACTTCAATATTATAAAATTCTTGAAACAACCGTATTTCCGGCAAAATTTTGGATAACCACGGACAACAAGATCGGCCTTGCAATTGAGAACATCAAAAGCGAACTTCAAAAACACATTAAAAAATTAAAAGCGGCGGGAAAATTTGAGGAAGCCGTCCGTTTGCAGGAAAAAACAATTCAAGACATAGAGATGATGCGCCAAACCGGCTACTGCCATGGTATTGAGAATTATTCCCGCCATCTAGATTTTAGAAAGCCGGGAGCTCCGCCTTTTTCTCTGTTGGATTTTTTTAAAAGCAAGGGGGAGTTCTTGACCGTCGTAGACGAATCCCACATGACTATTCCCCAAATCCGAAGCATGTTCAACGGCGATCATTCCAGAAAAAGCACTCTTGTGGAATACGGGTTCCGCCTGCCCTCGGCGATTGACAATCGCCCGCTTAAATTTGCCGAGTTTGAAAAAAGAGTCCAAAAAGTAATCTACGCTTCCGCCACTCCCGGCAAATTTGAGCTGAAAAAAGCAAGATCCAAAAACATTGCCGAACAATTCACCCGACCCACCGGCTTATTGGAGCCGACCATTGAGATAAGACCGACCAAAAATCAAATCCCCCACCTTATGGAAAACATCCGCGCGCGAACCCAAAAAGGCGAACGCACGATTGTCACCACCCTTACCAAACGAATGGCCGAAGACCTTTCGGAACATCTTGCCGGAAACGGCATAAAAGTAAATTATCTCCATTCCGAAATTAAAACCCTTGACCGCCTCAAAGTGTTGAAAGATCTTCGCTTAGGAACATACGATGTCATTGTCGGGGTAAATCTTTTGCGGGAAGGGCTGGATTTGCCCGAGGTATCGCTGATAGCAATTTTAGACGCCGACAAAGAAGGTTTTTTGAGAAACACCACGACTCTGATTCAAACCATGGGCCGGGCGGCGCGTAATGCCAACGGTCATGTCATTATGTATGCCGACAAAATAACCGGTTCCATAGATACGGCCGTAAAAGAAACCACTCGGAGAAGAAAAAAACAGGAGGAATACAATAAAAAAATGGGGATAACGCCAAAATCAATCGTAAAAGATATAAATAGTTTTGACCTGCCTACGACAAAGAACCACGCAATGGAAACAAAAAATTACGACGGCAAAGAAGACGGCATCATTTTCTTCGGCAATGCCAACAAGCGCAATGCGATAAAACAGCTCACCCGCCTGATGGACCGCGCCATCAAAAAATTTGATTATGAAAAGGCGCTGGTGTACAAGGAGCAGATTAAAAAGTTAAAAGGATAAAAAGATTGCTGATTGTTAATTGTTATCTTGTTGATTGAATTTTTAACAATATCAATTTCAAATAAGCGGAATCGCGTTTTTTTGTTATCCAAAAACAAAGAATTGCATTAAAAAACAAAATATGATAAACTATCTCCATTACTTTTAATCTGCGGTTATTAGCTTATTTTTATGCCCATAACAAAATCGGCCGAAAAGGCCTTAAGACAGTCAAAAAAAAGGAGAACGGTAAATCTCCGCAAAATTAACGCCTACAAAACGGTTGTTAAGGAGTTTAAAAAACTTTCCGCTTCCGGCAAAAAAGACGATATGCAGAAACTTTTGCCAAAACTCTATAAAAAACTGGACAAGGCGACCAAGGGCGGAGTCATCAAGAAAAACAAGGCCTCGCGCCTAAAATCCAAAGCCGCCAAAGCCCTCTCCCCTAAAACCGCTTAACAAGCGGTTTTAGAATCTTAACGGCTCAACGGCAATTGCCGTTGAGCCGTTAAGATTAGAGTATGGTGCAAGAAACTTTATTTTAGCGAGCGAGGGGCAAAATGGAAATTCTTATTTACATTTTGCCCGAGCGAAGCTAAAAGGGTGAATACTCCGCCGCTCTGCGGCGGTATCAAGAGGCGAAGCCTCCTCTTGATACCTCGCGGCAAGCCGCGAGGAGGAGTCATTTCACTTTCTCGTAAAACACATGACTGCCAGTTGCACCAACCTGGCGAATTTTTCTTTCTTGTTCAAGCTCTTCCAAATAGCGAGTGGCGGTAGCGTCAGATATTCCCAACAGCTGTTCAATGTGATTATTCGTAAGCGGAGTTTGGGTTTCCAAAATTCCTAAAATTGCCTCTTTATTCCGCTTTTTTTCTTCGGCCTGTTGTTTAATTAGGGATTTATTCTTACCTTTTCCCAAAATCCCGCCTTTTCTTCCAAGAAAGTACCCCACCCCAACCCCTACCAGCAAAATTATCAAATAAATTAATTTGTCCATGTTAACTAAAAAATAATATTTTAAAAACTTCTAATCATTTTTACACAATGATTTTAGCCACTCTTCTAATTTTTCAATGGGCATTGCAAAAACATTTCTTCTGTTGGCAAGGTTATTTAATCTTTCCATTCGTGTAGAATTTGATTCCGCATCTCTATATCTATAGTAATCACCGTCACAAATACCTACAAAGAATTGACCCTGCCCAGTTGATTCATTTGCTTCACGAATAAATTGTTGTAAATCTTTATATTGACTACCTTGAGAACCACCGCTATGACCTCGGGTATATTTGTGTGAAGCATAAAATTCCTTTCCACAAAATTTCCAAGAAAAATCTATAGTCTTTGCTCGGCTTGTTCCGCCACGCTGTCGCACTTCCCTGTGAGAAATGACAGCTCCGCCCAAAAGAGATAACTCTGCGGTGCCAAGTTGGCGAAAATTTTTAATTCCTGATATTTTCTTTATATATTCTGCTGCTATATTTTCGTGGATTTTTTGTTTAGCTGGATCTTTTGCAAAGAATGCTCTAAACAATAAATCTGTTTTAATTTTCTGTATGACATTCTCCCTGGGAAAATTGTGTCGAGTAGAAAAAGTATTTATTTTTTTAAGCATTCCTGGATCTTTTTGTTCAAGTAAACCAAAGACCCCCTCATCATTAAGGCGAAGTTGTTTTATATATAGACCTTCGTAATCTGGGGGCATATTAGGCATGAGTTGAAATAAAATTTCTGGCTAACTGGTAATCCATACGGCGACGATACATTCCATCTTTACGCAAACCCTTAAAAGGTGTCAAGAACACATCTTTGGTTGAATTTCTAAATTCGCTTAATTCATTGTTTAGATTATACACGAGCGAAGAAAGATTAGAAAAGTTCCCGCCGATCCTAGTTATCATTCTTGAAGAATGACAAATATTGTAATTTGAAAGTTCTGCGCCTCGACAAAATCTTATTGATGGACCTTGCGTATCGTCAAAGGCAATAAAACCCAGCTCTCCTTGCGGGTCGTTAAATACAAGCTCCTCCGCCTTTTTATTACCAGTTGGTAAATTTTTACTTAAGTCCGATAAACTACCTATAAATGTTGAGTCAAAAAAGATATGGACATCTTCGGATTTTTTTGTAAAAAGAGCTAGGCAAACCGGATTTTCAGTATCAGAAAACATTCCCTTGTCATGCAGAAAAATAATTGAGTCCAATCGTTCTAAAAATAAGCGGCTCTGTAAAAAAGTAGCTGGTATAAGCGCTCCCACATTCTCGCAATTCTCTAAGCAAAGATGCAAGGCATGCTTATACAAATCATCAAATTTAGTATTTGGATACCAAAGACCTCTTCGATGAGCGGAATTCTTTGCAAGCCAAGGAGGATTAGTTATACATGTTTTAAAATTATTCGGAAAGTTGCTAATTGTATCTCTATATTCAACATCGGGACTATCGGGCTCTATATCAAATGAAGTAAAGTTTTTAGCATATCCTACCGCCTGCAAGGTTCGAATTATATTATTAGCCCCAGCATACGGTTCTAAAACTTTATGATTCCTAAGTTTAATCTTTTCTGCCCATAACTTAAAAGGATCAAGTTGAAATGGATTCCCTTGAGTATAATAACGGCCATTTTGGCGTTTAATGTTTAAATTAGTCACCACTGCATTCATATTAAAATTTTAACACTTTTATCCCTTGTGAAAAATAAGAAAATATACACAGGTTCCAGTCTTTTGAGCCGTTGACAAGCAAGCGGATGAGTCTTTGAGCGGGTTTTGAGGTCTAAGGCGGGCATGGTTTTTTGCGAAGCAAAAAGAGCGAAGACCCCCAATTTCTGAATTGGGGGCTCGAAGAGCCTCAACCTTGAGCCCGTTTCGCGGGGACGGGCGAGAAAAGCGAAAAG
>MGLG01000039.1 GCA_001795975.1 Candidatus Yanofskybacteria bacterium RIFOXYD1_FULL_42_10
CGACCTAACCGCAAACTTAACCCCCAAATTTGACAGGTTTTTCTTTTTTGACGAAAACGGCCGAAAATCTTCACTTGCTCTTTCTCCTCTGGCTAAAAAACTTCCCGCTCCCTTCCATGGCTTGAAAATTCTTTGGGATTTTGACAGCTGCGGTTTTTTAGATAAAATCAGCACTTTGAGATTTTTTCTTTTCTGCCTTCGCCACGGCGGAAAAGACCTTCCGCCCGCATCCGACCAATACAATTTTTACGGCTTTTGCAAAAAATTAGGCATGACCGAAGAAGCTGTCAAGGCGATGGCGCGGATCACCTATTCCATAACCAATTTGCCGCCAAGCGAACAAGTCGGACCGAAGTTCGCCAAACTGTTCTATGAAGTTATTCTTTCCCATTCCGACGCCTTAGGATACCAAATGATAAACGACAATTACACTCCCGGCCTTATCGCTCCGTGGGTCATTTTTTTGAAAAATTTCGGAGTGAAGTTTCTTTTTAATCACGAGGCAGTCGGAATCGGACAAAACGGAAAATACCGGACTTCTGGAATTTCTGCGATTGACCATAATTGCGGGCCGTGGTTCGTCTGTAAAAATTGCGGCGCGCGTTTTCCCAACGCAACTCCAAAAATCAGCTGTCCCAAATGCGGACTAATAAACGGCTATTTTCCTCCGCCCCAACCGTCTCCAAAATTTTTTGAAGCAGATTATGTCATTTCCTGTCTTCAGCCGCATCAGCTTGCCGAAATAATCCTGGCCGACGAATACCATCCGTTCCGCCAGTTCGGTTATTTCAGAAAGCTTGGCAAATACAAAGGCGCGTCTCTGACGATTTCCCGAATTTGGCTGGATAAAAAATATACTTATGAAGATAATCTTACCGGATTGGACAGGCATTATTTTCCTTTCAATGGCATAATGGACATCTCAAACATTATGCGCCGATATGCCGAACAAAGCGTCTTTGACACCTTATCCGACGACGGCGATAATCTAAAAATGTGGCCGGCTGAAGCGTTGAAAAACAAATTGGTTCAAGATATGCGGCGTGTTTTCCCTGAAACGCAGAAAGCCAGAGTAGAAAAACATCTTCTTGCCCACATCTGGCCCGGTGTTTTGTACCATAAGGCCGCGCCGGAAATAAGCTCGCTGTACCGGCCGGAGAACCAGCAATCCCCCGTTGACAACTTTATTTTGGCCGGCGACTGGATTTCAAAGCTGGAAATAGGCATGGAGGGAGCGGTATTAAGCGGACTTAACGCGGCGAACATTCTTTCCTGCAAAGAAGGCCAATCGGCCTGGCCGATTATTAAACCGAAAAGGGGCAATCTTTTGCGTTTATTTTAGCGAGCGAGGGGCAAAATGGAAATTCTTATTTTATCTAACGAAGAGCAAGATAGGAATTTATTCATATCTTGTCTGAGTGCTGATAAAAGTTCATTTACATTTTGCCCGAGCGAAGCTAAAAGGGTGAATACTCCGCCGCTCTGCGGCGGTATCAAGAGGCGAAGCCTCCTCTTGATACCTCGCGGCTTGCCGCGAGGAGGAGTCATTTAAAAATGTAGAAAAGACAAAGCGACCCGATAAATATCGGGTTTTTGTTTTGCGGCGCCGCGGCCGTATTTGCGTAAAAAAACTTTTTTTGTTATGAAATTATAAATCGCACATTAAAAACGGAGGAGTTGCCATGAAATCGGTCGTTATTTGCGGTTCCCAAAGTTTTAAGACAGAAATAGAAAAGTTCGCCAAACGATTGAGAAAATTAGGAGTGCCGGTCGTATTTGAGCCCAATTTTGAGCGGCAAAGAAAAAAAATGCTTAAGAAAAAAGAAAAAGACCGGCTTTTGTCCGAATCCTACCGTACAAGAGTGCCCGGGATGGTTTTCGCCCATTTGAATCGCATTGCCAAGTCAAATGTTTGTTTTTTATACAATAAAGGCGGCTATTCCGGCAATAACACCACTCTTGAACTTGGTTTTGCTCAAGGTAAAGATTTAATAATTTACGCTCTTGAACCGGAAAAACCGCCTGAACAAGGCGGGGAAATCTGCAGAGACATACTTATTACCGAAATCATTAATACTCCGGAAGAATTGATGAAAAGATTGGTTTAACGACAGAAGCAGAAAAGATAAAGAAGGAAAATATTATGAATAGTATTAAAATTGCCGTCGGCACCATCAGCAAATTAAAACTGCGGGCGGTTGCAAACGCTTTTAATCGGGCGGGCATTAACGCAAAAATCGCCGGCTATCAAGTCAAATCCGATGTTCCCAAACAGCCGTTTTCGGAAAAAGAAATCGTCGCGGGGGCGACGAACAGAGCGCAAAACGCTTTGGGAAAAAGCAAGGATGCCGATTACGGTCTTGGCATTGAAAGCGGGATCGCTCTCAAAAATAAGAAATACTTTGAATTGGCGGCGTGCATTGTCGTCAATCAAAAAGGCGAGATCGTCGGAGAGGCCTTTTCAGCCGCCGTGGAAACCCCGACCAAAGTAGTCCAGCTTATCAAAGCAAACGATTCAGAAGCCGGTGTTGTGGCGCAAGAGCTCGGCGGCATCCAAGAAAAAGATCCGTTCTTATGGTATACCGGAAAGAAAATGGGCAGAGATAAAATATTGGAAGACGCGATTTTTCTCGCCTTGTGCAGAGAATTTCTGAATCCCGAAGCATACAAATAAACCCCCTATTTAAACGGGGGTTTTTCTACTTATCGGTTTTTTCGGCTTCCATCGCTTCGCGAACAATAGCGACGCTATTTGAACAACCAAGACGATTGGCTCCGGCTTCAATCATCGCTTTTGCCATTTTATAAGTTTTAATTCCGCCGGCCGCTTTGACGCCAAGCCGATTCCCGACTGTTTTACGCATCAGCCGCACATCTTCAACCGTCGCGCCGCCCGAAGAAAAACCCGTTGATGTTTTTACAAAATCGGCGCCGGCAAGTTCGGCAATCCGACACGCTTTTACTTTTTCTTCATCGGTCAACAGACAAGTTTCAATTATAACCTTAAGAACCGCCTTTGATACAATTCTACGAACTTGTTCAATATCTCGCTGGCAAGAATAAAAACCGCCGCTTATTAATTCTCCGATATTCGGGACCATATCAATTTCATCTGCGCCGTCTCTAATCGCCCAAATTGTTTCTGTGGCTTTAATTAACGACAAATTTGCGCCCAACGGAAAGCCGACGACAGAACATACTTTTATCGGCAAATCCAGCAAGAACTTACGGCAGACAGAAACCCAAATAGGATTAACGCAAACTGAATAAAAACCGTATTCTTTCGCCTCTTCGCAAAGCGCAATAATTTGTTTCTCGGTTGCATCCGGTTTTAACAGCGTATGATCAATGTACCGCGCGATATTCATAATATCTCTCTTTTTTGTTAAAAAGCATTGCCGTTACACTATCAAAAAGTGGGTAAAAAACAAGTAATCATAAAGGGTCAGCCTTTGTTGCCCTAATTTCTCAACCTAATCGCTTGTTTTACCGTCAAAATGTTCGCCCTCATCAGCCATCGCCTCGGCCTTGGTGGCGTGAATTTTACCGTCCTGATGATTGGGCGGAGAATAAATAGTGTAGAGTTTCATTTCGTCGGTTTCGGAAGTATTAATGATGTTGTGTTCGGTGCCGGCCGGAATTACAACCGCCGAGCCGTCATTGAGTTCGTATTCCTTGCCGTTTAATATTGATTTGCCGCCGCCTTTTTCAACTCGGATAAACTGGTCAAGCTGATGGATCTCCGCGCCTATCTCTTCTTTGGGAAGCAAGCTCATCACAACCAATTGGCTGTTTTTGGCAGTATATAAAACCTTGCGGAAATTTTTATTTTCCAAAGTATCTTTTTTAATATTTACGATGTAAGCCATATTTAAAATATATATCACCCTTGTTAAGATTTTTGTCAGAATGATTATCCACAATCTTACCGAAATTTTAATCTAAAAATAAGAGACAAAGAGAAACCCAATCCGCCCGTTAAATCCGTTAAAATGTCTCCCAAAGTATCAACCAAATCGCCTATAAACATATAGTGAGCTACAATCGGCGCTATCTGAGAAACATAAGCGCCGGAAATATATTCGGCAAATTCCCACAAAATTCCGACAAAACCAGTAGCAGAAAGAATTATTATTATCGCTCTAAATTTTGATGATATGCCAAGCTCTTTTCTAAAAAATACGGAAAAAAACCAAGCCGATATAATCCCGCCTGATAAATGAAGAAGTTTATCAAAATATCTGATGTCATAAAGATAAAACCATTCAGCCACAAAAGCTCCCACAAAAATAACGGCTAAACCGGCTAATACCGGCATTTTAAATTTGGCATAATCAATTTTCATAATCATTTAATTTTAACTGAAAAAGATAATATGGACAATGGATATTTTAAAAGAAGCAATTTGTGTTATGTCCGCGTTGCAGAAACGATTTTATTTTAGCGAGCGAGGGGCAAAATGGAAATTCTTATTTTATCTAACGAAGAGCAAGATAGGAATTTATTCATATCTTGTCTGAGTGCCGATAAAAGCTCATTTACATTTTGCCCGAGCGAAGCTAAAAGGGTGAATCCTCCGCCGTTCTGCGGCGGTATCAAGAGGTGGCTTCGCCTCTTGATACCTCGCGGCTTGCCGCGAGGAGTATTCATTAATATAAAATTTGCTTAAACATTATGAACCTTTAATAATGTTAGAGGGGGGGGTTTTAAAATAGTTTATCAATGTTTATCTATAAAACTCCTGAATCCCCCTTATCCAGCCAAATATCTGCCGAGCAAGCATTGAACTTGCCCTAACCCGAATTCTTAATATCCCGAATTGAGTTTTCAAAACTTTTCCTTTTTGAAAATAAATATGGTTAAAATTTCGTTCGGGAAAATTAGTAATTTGCGACCAATATTTAGCCGCGTTTTTGGCTTTTTCTTTTTTACCGTTTCCCATCAAAATATCAAAAATAATTTCTTCATTTTCTATTTTTCCCGCCTCTTTCAGCCATCTTAAAAATAATTTAATAAGATGCGGATCAGAGCTTGAAAATTGAACTCCTTTTTTAAGATTGCTTTCATTGCCGGCTTTCCAATATAAAATTATCCCCATCAGCCAAAGTTCCCTTTTTGAAATTTGACTTACGGCTTTTGACGAAGAAAATTTTATTTCTTCTGTTTCTTTCTTGATTTTAAAAATTCTTTTTTGAGAATTTCTTTTGGCGCTGGCAATTCTGTTATTTTTTAATTTTTGAATTTGAGGTTCGGTTAATTTTATGTCCTTAATCCAAAAAGCGACTGTTGACTTTGGAACATTAATCGCGTTCTGAATCTCCAAATAAGACATTCCCTTCTTCCGAAGCTCTATCGCAATCCCCTTTTTGTATCTTATGATGTGTTGCACCACGGTAATTATTTATTACTAATATAGTAACATAATCCAATAATAAACAAGGGGGCGGCCTTATCCACAGCCGTTTTTTGAGTTTCCCCTTGCGGATCTTTTAGTTTTGCTGTTGTCTCTTAATTTCCCGCGCTTCTTTCAGAGCATTCGCCCACCAAACCAGCTGTTCCAGCATATTTTTTGCGCTGTTCGCATAATCATCCAACGCTCCTTGAACATAAGCCGGCGACACCGCCTCCGCGAATATGGGAAGTATGTATTCCTTAATATCCAAAAGCTCAACTGAAACACCCTTTGTTTGCAACGCCAAATCAACTATCCATTTGGCCGGCTTATCACCAAAACGGCCTTTGCGTACGCTCGCAAGAATAACTTTGATGTTTATATTGTTCATAGTTTTTTAATTTTATAATTTTCTCCATTTCTAAACAAGGGGGGGTATTTCCGGTTTTCCTATTTTGGTTTTGATCCGCCACGAAAAGTGGCATAGTTATTTTTCATGGCTACCGGGCTAGGGGTCGAACCTAGAATCTCATGGTTCAGAGCCATGCGTGTTACCAATTACACTACCCGGTAATGGGCTTATTCTACAGCAAAACCCCGCCCTTGAAAAGCTGTAACATCTTTTCAAGGGCGGGGTCACGAATACCAAATCATTAAAATTTTATATCTTGAGAAATCTCCTGATCGCCACCGCGCTTGATACAACGCCAAGCAAAATCCCGACAAATAAAATCAGTAAAACATATTCAAAAATATTCGCGAAAAAGTACCCCATCAGACTCAACCCCGGCATCAACAACTCTATTTTGGGCGAGGCGAAATAAACAGCCGGATAAAAAATAACCGAAGCGATAAACGCGGCGAACGCTCCATAAATTCCGCCCTCAACAAGATACGGCGCCTTGATCTGCCAGTTGGAACCGCCGACCAAACGCATAATCTCTATTTCCTGTTTTTGATTATAAATAGTCAGGCGAATTGTGTTAAATGTCACCAAAACGGCAATCGCCGCCAATATCATTGTCGCCAAAAATCCCCAATTCTGAAGACCGCTGGACACTCCTTCCACTCTTTTGATAACCGCTTCGTTCTCATAAAAATTAATCTTGTCTATCAAACTGCGCAGTTTGTTTCCCTCTAAAAATCCGACGATAGAAGCGTACTGGCCGGAATCTTTGGCCTTTACATTGAGCGACGCTTGCAAAGGATTGTCGTCAAGCTCCGCCAAAGAATCCTGAATCAAGGCGTCGCCGGAATGTCTTGTCTTAAAATCTTCAAGGGCCTGTTCGCGGGAAGTGTAACCGACATTTCTTACCGTTCCCAATCCCTCAAGATCTTGTCTCACCATGGCGATTTCTTCCTCCGAAGCGTCAGTCTTAAAATAAACGCTTACATCAACTTTTTCCTGAAGGCCGGAGACAATCTGATTGGAAATGAAATTCAATGTCATCAATCCTGAAAAAAGCAAAAGAACAAGAGCCATCACTCCGGTAGTTCCGAAGCTGATATAACTGTTCCTCTTAAAATTCGTCCACCCCGCGTTAAAAATCCTTTTGATTCTTTTTTTCATCCTGTAGTGAAATTTTTATAAGTCAAATATTTCGACTTGAATAAAAATATTG
>MGLG01000040.1 GCA_001795975.1 Candidatus Yanofskybacteria bacterium RIFOXYD1_FULL_42_10
CTTCTGGGCTATGCCTACAAACAAAGGAATGACTGGACCTGCGGACCGGCCGTGGCAAGGGTTATTTTGCACGCTTCCGGCGTCAGGAAGGATATTCGCGGTATAACAAAGGAGTTGAGAACTACGCGGGAAGGGACGGGGAATGCTCACTTTTTACGGCTTCTCAAAAAACATAACCTTCGCTATTTTGCCAAAGAAAATGCCACTGTGGCAGACATTAAGAAGTGTCTCAAGCGCCATTTGGTCGTAGTGGCTTATTGGATTCCCGCGCACAAAGAAAGCCATTACTCAATAGTTAAAAAGATAAACTCAAAAAGAATATATTTTCATGATACCTGGTTCGGTTCCAACCATAGTTATTCCATAAAATATTTTCTCAAGAACTGGCGGGATAACGAGGCCTACCGTTGGATGCTGGCGGTTAAGAAGTAAGTGTTTTTAATTTTTTATCACCTCATAATTTAACGAGTGCTTCGTCGGGCCATATTTTTTCGGTCTTCTGATTCAAAAATATGGCCCGACCTCCGCTATTTATCTTTGATTGTTATCTATACTCTGCAGAGAAGGGTCAAAGGAATAAAGCGTAGCCTCCTGTCTCTCTTTTATCCGTTGCGGGGAATTTTTAAATATTCGAGACGCCCCGCCTTTGGCGGGGCAAGCCGAATAGCAAATTCCAAAACTCGTTGAAGGCATATCTTTTGAAGGGGGTTTCGAGCGCGACGGTCAAGGCGAAGGTTTTAGTGCCGTGCTTTAGCCGGCACTGGAATCGCCTCAGCGAGAAATTCAGGATTTTTTAAGCTTCAAAAAATCCGTACCCGGAAAAAGATGCGCCGATAAAGAGTTTTGGGATACCATGGTCGGTAAAAAACAAAAACCGCCGGCGGGGGCGGTGGCAGTATCTGTTTAGGCTTGGTGCAGTTTGGAGTTGTCTATTTTAGAAAAGATTAATTCTTTCATTTCTTCGGCAAGGTTGGCAATCTCTAATATTTTTTCAGTGTTTCTTCGGCATAATTCCGCCGAGGATGTTAATGAGCGGACAGTTTCCTGATTTTTGATGAGGATTTTTTGAGAAGTTTCAGCGTCTTGGGCCAGTGATTGCATTAGTTTCTGAAAAGATGAACTCATCTCCTTTAAGCTGGCTCTTAATTGTTCTTGGGAAACCAACAACTTTTTTGCCGTTTCAATGGCTTGCGGTTTATTTTCTTGTATTTCTTTTTCTCTTTTGGCGCATTCTTCAATCAGGCTCTTGAATTGTTCTCTTTCCCGGGTCGTTAAAGTGGCTGTATATTCTTCAATTTTACTCATTTTACTCCTCCAAAATTTAAAGAACAATTTTACGGTTAATATAGCGCTTTGCCAAGTAATGTCAATTTAAAAAATGCCGAAGTGGTGCGCGGCGTAAAAAGCCGTGAGAACAGCGACGCCCAAGATTGTAGCAACCAAGAGGCAAATTATTTTTTTGCGAAGATGCGCCGGGTTTGGATTGTAAGGCAACACATACAAAACCATTGTGGCAATCGCATATATCAACGCGGAAAAAATACTTTTGGTCGTCCAATGATGGCCGGAAAAATTTTGAAGCCACGCCTTAATTGGCGCGGATAATTCCGCCCAAATGGTAACTATTACGACAAACGCAATCGTGATAACCGCCGCGCACGCCGATGAAATTATTAATTTTGATTTAGACATAATAAATTAGAACTTATGCGTTTGGTCAATTTCGAGGCAAATTTGAGGCTTAGGCCGAGCCATAGTGTGCTATGGTGAGGACTAAATGAAAAATTTAACGAAGAAATTGGCCAAACCCTTGTGGCTTGAAACAGGATAAGCCCTTAATCCGCCAGTTGGCGGATGGGCTTCCTGTTTCAAGCGCGTAAGTTCTAACCACCCCACCGCGCCGCCGCGGAAATTATAAACCCCATCGCTCCGATAAGAAGTCCCAGCGCGGCAACAGTTCCGGAAAGCCAATAGGCGAGCCGGCGGAGTTTCAGCTGGTCAAGGTCTTTTTTCTCAAGAAGAGTAATAAACAAAACCGTCATCGCTAAAGGAACGACAAACAGAAAAATATGTTCTTTGGTTTCCATTATTATATTGTGCGCCCACGGCGCAAGTCCGCTTTTGATTATCGGCCTTACCAGCGCGCCGTAATAAATGACATAGTAATATCCTCCGGCAATCCAGCTTGCGACAAAAGAAACAACGCCTACCGATGCGGTAACAATCATGCTTTTTCGCGAACCGCCGTCGCTCTTTATTTTTCCCGTCAGCCACATAAAAGCGTCAATGCCGACAATGGCAAATCCGAGATGCAATCCTATCAGAACCGGCTTGCTTTGGATTAGAGACAAAATGTCCATATAGGTTCAGTATAACATATGTCTTGTAAACACAAAAATTTTTTGATTGAGTGAAAAGAAACATGTTTTCGGAAATTTTCTTCGCACTAAACATTCTGACATGAAGCGGGAGTTTTTTTTAAATTTTCCGTATGCATATTGCACTTTAAAATTAAATTCGGTATTATATTATTTTATAAAACCTTCATATGATAATTTTATAAAATGAAGATAAACGGGAAAAAAGCTTTTGTAAACAAATTGCTTAAGGCCTTGGTAATTAGCGGAGCAGTCGTCATTGCGGCTTCCAATCCCTTTTTTGGCCTCAAAGCAATCGGCGCCATTTGCAAAGAACTGAAACGGAAAAAATGGCAAAATTTTCGCAGCGGTTTATATTATTTAAAATACCGCGGTTTTATTGAGGTCAATCAAAATCCTGACGGCTCTTATTCTGTCACGACCACAGGTGCCGGAAAAAACCAAGCCCGGAAATATAACTTGGATGACATAGCAATTAAAGTCCCCAGGAAATGGGATAAGCATTGGCGAGCAGCAATATTTGATATTCCGGCCTTCAAGCAAAAGGCTCGCATGGCCCTATTATCCAAATTAAAAGAACTTAATTTTATAATGCTTCAAAAAAGTATTTGGGTTCATCCCTTTGAATGTCACAACGAAGTCGCTGTTTTGGCGGAAGCGTTCGGAGTTGAAAATTATGTTAATTATCTGACCTGCAGCAGTGTTTCGTCCGGAAAGTATCTTCAGGATGAATTTGAGAAAAGAAACCATATTAAACTCATCTAATTCAGTCTGCAAAGCTTTGTACTGGTCTTTTTATTTTGCATTTGTGTTTCAGCATTTTATAAAACTTTCATATGAAAGTTTTATAAAATGCTAATAAAAGGGAATGAACTGGAAATGAAAATGTAAATAAGAATTTCCATTTTGCCCCTCGCTCGCTAAAATAAAGTATTAGGATGAATAAGTAGAATGAAGAAAATAAAAAATGAGGGGGAATGAAATGAAAAACGCATTTTGTGGTGTATGTAGCGCCCTTGAGCGCGCTTGGCGAGAAATTATATGGGCATCTTGCATAATTTGAAGGTGTTGATTACAATATGCCCAACAATTAAAACCTTATTGAAAAATGATGGTTATCTCAAATAACCTTCGGAAACTCAATAATCGTAATATATCGTGAAAAATCACACGAAGTCTCGTTGGGGAGTGAGCATAAACAAGTCTGTTTTCAGTGTTTTCGCAATAGCCGCTTTAATAGTCAGCGGTTTTTTTGTGCCTAATGCGGCGAAAGCGATTTCTTCGGGCGTGATTATAAATGAATTTGTGTCTAATCCATCAAGTGGAAATGAATGGGTGGAACTGTTAAACACCAGTGGTTCTCCTGTTGATCTAATCGGATGGAAATTAACAGAATTAACCAATCCCGATACAGCCCGTGAAGAAACTGATTGGATTGCACTTTCGGGAACTATTCCAGCCAATGGGATTTTGGTGTTTGAAGTAGCCGGAACTAACCTCAATAATACAGGGGATTCCATTGGACTTTACGATAATTCCCCAAGCTTATTGCAGCGGGTAACCTATGGGGATGTTCTCGGTTATCTTGTGACACCCGGACTTGAAGCGGCTCCCACTTCCGGAAAATCAGGCGCTTATATTTCTGGGGCTTGGCAAACAGACCAAACACCGACCAAGGGTTGGTTTAATGATGCTGGCACGGAAGGCGCCGCGCCCCTCTTAAGCACTATTGACGAGGCCTTATCTGCTGAAGGTGTCGGAATAGATTCAAACATTGGCGAGTTAGAAAATCCTTCGGCTACGCCTTCAGACGAGGAAGATGCGCTGTATTTTGAAAAAACAGGCGAAGGAAAGATTGTTTTTACTGATAGCTTGAATTTGAGCGACCAAGACACGGTAGCTGTTTTACAAAGTTTGGGCGAGGCCATGGAAATGTCAAATGGCCATGTAGCGTTTGATTCTGAAACCGCTCAAGCCATGACGGATACCGGAGCAAAAATTTATATGTATGGTTTGGGTTTTTCCGAAACGCCGAATATTATCGTCAAAGACGACGAGGGGGCAGTGATAGATCCGGAAGACGAGAACTATCCGGAGATCTCAATATCTGAATATACTGGCGGTACTTTGATATTTACGGCAAGCCACTTTACTCAATTTGATGTGGAAGAATTGCCTGTTACGAACGAGACGACCGGAAGTCAATATTCAACCATTCAATCCGCCATTGACGACGCAAGCGAGGGCGATGTTATCAGTGTTGCAGCGGGAACATATGAAGAGAGCGTGTTGATAGAAAGTGCGCTAACATTAAAGAGTGCCGAAACCGAAAAGCCGGTTATAACGGGAACATCTTCGGAAAATTATATTTTAGAAATTAACGGCGTAAACGATGTTGTTTTGGATAATTTGGAAATAAACGGCGGAGGCAGTGAAACGGGCGACAACGGTTTTGATTATGGGATTTTAGTCAGCGGCGCCGGAACAGGTTCAAATCCTGTTGAAATAAAGAACTCCGCGGTAAAGAATATCTGGAACACGAGCAGTAACGGCATTAATGTTGAAAATTCAAGCTATGTTCTGGTTCATCACAGTTCCATTTCATCTTTCCACAAGCGTGGCATCAGATTTATCAATTCTGAAGGAAAATTTTACGACAACGATGTTAAGGGCGACAGCGTGGACGGCACTACCCGCGTGCAAAATCTTGTAAATCTTTGGGGCGGTTCAACGGTGGAAATTTATAACAACATCCTCCATGACGCCAAAAGCTTATCGGGGACTCCGACCTGGGATTCACCGGCAATATTCGTTAGCTCGTATGGCGGCGACGGAGCTTCAAGCGCCGATATTCACGACAACGAAATTTATAACGGTGACTCGGGGATCATTGTGAGTTCCGTTTATTCAGAGACCGATACTTCTTCGGCTGAAATTACCAACAACAATCTGCATGATTTGAATTGGGCCATTAACTTTGAGAAGTCTTCCGCAACCGCGGTTATTCACGGCAACAGTTTCGCTACGGTAAATAAAGCGGTTAATTCTGAAAATGGTGACGGGGTATTTATGATGGACAGCGTGATAAATGCGGAAAATAATTATTGGGGTGCGGCTTCCGGTCCTTCGGGAGAAGGAGCGGGCGACGGTGGTTCCGTTGTCGCAAACATTGATTACCGCCCATGGCTTCTTGAAGAAGGCGGAACAATTTATGACCAAACCATCGCTTTGACCGAGGTCAACGGATGGACGCTAATTTC
>MGLG01000041.1:0-3500 GCA_001795975.1 Candidatus Yanofskybacteria bacterium RIFOXYD1_FULL_42_10
CGCCGTAGTCGCCCCAGAAGTAGACACCGACACTGCCATGGTAGCAGTCGCCGACATTCACACGGTGGCCGTTCGAGGAAGTGTCATCCACCCTGGCGTAGACCTTCAGGTTGGGGTAGATGCCAGTCTTGCGCTGGACGAAGAGGTCTTTGGCCGTCTCTTCGACTGCCGTGGGAATCTCATACTCGGCGGGCAACATGGCCTTCTGGTCATTCCAGCTTGTGAGGGTCGAGTTGGGCACGATGTTCTTGAGCAACAGGTACCACCGCAGCTTCATCGTCTTGTCGGTGGCGAACACCTGCTGGTGATACCAGGAATCCGGAGCATAGTTGCGGAACTTCGGTTGTCCCGATTCGGGATGTAGCTCCTGGAACTTCATGATGGTCAACGGCGAGCCGTTCAGCTTGTCGACTCCCAGGTATGCGAAGTGAGTCTCACGAACGGTCTTGCCCTTGTTGAAGGGACAGGGGGCGTCCAGGATGTCTTTGCCCCACGGGAACCCCGAAACCTCACGGAGCTGTTTCTTCGAGAAGTTGACGCCATAAAGCGTCGCATACTCCTCGACTCCGAAGAAGTTCTGACCCATCCGAGCACGAGCCAGCTTGTGCTGCACCGAACCGTCGATGCCGCCACGGAGCATGAACCCCGCAATGTGTTTTCGAAAATCCTGATCATCGTCAATTCTAACGATAATCTCACCGCCCCGATTGCCAAGCTCATTCCAGAGCTTGCTTTGAGCGGTAGCTAACTTTCCAGCAGGAATGCTGGCCCAACCGGTTTCGTTCTTGGACATGGTTTCTCCTTCGCCTTTGGTCCTTTCGAACTTTGGGCATTGTTTCACCGTTAACCGCCGAAGGTGACACGGCTTGATAAGGAACTGTTGAGTGTAATTATATAGTAATGTTTAATTCTGTCAATACCGCAATCTATTGACTTGTGTACATCAATTTTGCTAAAATGAACTTAAAGACGGGATAGCTTTGTAATAATACAGGCTATATACCCTGTGTGTCAGAAAAGAGCTTCGTTTATTGCGGAGTTCTTTTCTTTTTGATACTTTCACTCTTTGCGTGGATCCAGGCCTGTAGTTTATGAAGTAAAATCCTGTCTTTGACACACAGGGAAACGAGTGCAAATCTCGTCGGGTCCATGCTAAAAATCGCCACTGAAAAGTGGCGATTTTTAGCATTTTAAATGATGGTCCAAGCGCAAAGCGCCTATTCCTCAAATTCTCTCTTCAGTCCCGTGCCGGCGGGAATAAGCCGGCCGATGATAACATTTTCTTTAAGGCCGCGGAGATAATCCTCTTTGCCGACAATGGCGCTGTCAATCAATACCCTCGCCGTTTCTTGGAATGACGCGGCGGATAAGAAACTTTCCGTGCTTAACGACACCTTGGTAATGCCGAGCAATAACTGTTCAAAGGTTGCCTCTCTCTTTTTTTCCGCCCGCATTTTTTCGGCTTCCTGCATCATTCTTCTTCGTTCCACGACATCGCCGGAAAGGAAATCGGTATCGCCGGGATCGGCGACTCTCACCCGGGCGAACATCTGCCGGACTATCAATTCAATATATTTGTCGTTAATGCTGTCGCCGGTCGGGAAATAAATGCTCTGGACCTCTCTGATGATATATCGCGCAACCACATCTATGCTGTCGGTTGTTTTGAATAATTCTTTAAAATCAACATGGCCTTCGCTTAATTGCTGACCCTTGGAAACAATGTCTCCCGGATTAACCGCCATTGCTAAATTCGGAGAAATCAAATAATCTCTTTTCTCGCCTGTTTCCGCCGCCTCAATCGTAACGGCTCTCTGTTTGCCCTTCTCCTGAATGGCTAAAACTTTTCCGTCAACTTCGGCGACAAGCGCTTTAAATTGCGGGGGTCTTGCCTCAAATATTTCCTCAACTCTCGGCAAACCCATGGTGATATCGGCTCCTCCGGTAACACCTCCGGTATGGAAAGTTCTCATCGTTAACTGCGTGCCCGGCTCTCCAATTGCTTGGGCGGTAATGATGCCGACCGCTTCTCCTATCTCCACCACGGTGTTTTTGGAAAGGTCATAACCGTAGCACAGACGGCAAATACCGTTCAAGGATTTGCATTTAATCACCGAGCGGATTTTAATTTTTTCTATTTTGACAGCGTCAATTTTCTTGGCCGCTTCCTTGTCAACTATTTTGCCCCTCTTAACTATCACCTCTCCGTCGCTTCCGGCAACATCGTCCAAAACAACTCTTCCTTTGACCCTTCGGCCAAGAGGCTCGCCGCTGAATTTGATATCTTCGGCATAAAGCGTGTAGCCCTCTTTGTCTTTGCAGTCCTCTTCGGTAATAACAACATCTTGAGCGACATCAACCAAGCGCCTCGTCAGATAACCGGCCGAAGCGGTCTTTAGGGCGGTATCCACCAAACCTTTTCTGGCGCCGTGAGTGGAAATAAAATATTCCAAAGGAGTGTGGCCTTCTTTCAAAGAATTTCTTACCGGCAGTTCAATCAGTTCTCCGGCAGGATTGGCGAATGTTCCTCTCATGCCCATCATCTGGTCAAGAACCGACCAATTGCCTCGAGACTTGGAATCAACCATAATAAACGCCGGGTCGTTCGGTCCGAGCTGTTTTTTAACGAAAACGGAAAGCTTGGATTTGGCCGTATTCCAAATTTCAATCGCTTTGGATCGTCTTTCATGCTCGGTAAGCAGGCCGTCTTCATAAAGCTGGCGGTTGTCTTCAATTAATTTATCGGCTTCTTTGATAATCTCGCCTTTCTCGGCTGGAATTCTCAAATCGTCCATGCCCCAAGAGATACCAGACCTCGTGGCATAATAGAAACCAAGGTCCTTAATGGCATCCAAAAAATATACGGTAATATCTTCCCCGTATTCATCCCAAATATCGGATTCAATGTATTTTAAATCAGGCTTGGTCAAAGTTTTGTTTATAAATGAATGTCCCTTAGGAAGAGCTTTGTTAAAAATAACTCGGCCGACGGTGGTTTCTATTATTTCCGCTCTCTTATCACTGTTTGGCTCCGCCGGCAATAAAAGCTTTATCTTGGTTCTCAATCCAACCACACCATTCTCATTGGCCAATATCGCTTCGTCATAAGAAGAGAAAAATTTGCCTTCGCCTTTTGATTTTTCTTCAACGCTCGTTAAATAGTAGCAACCTAAGGAAATATCGTGGCTCGGTATCGCCACAGGATCGCCGGTCGCCGGCTTTAAAATGCCGTGGCTGGCAAGCATCAAATCTCTTGCCTCGGCCTGCGCTTCATTGGTAAGAGGAAGGTGAACGGCCATTTGGTCTCCATCAAAGTCGGCGTTAAAAGCATGCACGGGCATCGCCGACATTCTTATGGCTTTACCTTCAATAAGAATCGGCTTAAACGCCTGAACAGAAAGCCGGTGCAGGGTGGGAGCTCGGTTTAACAGCACAAGCTTGTCGCCCATCGCCTCTTCCAGCGCCGACCAAACATCGGGCGTCTCCTGTTCAATCAATCG
>MGLG01000041.1:3602-7320 GCA_001795975.1 Candidatus Yanofskybacteria bacterium RIFOXYD1_FULL_42_10
CTGCCTTGTTTACCCTTGAGCATGTCGGCCAATGATTTGAGGGCTCTCTTTTGGCCGGTTGATGCCGCAGTTGTTATCTGCCCCTTTCGCATGGAATTATCAATAAGCGCGTCAACCGCTTCCTGAAGCATTCTTTTTTCGTTTTTCGTTATAACATCGGGAGCCTTTAATTCCAGCAAGTGTTTCAGCCGGTTGTTTCGGTTGATAACTCTTCGGTACAAATCATTCAAATCCGAAGTGGCATAACGGCCGCCGTCCAAAGGAACCATTGGTCTTAAAGCCGGAGGAATAACCGGCAAAACGGAAATAATCATCCATTCTGGCCTGATGATAGCCTTCTTCATGCCCCGCAAAAACTTGATCCGTCTGGAGATTTTTTTAAATTCCAAAGGATTGTGCATATTTTTAAGTTCACCCTCAAGCTGAACAATAAGTTCGTCAAAATCAAATTCTTCAAGCAGTTTCTTGACCGCCTCCGCCCCGATGCCGGCCTCAAAGGCCTCGCCGTATTTGGAAGATAAATCTCTGAAATCAAGTTCGGAAATTATCTGATATTTCTGCAAAGTTTTTAAATTATTCCTCTCCCGATCTTTTAATTCTTTCAGTGTTTCCTCTTCATCGGCGCTTTTGGCATTTTTTAATTTTGACTTAAACTCAGCCTCAACTCTTTTCATCGCTTCGGCTTTCAAATCATCATTTACCTTGATTACGATATAACTTGCGAAATAAATTACCTTTTCCAATTCCGGCAGAGAAACTCCGAGAATATTGGCAATCTTGGAAGGCACGCCGCGCAAAAACCAAATATGGGCGACCGGCGCCGCGAGTTTGATGTGTCCCATTCTTTCCCGCCTGACGATTGAACGGGTTATTTCCACCCCGCAACGATCACAGATAATTCCCTTATATCTTATGCGTTTATACTTACCGCAATAACACTCCCAGTCCTTGGTCGGACCAAATATCGCTTCGGAAAACAAACCTTCACGCTCCGGTTTTTGAGTGCGGTAATTGATAGTCTCCGGTTTCGTAACCTCACCGTAAGACCACGACATAATGTCGTCTGGAGAAGCAATTTTAAGTTTAATTGAAGACAAGTCCATAAATTAGTTTATAAAGTTATAAAGTTTATCAAGTTCGTAAAGTACTTTTAACTTTAAGAACTTTACAAACTTTCAACTTGAGCTCATCTCTCAATGAGCTCTACATTTAATCCCAGCCCCTTGATTTCAGAAAGCAAGACCTTGAATGATTCCGGCAGGTGGGGAGCTTTTATCTCTTCCCTGTTTACTATTGATTCATAGGTTTTAGCGCGGCCAAGGACATCGTCTGATTTAATTGTCAGCATTTCCTGCAAAGTATGCGCCGCGCCATAACCCTCAAGCGCCCATACTTCCATTTCTCCAAATCTCTGTCCTCCGAATTGAGCTTTTCCTCCTAAAGGCTGCTGGGTAATCAGAGAATAAGGACCGATGGAGCGCATGTGGATCTTGTCTTCCACCATGTGAATCAATTTCATGAAATAAGTTATGCCGACGGTGCATTTTTGGTCAAAAGGCAATCCTGTCTTTCCGTCGTAAAGCTGTATCTTGCCGTCTTCCGGCAAACCGGCTTTTTTCAATTCTTCTTTAATGCTTTGTTCGGTTGGTCCCGCCATTGCGGGCGTAGCCGCTTTATAACCAAGCTGTTTGGCGGCAATGCCAAGGTGAGATTCCAAAACCTGTCCGATATTCATTCTTGAAATAATGCCCAATGGACTTAAAACAATGTCTACCGGAGTTCCATCCGGCAAAAACGGCAAATCTTCTTCCGGCAATATTACCGAAATAACTCCCTTGTTGCCATGTCTTCCCGCTAACTTGTCTCCCACCTGCACTTTTCTTAATTGAGCAACAGAAACCTGAATTTTCTTAATCACGCCGACATCAAGCTTATCGCCTTCTTCGCGGGAAAATACTTTTACGCCCACCACCCGGCCATGCTTTCCGTAATCAAGCCGAAGCGATGAATCTTTTACATCCCTGGACTTGTCTCCGAATATCGCCCTTAACAATCTTTCTTCGGCGGTAAGATCGCTTTCTCCTTTTGGAGAAATCTTGCCGACTAAGATATCTTGGGATCTGACTTCGGCTCCGACTCTTACAACGCCGTCAGGATCAAGATCGTTTAATCTCTCCATGGCGACATTCGGGATATCGTAAGTCGTGACTTCGGGACCCAATTTAGTTTCGCGGACATCAGTGGAATAATCTTCTATGTATATGGAAGACAATATATCTTCCTTGACCAATCGCTCGGAAATAACTATGGCATCTTCAAAATTACAGCCCTCAAAAGACATAAATGAAACAATAAGATTTCTGCCGAGAGCCAATTCGCCGTTTTCCGTGGACGGGCCGTCGGCTAACGCCTGGCCTTTTTTAACTTTTTCATCTTTTTTAACCAAAGGCCTTTGGTTCAAGGTGGTAAACTGGTTGGACTTGGCAAATTTTAAAAGTTTAAATTCGTGTTTTTTGCCTTTGTCGGTTTCTAAAACTACATGAGAAGCGTCTGACTCGGTTATCGTTCCGTTCTCCGGAGCAACAACAACCATGCCTGAATCAACGGCCACTTTAGCTTCCAGCCCCGTACCGACAAAAGGAGCTTCCGGCCGGATCAGTGGAACAGCCTGCCTTTGCATGTTCGTTCCCATCAAAGCTCGGTTGGCGTCGTCATGTTCTAAAAAAGGAATCAGAGAAGTGGCCACGGAAAATTGCTGGCGGGGAGAAACATCAACGAAATCAAGCTCGGAAACCTGCGCAGTTCCCGGATCGCCGTAAATGCGGGCCGGAATTTTATCATTCACAAACTTGTTGTTTTTATCAACTTCAGTGCCCGCTTGTCCGATAATGTACCGTTCTTCTTCCGAAGCATCCATATATTTCACTTCGTTGGTAATTCTTCCCTTCTCCACCTTTACATACGGAGTAAGAATAAATCCTAGAGGGGAAATTTTTGAATAAAGCGCTAAGTGGCTCACCAAACCGATATTTGCGCCCTCAGAAGTGGCGATAGGGCAAATTCTTCCGTAATGGGACGGGTGAACATCGCGAACTTCAAAACTCGCCCGTTCCCTCGTCAAACCGCCGGGACCCAAAGAAGACAGCCGTCTCTTGTGCTCCAGCTCGGATAACGGATTGTGCTGATCCATAAATTGGGATAATTGTCCGGAAGAAAAGAATTCTTTCAGCGCGGCCACAAACGGCCTGGCGTTAATAAGCTGGGAGGGAAGCACAGTTGAGGTATCCGATGTGCTCATTCGGTCTTTGGTGATTCTTTCCATTCGGGCAAAAGAAATTCGCAACCGGTCCTGCAATAATTCACCGAGAGTTTTGACGCGATGATTGCCGAGATGATCTATGTTGTCCGGAATTGCCGACGGATCATTGTTGAGACGGATAATTTCTTTAAGGATGAGCACGATGTCTTCCGGTCTTAAAATTCTGTTCTCCTGTTTTTCCACATCAAGCTCCTGATTAAACTTTTGATTCATCCGGTATCTTCCGACTCGGGATAAATCGTATCTTGCCGGATTGAAAAACAAATTATGAACCATCTGTTTGGCATTATCGGAGGTGGCCGGATCGCCGGGCCTGATTCTTTTATAAAGTTCTATCAATCCTTCTTCCTGGTTGGAAGACGGGTCCTGCAAGAGTGTGGCTAAGATATATTTGACATT
>MGLG01000041.1:7354-7482 GCA_001795975.1 Candidatus Yanofskybacteria bacterium RIFOXYD1_FULL_42_10
ATTTGCTCATCGCCGGTGATGCCGAAAGCTCTTAAAAGCGCGGTTGCCGGCATTTTGCGCTTGCGGTCTATTCTCACGGATATAACACCGTTGTATTCGGTTTCAAATTCCAGCCAAGCTCCGCGGGA
>MGLG01000041.1:7490-13055 GCA_001795975.1 Candidatus Yanofskybacteria bacterium RIFOXYD1_FULL_42_10
GAGAAAAATGTTCCCGGACTTCTGATAAGCTGGGAAATGACCACCCTTTCCACTCCGTTGATAATAAAAGTTCCCCTCGGGGTCATAAGGGGAAAATCGGCAAGAAACAATTCTTGCTCTTTTTGCTGTTCGGTTCTTTTGTTTTTTAAGCCGATTTTTATTTTGAGAGGCGCTTCAAACGAAACATTCTTCTCCATCGCCTTTCTCTCGTCATACTTGGGCTCTTCAAGTTTGTAATCCAAAAACCTTAATTCCAATTCTTCTCCCGTCCAATCTTCTATCGGAGAAACATCTTTGAGCAATTCTTTCAATCCGACATCCAAAAACCACTTATAAGAATCCAATTGAACCTGAACCAAATTGGGAGCTTCAAATTGGTCTAAGCTGAATTTTGAAAATATTTTACGCATTTAAAAAAATTAAGTCAGTAAAATAAAATGACTCCGGCGAGCTTTCGGTAAAAATTTATTGGATTTTAATTTAAAAACGGAGCAATTCGGATTAATTATTAGATTGTCCCGAATTCCGTAATCCATTACGGATATCGCCGCGGCAGATCAAACCGGGACAATACAACAATTAATTTAGAGTCAATAGAGCTTCTTTTATTGCCCTCGCAACCAGCCCCAATGCTGATATTCCCCTTATTTCTCCTTGTATTTCAATGTTTTTTAAAGACGACTTTTTTATTTTATTCTTAAGCAGTATTTTGTCAAGCAATCTTATCAACATATTATCAGAACCTTGACCCGGTGTCAAATATTCATCTTCTGTCTCCATACTTGCATTTTTTATCTGAATAGAGATTCGATTTTGATTTATAATATTTATTATTAAAATTTTGCGAGACATACATTTGTTATGTTGAGCAAATATTTTAAGCATTTTAACGAAGAAATTGGGCAAACCGCTTGCGGTCAGAAATATGATAGATCATAAGTCCGCTATCCGCAAACTGGCGGAGGCGGACAGGCCTTCATATTTCTGACACATAAGTTCTACCCATATCTCTTAATGCTCTGCAAAATCCCCAGCCCGATCATTATTGAAACCATGGAACTGCCTCCGTAACTGATAAACGGAAAAGGAATTCCGGTAATCGGCATCAGGCCGATATTAACAGCCGCTCCGACCAAAATATGAGAAAATATAAACACCGCCATGCCGATGGAAAAAAGTTTTCCGAAATTAAAACCGGACATTCTTCCTATGTTTAAAATTCTATACAAGATAAATCCCGACAAGCCCATCAAAAATGTTATGCCCGCAAAACCGAATTGTTCGGCAGTGGCGGCAAAGATAAAATCATTACGGGCTTCGGGTAAAAACCCTTGAGCGACCTGCGAGCCCTTGCCCAAACCATTGCCGAATAAATAACCCGACCCTATCGCCACCCGCGATTGAATTAAATTATATCCCCTGCCGTAAGGATCGTCATGGGGATTGATGAAGGAAATTATTCTGTCTTTCTGATACGGATGCAAAATAACAGCCCAAGAAACATAAAAAGCGACAGCTCCCGCTATTAAAATCAGGAACAGATGCTTCTTGTTTATTCCGGCGACAAAAAGCATGGCCATCCAAATCATTGCGAAAATAATTGCCGACCCGAGATCCGGCTGGATAATCATAATGGTGGCAGGAAGAAGAAAATAAATACCGGAAACAACCACATACTTTAACTCGTTAATATGCACATGCCTTTGGGAAAAATATTTAGCCATCAGTATTATCATCATAAGCTTTGCCAGTTCTGCCGGCTCAAAGGTGAATCCTCCCAAAACAAGCCACGAATTAACGCCCCGAATAGATTTAGAATAAAAAGTTAAAACAAGTAAAAACAAACAAAATATATAAAAAAGAAGCACCGGGAGAGAATAATTTTTTAAATACCGATAGTTCCAAAACGAAAAAGCGAACATTAAAAACAGTCCGGCCGCAACAAATATGATTTGCTTAATGAGAAACCCGCCTTCCCAGCCGGAAATTCCGTACATGTTGATTATGCCGAATAAAGAAATCGCCGCTACCGCGGCAAACAAAGGAATATCTATTTCTCCAAAAGACAACGACAAATTCCTAATAAAACTTCTGGAATTTTTCTTGAGTGCCATAATTTTTTATAAAGTTGGAATTTTCAAATACATTGGTGGATGCTTCTATCGCGACATTGACCACAGTTGAATCTGCGGAATAAGGCCACTGAATCTGAAAACCTCTCTCCGTCCCGGAAAGAAATGTCCTGATATCGGTTTTGCCGACACCGGTAATGTTCTCCGCCTCGTCCAATAATACAACCGAGACATCAACTTTGTCAAAATCAAAATTAGAACTGTTATAAAGCGTTGCATCAAACCGGCTGTTGCCGTTTACATTTGGCGAAAAGGTCTGCCGGCGGATCATAAAATTAACAACGCTGTCAAACGGCTGAATCTTGCTCCACTGAACGCTGTTTATCGTCATGGAGACATTCGCCGCTTCGCCGTTAATTTTTAACGAAACCGCCGTTAAAAATTTGGTCTGACCTGGAAGAATATATGAGGAACCATTGCTCTTCATTAATTCAACGCCATTTGCGTCGGTAAAACTCAAGCTATAATCAAAACTGGAAGCGCCGTAAATAGTATTAGCATTATAAACCTTAGCGACAAAATCATAATCGCCAATTCCCGTTTGGAGATATTGGCTGGATTTTATTTCCAACGGCAAAATTGCCGGTTCGCAGGTTTTGCCGCAGGCCAACAGTCCGCAATCCAGCCCGTCTTCTTTGCCGTTCTTAATATTGTCAAAACAGGTCGGCTCAACTCTTACCCAAACGAAAACACCGTATCCAAGCAACAAAAAAATCAAAACAAAAACCAATCCGACAATCAACTGTTTTTGCAGACGAGGTTCCATTCCTTAAGTATACAGTATTTTGGATTAAAATTTAAGAGAAAAAAAGGGAGACCCGTGTCTCCTCATTAAACAGATCGTTTTGACCGCTTCAACTTCTACAAAACGCCAAATAGAAAATGCCAAAAGATATTACTCCAAGAGAAGTGGCTATGGCATTATCGTTACCGATAAATCCCGCAATAAGAAAAGATACAACACCCGCCAAAAAAATCGCCTTACCTGCTGGAAATTCTTTCAAAAACTTAAGCATCGTCAACCTCCTGTGTTGTTTTCCTTTGTTTTCAGGGTTCGCGGTTGACTATAACAAAACAAAAGAGAGCGGTCAAGGTTTTGCCGAAACTTAAAAAACATTGATCCGGCGACTACCTACTTTCGCTGGATAAATCCAACTATCATGGGCCTTGGCGTCTTTTACTTCTGAGTTCGGAATGGGATCAGGTAGTACAACGCCAGTATAGTCACCGAGTCAATGTTTTTTAAGATTTAAATTCAACACGGGTTTGAATAAAATGTTTTAAGTTAAGAAACAACAATATAATCAAATAATTAATCCTCACTAAACCGTCAAAATTAAGCCAAGCCATCAGCCGGCAAAACTTTGGCGGGCAAACAATGATTTATTAGTAGCTCTCGGCTCAACGCATCACTGCGCTTACACCTGAGCCCTATCAACCTTGTGGTCTACAAGGAATCTACGATACCTAATCTTGAGGCCCGCTTCGCGCTTATATGCTTTCAGCGCTTATCGGAACCGAACATAGCTACCCAGCGGTGCCCTTGGCAGGACAGCTGGCAGACCAGAGGTTCGTTCATCCCGGTCCTCTCGTCGCACATTCATACATCACTGTATGCGCAGACTATATCTTTCCCCTCCGCCAACTGGCGAATTGGGGATCGGCATATTATGAAAGTTAAAAAACTTCCATCTTCATCCCGCGATAGCGGGACTCCAGTCGTTACGGGGTCAATTATATCGCCCTTGCAATTAATTTACTTATGTGTTTTAATGATTACAAGGTTCTTTTAATTGGAGTGAGGGAGAATGAAGAAATTCATTGTTTTCGTCTTGTTTTGCGCTATTTTTCCAAATCTTGCTATTGTATTATTTCAAATACTTTCAACCATTTTTATGGTAATAGTGTTCTATCTTCTAATTTTATCCCCGCCATTGTCACTACTTCTTACATTAGTTCAATGGCTACCTTCAAGACAGGAATCATTTAAGAAATGTTTCTTAAAGAATTATCCAGTTCTCGATCCAATTCTCAGACAGACACAGTAAAAACTGTGTCTTTTTTATAAATAACTTCCCACGGTATTAACTCTTGCCAGTTTTGATCTATGCTTTTCGGACCGAATTGCATAGCAAACAAGAGCCTCCACCGTTATTAGCCGAATTGTCATCATGGATTACTCCATGAAGTAGCAATACTTTACTAAGGACAAACCCTCTCAAGTATCAACGCCCACACCAGATATGGACCAACCTGTCTCACGCATAAATTAGTTTTCACTAATCGTCTCGTATTACTACGAGTATGGACTATACCACCTTCCACGAATGTGGAAGACCGACATATTGCGTTGTAAAAAATCACAACGCCTAATTCATTTAAGAATTAAGTCTCTACGGGGAACGAGATCGCAAAATGATTTTTCGTTCTTCCCTCGGAATTGTCCTAAAAATCCAGGTAGGATAATAGGCGTATTTCTACGCTCTCGCAACAGCGAGATTAGGATTTTTCCGATATGAGTCGATTTTGCTGATGCTGATTTCTCAGCATAGCCGCCTTAACCTTTCGGTCGACGGTTTGAACCCAGCTCGCGTACCCTTTTAATTGGCGAACAGCCAAACCCTTGGGGCCTTCTTCAGTCCCAGGATAGGGCGAGCCGACATCGTATATGCTTCAATTATTACTAATTGTATGGACTATATCTTCTTCCTTTCTCGCGTTTTACGAGATTAGGAGCTGGCGTGTTAGCTGTCATGTTTAATAACAACTCCAATTTCTTAAAATTGAGTCTCTACGGGGTCATTACACAAGTTTATATTGCATTGATTGAGGAATAAATTCACGAATAATATTGCAAAACTTTTTAGCGTCTGCTGTTATAATTCTAATTCTCATATATTCTTTGTCTTTATTAAGATTAGAATTAATATTGAACTGATTTAACAAAAGTTTTTGCAATTTGTTTTGATCTTCTATCGAAAACTGTTGAGTATTCAGATAGATTGAATCACCGCTTTTTGAGCCATCATCCATATACCAAACTGCTAAGCTAAATGGATTGATTTGTAAATCATCAGGGATAATCTTCTTGCGATCTTTGTAAAAATATCTAAATAGATCTGTTATTTCAGGCGAACAACAGGTATAAAACCTGCAGGCAATTCTGTTGCCGTTGCCATTTCTTAATTTTGGTCCGTTTTTTACAATTGATTGCAAGACAGAATATTTCCAATCCACATAATCTTTTTGTTTTATAGAATGATTAACTTCAAGGAATGCATTTTTCCTTCTTGGAATAATTCTCAAATAACCGTCGCCCAAAATGGTTCCGATAATTAGAGATTTTTGTTCTTGTGTAAGACTTCCCACGGTATTATCGCTTAGTTTGTTGTGTTAATTTTATCACAAAACTAAGTCCGAATCCACCGTTATA
>MGLG01000042.1:0-1245 GCA_001795975.1 Candidatus Yanofskybacteria bacterium RIFOXYD1_FULL_42_10
TTGTTTCCGCCACGGACGCTAAAATTGTTTTGGACCCATTCATGGGTTCCGGCACAACAGCGATTTCTGCTCTAAACTTCAAGCGAGATTATATCGGGATTGATATTTCGCCGGAGTATTGCGAAATGGCGCGAAAGAGAATAAAACAACATCAAGCACAAGTTAAACTTTGGTAATACTATGACAAAGAATAAACCTAAAACTTATACAAAACCGGAACTGATAGCCAAGCTGAAAGAAATATCAGCGATGGGCTTTGTCCCTAACGCGCGGCGAGGAAATGCCGGCGGTATCGGCAATACTCTTGAGGATCTACTTGGTATCAAAGAAAATAATCTACCGATTCCAAACGCCGCCGAGTGGGAATTGAAAGCACAGCGTATCAATTCAACCTCGCTTACGACGCTTTTTCACATTGAACCGTCGCCACGCGCTATTCGCTTTGTGCCACAAGTACTTCTGCCAAAGTATGGCTGGGCACATCAAGAGGATGGCAAGAAATATCAAAAAGGAGAGATGAGTTTCCGGCAAACTATACACGGGCAATCGCGAAGCGATCGCGGCTTCAAAGTCGTAATTGACCGGAAAGAACGAAAAATTTTGATTTCATTTGACGCAAAAAGTGCTGACTTGCGCCACAAGGCATGGGTTGAGTCGGTGAAAAGGCGCGTTGGTGTTAAGGAACTTGACCCACAACCATACTGGGGTTTTGACGATTTGGAACACAAAGCAGGAACAAAACTACTCAATGCTTTTTATGTTCAGGCCGAAGTGAAAATCGTTCGGAAAAAAGAATTTTATCATTACACAAAGGTGATGATGTTGCAGAAATTCAGTTTTGAAGGATTTTTAAAGGCATTGGATGAGGGAAAAATCCTTGTGGATTTTGACGCTCGCACCGGACACAATCACGGCACGAAATTCCGCATGAGGCAGGATGCTTTGCCGATGTTGTATGAAAAGCAAACGGTAATTTTATAATTATGGCCAGACCGAAAAAGAGTAAAGATACGTTAGGTTTACTTCATTCTGATAAATTAGTAGAAAATATTTTAAATACAAGTAATAAATATTTTGAAGATAATTCTGAAGTTAAAAGTAAAGTAGACGAATACAATTGGATATTTCGCTCACTTTTTGATTTGTTGCCCGAAACTATTGAAAATTTTTGGTCTGGCCATGTTTTTCCGATTGCCGAAGCTGAATACGAATTGGAGTGTTCAATCGTCTTATGTAAACTTGGTT
>MGLG01000042.1:1288-2607 GCA_001795975.1 Candidatus Yanofskybacteria bacterium RIFOXYD1_FULL_42_10
TTATTGGGATATAGATAATCAAAGCCATATTGATATTCAAAATTGGTTCAAATCAATAGAGTCAACGCCATTTCGTCGCCAAGTTTTTAACAGATTGGCAAAAAATTCAAATATTAAAACTTTTGATGATAAACACGATATATTTAAGAAGACCTCAGAGCTTTACACAAAATTATCTAATTTTTCGCACACGCGAGGTTTTGGTTATTCAAGCCGTAAGCTCAATAAACACCACTCAAATGTTAATAGTTTTAATGAGGTAGCTTTAAATAAATGGCTTGAATTAACAAGAGAAGTGACAGAAATAGTGACTATATTTCATATCTTGAAATATCCTGTCGCACTTCAGAATACTCCCATATGGGATAAACTTGGTATTAACATTCCGGCTGGAGGATTTTTGCAACCAAGTCAAACGGAACGAATAAAGAAGTTGATTTCAGGTTTGACGTTGAAGGATTTACAAAAAATCAGTGATAATGATCCAGACGCAACCGCAATGGCTAAATGGGTAAACGATCAGCCCGATCTAACAGAAGAAGAATTTTTATCGCAGATTGAAACCAGCGACAAAAATGACATAAAAAGAGAGGGTTATAATCATTGGATTAAACAACAAAGAAAATTGTATAATTTTATCAAAACTAGAAATCCAGATGAATATAGTCAGAAACTAGAATATTTCCAAAAATTAAAGTTGTGGGCAAAAGAAAACAATTGTTTGAGAAATGAAGAATTTGAAAGGGTGTTTAAAAGAGTAACGACAAGTGAGTAATTTTTGAAAAGGTCGCCAAAAATCCCGTCCGTCCGAGCAAGGGAATGGCGGGGTGTGGGGGGAATTCCGCCGCGCCCGAGCGTTCCGCCGGAGCGAAGCGGAGGCGGTCATTCGTCCGGATTCGTTTGGTAAAAGGTTCGGATTTTGTTCAGGAGACACAGCCAAGGTTGGAAGTATTGAGGCGACCTATGTGCCTTAAATTCCGATGAGTATTACATTAAAATGAAACTAGCTTTCATACACAACGATAAAAAGTTAGGTACGGGAGCTCATTACATAAATGAGCTTATGGCTATTAAGCTCCGCGGAAGAGGGGTAGAGGTCAAGAATTTCTACCCTAGAACATCTCTTATTGATCCTCCGATACACCTAAAAGGATTTTCGAATATTCTGTTTTTCTATTCTCTACTGGAAAAGAAAAATGAAATTATGCGTTTTAACTTGGTACAGGGTACGACATATACGCCTCTTCCTTTTCTGGCATTTAATATTCCTGTGGTCAGTCATTTCGGCTCTACTACTAGAGGATTTTTAGAATCTACTC
>MGLG01000042.1:2615-7118 GCA_001795975.1 Candidatus Yanofskybacteria bacterium RIFOXYD1_FULL_42_10
CGGGATATTGCGGATATGGAGGAATATGTAGCCAGAAAAGCCGATGCGGTTATTGCTGCTTCTGAAAATGTTAAAACAGAACTTATAGAAGCTGGCGTTAATCCGGATAAAATATCGGTGATTCATAATGCGATAGAAGATTATTGGTTTGAAAAAAGTTTAAAGCCAATAGTTTCTGATCCTGCGATAGTTTTTCTCGGCCGTCTCGGTGGTGATGCGTTTACCTTGAAATTAAAAGGTCTTGATCGTTTAGTACATCTTTATTCCAAGTTTCCGAAGGTAAAAAAAGTTACCATATGCTTGATTTCAAATAAAAAGTTAAAGGATTGGCTTAGGGTTTGGTTTGAGAGGCATCAGATGTTCGTAAATTTTAAGAAAGACCTTATCCCCAACATAGTGGATGCACAGGCGGGCAGCGTTCTTTTTATACCTTCTCGTTACGAAGGATTTTCTCTTAGTCTTATAGAGGGCATGTCGCAGGGTCTTATCCCTGTCAGTTATCCTGTAGGTGTTGCGCCGGAAATAATTGTTAATGGAGAGAACGGCTTTCTTATTTCATCTCAAGCTGAAGCCGTTTCTGTTATTGAAAATATTCTAAAAGATGAGACGCTGCGCCGCAAACTCTCTGAAAGTGCATATCAAACCTCATTAAAATTCAGAAGTGATGTTATTGTAGAGGAACTTCTGAATCTTTATTCGCGCACGCTCAGAGAATATACCCATCCGCAAAAAGCTATTATAAATAAAAACAGTCATAGATAAAGAAATGAATAATCACGCAAACAACTTAGTTAGAGATTTAGTGCTCGTTATATTCAGTGTTTTTATGGCTATTATCCTCTCCAAAACCGGAATTTTTCAAGATTTAATTACGACAACTCAAGAAATTAGATTTATTGGCAGTTTTATTGCCGGCATTTTCTTCGTATCTGTTTTTACCGCCGCTCCGGCAACGGTAGCTCTTGGAGAAATAGCTCGGGCAAATTCTGTTATTGCGGTAGCAATCTTGGGAGGCTTGGGCGCATTGATCGGAGATTTGATAATTTTCCGTTTTGTGAAGGATGGGGTTTCCGAGCATTTTTCCTATCTTATTAAGGCATCAAAAACAGAGCGAATCGTTTCTATCTTTAAATTAAAACTTTTTCGGTGGATTAGTCCTCTTATCGGAGCTTTAATAATAGCTTCGCCCCTGCCGGATGAAATAGGGGTTGCAATGTTGGGCTTATCAAAGATGAAAAATTCGTATTTTATTTTACTGTCATTTGTTTTAAATTCTGCGGGGATATTGATAATCGGATTAATTGCCAAAATTCTATGATTCAGAGAACTAAATTTGAATCAAACCTATATAAAAAATCGTCCTGCGTATGAGCAGGACGATGAGTTATCGGCAAACTACAGATTTGCTTTAAACCGTTCTTCGCGGATTTTGCCGTGACGGTAATAGGCAACCGAAAAAGAATTTTCATCGGCGCCGGTTAGTCCCCAGTCAAAATCAACACACGCAATACCGAATTGTTCCATAATAACGCTTAGTTTTTGGAAAAAATTCCGATGCAGTGTTTCATTATTCATATTCATCAGCCGTTTAACGCCGCCGCATTTCAAGATGGCAATTCTAATCGCCTTGCGAATCACGGTGGCAGACGATGCGCTATGTTTTAATGTTCTGGACATATCCTCCACTCCTCTTTTTATCGTGCAAAAAGGATCTCTTGCGATATCAATCACAACATACGCCTTTAAAGCCTTTTTTGTCAAACATATCAGGTAATGTGTACACATTACCTGACCCTATTTACAAACCAAGAAAATACTGATATGCTTAATAAGCAAAATAAGTATTAAACAGAAGAATAGTCGAACTTCTCCAATATGAATTTGCGCAATAAACCATTAATAAACAACAAAAAATATGAATGGAACTATTAAGAAATTAGTTGAAGGCAAGGAATTCGGCTTTATCGCTCCCGATAACCAAAATCCCGGCGATAAGGATGTCTTCTTTCATAAGGAATCTCTTGTTGAAGTAACATTGGGTGAACTTAAGGAAGGCGACAAAGTATCTTACGATGTAGAATCGTCAGAGAAAGGACCGAAAGCGGTCAATGTAAAACGAATCTAACCTTCGCTAAAACAAAAGAGCCCGCATGGGTTCTTTTGTTTTGTGACTATATAATATGTGATATAATTAATGCATGAATTAAGAATAACCGTTTATATAGATGAATATCAAGGAATCAATTCAACAATTTTCAAAACAGTTTGAGTATGAACCGGTTATTGAAAACGGCGGGGAATTTGAACCGCAAAAATACAGCCGGTATATTTTTATCGGCATGGGCGGTTCCGCTTTAGCGCCGGATCTATTGCGGGTTTGGAATCCGGGTATAGATATAATAATCCATCGCGATTATGGTTTGCCGTCTTTGCCGGATGAGGTTTTAAAAAATAGTTTGATAATCGTCAATTCTTATTCCGGCAACACCGAAGAAGCGTTGTCGGCTTTTAATTTGGCCATAGAAAAAAAACTGCCCGTGGCGGCAATAACCGTCGGCGGAAAACTTTTGAAATTAGCTCAAGAAAATTCAGCGCCGTATATTCAAATGCCGGATATGGCAATTCAACCCCGCATGGCTTTGGGGTTGAATTTCAGAGCTTTGCTTAAAATTATCGGAGAAGATGCCGCCCTGAAAGAAACCAATTCGCTGGCCGAGGAGTTAACTCCCGAAAATTATGAAGCCGAAGGCAATGAAATCTCTGAAAAAATAGGCAATGGGGCGCCGGTTATTTATTCTTCTCGCCGGAACGGGCCTCTTGCTTACGCATGGAAAGTTATTTTTAACGAAACTTCCAAAGTCCCCGCATTTTCCAATGTTCTGCCCGAGTTAAACCACAACGAAATGGCCGGGTTTGCTTCGCGGAACTTGCCGTTCGCCGATAATTATCATTTTGTGTTTTTAAAAGACGGGGAAAACGATCCGAGAATTTTAAAAAGAATGGAAGTTTTAGAAAAATTATACCAAGAGAAAGGGCTGTTCTTGCAAGTTATAAATTTGAACGGCCAAACCGTTTATCATAAAATATTTTCTTCAATAGTTTTGGCGCACTGGACGGCATACCACAAAGCGCTGACAACGGGCGCCGACCCCGACGATATGGCAATAGTTGAGAACTTCAAAAAACTCCTGCAGTAAAAACCCCGCCACGGCGGGGTTTTTACTGCGAGCATTCCACCCGGCAATAAGGAGGAATTATAGTTGGAATTGCTCCGCTTGAAACTATTGGAGATGGCGCGGCTGTGGTGCCGGGTTGCGTTTGGTTGACGGAGGTATTTGGATTGCTTATGTTTGTATTGACCGGCTGAACTGCTTCTAAATTTAATACTTTTTCCACTAAGGATTCCATAATACTTTTATCTTCTTTTTCCATCTTGCCGAGTTCGGCTATGTTATTTTTGGATTTGTTGAATATCTCAACCGCTTCTTTGACGGCTTGTTTGTCTTTCTCGGAAACATCTTTTGAATTTAAAATATTTTCCGCGGATTGAGAAAAAAATCTGTCCAAAATATTGTAATCAGCCGCCATGTTTTCTATTAAAATCTCTCTTTCGTTTTTGGGAAATATCACGGATTCTATTTTATTTTTGACCGCGTTAAACGCGGTAGCCACAAGGCCGCTGATATTAGCGGTTCCGCTAAAACCCGAGAAAATCGCCCCTAAAATAATTAAGAGACCGATGATGTAGAGCACTAAAAAATTTTATATTAAAATCAACTTCTTTAATTAATTGCCGACAATTACTTGGATTTGTTGAGTTGCTGACAGTTGCGGGGAAGACGCATCTTTAACCGTAGCAGTAAAAGTAAATGTACCAGGATTTTCCTGTGTAGAGCCGTAAACCCGACCAATATCGGAGTCAAAAGAAAAACCTCCAGGTAAACCGCTGCCATCGGTTGAAGTCCAATCATATGGAGCTTTTCCTCCCAAAACAGAAAGATTTTGTGAAAAATAAACATCCCGTTTTATGTTTATTACGGTCGGGGAAACAGTCAAGGCACTCTGTTGATTCGTGGGGGTAGTTCCTATTCCGGGCAGAGTCCAGGTTCCTCCGACCAAATCAGGATTGACCGTGTAGAGAATGAGATAAGCCGAGAGAAGCAGAATAGCTCCCAAAACCGCATTGGTCATTCTTTTTTTGGCTTCGCCGACCTGGCCGGTATTGCCCGCCGCCGTCATCCACAATACGCCGGCATAAAATATCATCACAAAAACGGTAATTCCCAAAAGACGCAATGACCAAGCGAAAATGAAGGTTATCAATTCTCCGAGCGATTGATAGCCCGTGGGAACGCCGATTGGAACTGTGCCGGTAAAATCATCGCCGCCTTCTTTTATGGTTAATTCCGGCTGGTTGACGGCCATTTCATCAGCGTAATCTCCCCAGCCAAAACCTCTTACTTTGTAAATACCGACAGGCAAGTCGGGCACATCAAAATAAAC
>MGLG01000042.1:7190-13462 GCA_001795975.1 Candidatus Yanofskybacteria bacterium RIFOXYD1_FULL_42_10
TCGCTTCCAGTCACTTCTATCTGCGCGACCACCGGCGCCGTTGTCGGTTCTATCTTTGTGATTACCGGCGGTTTAGCTTCGGTGGTGGGATTTGTGCACCATCTTAACGCTTCAGCGCAACTTGAAAAAATTCCATTCGGATCAATAAAACACGCTTGTTTGACGCAGGTATATCTTGTGGTTGGCGCTGCCGGTCCGCATATCCCGTCGCAGTCGGAAGTGGTGTATTTGCCGGTCGCATCGTTTGAACAATATTGAGCGCCTCCTCCGATTTCACTCACGCAGGAATAATGGCCGGTGGGGGGAGGGGGCTCGCCTCCGCCTGTTCCACACGCAATCTCGTCGCTTTCGGCAGTATACGGTCCGCCGCAATATGAGCCCAAACAATTATTCATTAACTCCCAACCCCAAAAACCGGCTTTTGCATTTTTAAGAAGATTGGTTTCAAAATTTGATAAAACATCAAAGCGATCGCCATAATCTTCTCCCTTATTAACAATAAGCGAATCATTGCTGGGTCGAGTGGCACTTTCCCCGCAGTTAGAAACTCTGCCGGCGCCGTAACCTCTGCTGTTTAAAATTTCAGCGACTCCGTATAAAAACTTATCCATGGCCTGTTCGTTGCCTCCCGGTTGATTCCCGATGTCCGGATTGGCGTTTAAAAAATCCTGCATTGCCTCCTTAGTAGGTCCGACATATCGCGATAAAGTATTGGGACCTTTTAAAATACAACAAGTGTCCGCTTGCGTATGATTAGCCGAAATCAAAAAGATGCCCGCGATAAAAACAAAAATAAGAAATAAAAATATTTTTCTATATAACATGATTAATTGATTTTAAACTAAAATTTACCTTAATTTTATAAAATAAGACGAAGCTTGTCATTAGGCAGATATCCACTATCTATCAATTATCAACCCTGAACAAAACTCGTTGAAGGCATATCTTTTGGAGGGGGTTTCGAGCCCGACGGGGCGAGAACTTCAGGATTTTTTAAGCTTCAAAAAATCCGTACCCGGAAAAAGATGTACCGAGAAAGAGTTTTGAGGTTTAGGGTTCATAATACGCAATTTACAATTACCGATTAAAAACTTAAAATTAACCAAGAGATGGCTAATAAAAAAACAACAATAACGCCGTTTTTACTCGTCGTGTTAATATTTGCGCTTTCTTTATTTTTGACTGATTGGACAAATACGACCGCGTCGGCAAACGTGCGGGACGATATTACCGCCAAACAGAAACAGATTGAAGAACTGGAAAGGCAGATTGAAGAGTATCAAACCCAGATAGACACAACCCGCTCGAAATCAAAAACTCTGAAAAATGAAATTGTTGGCTTGAACGCCAAAATCAATCAGCTGTCGTTAGAAATCAAAAGTATGTCTTTGGCGATAAACCAAACCTCGTTGGAGATAAACGACGCGGAAAATAAAATAGACCGGCTTCAGAGCGAAATAGGCATCCACAAAAACGCCATGGCCCAGTACATCAAAATAGTTTATGAAAATGATCAAAAAAATCTGACGGAGGTAATTTTAAAAAATCAAAGCTTGTCCGGTTTCTTTAAAGACATAGACAGCGTTAACGCAACCCAGAACAAACTGCAAGCCGCCATCGGAGAAATGAAACAATTAAAATCAGATCTTGGAGCGCAGAAAGACGACCTTGAAGACAAGAAAACGGATTTGGAACGCTTAAAAAATCTTCAGGAAATCGCCAAGAAAAACATTGACCGAGATAAAAGCCAAAAAAATACCATCCTCAAAGAAACAAAAGGCCAGGAATCCAAATTTCAGGAATTGGTGAAAAAATCCCAAAAAGACATTGAGGCGTTAAAAAACCAAATCGGATATTTGATCCAAAACGGCGTTTCGGTGGAAGAAGCGGTCAAATCCGGCCAGCTTGCCGCTATCGCCGCCGATATCAGACCAGCTTTTTTGCTTGCGGAACTTGAACAGGAATCTGCGCTCGGTAAAAATGTGGGTAAGTGTTATATTACAGACACAACCAGCGGCAACTCCCGCAAAATCACCACCGGCCAAGTATTTAAAAGAGGAATACATCCCACCCGAGACCTTGCGCTTTTTCTAACTATCACTAAAGAATTGGGCAAAGACCCTTTTCAAACGGCTATTTCATGCTGGCCGGGTTCCGGCTGGGGCGGCGCTATGGGGCCAGCCCAATTTATTCCTTCAACTTGGGTCAGTTACGCGGCTCAAGTGGCCGGATTGGTCGGACGAAGCATCGCCAATCCGTGGAACATTGAAGACGCTTTTACCGCCGCTGCCGTTAAGCTTGCACGAGGCGGAGCGACATCTAAAACTCGCGCGGGCGAAGTGGCCGCGTCCAAGGCCTATTATTGCGGAAATCCTAAAAGCACCCGGTCAGGTTGCGTTAATTACGCAAATAGCGTCCAAAGAAAAGCCGCTGAAATTGAAAAAAACTTGTAAATTAACCAGTAACGCAAAACTAACAACTAATAACAAAAGAAAAGTTTGAGGTTTTGAGTTATTGGTTAATTTTGTTATGCTCTTTCCATCCGTTCGTTAAAAACTGTAAAATTAGGGAGGACACACAATGCGACACAAAATTAACATAATCTTGATAACGCTCATTGCTGTTTTTGGTTTTGCATTATTGGAACCGTCAATAAGCGCCCAAAATTTTTCCTGGCCAGCAAGATTATCGGCGAACACGCTTGACATTCAAGGTTCCGCTCAGACCCAGCCGCAATGGACATTGCCCGCTAAACTTGAAGAAGCTAAAAAACTTCTTCGCGCTTCACCGCCCCTGAAGTTTTTGGAAGAGATTGTCGTTACCAAATTAAAAAACGGGAAAAAAATAACTTCTCAAAAATTGTCGCGTAAAGAAATCGCTTTGGCCGTACTTAATACTGAAACGGGACAGGATTTTGAAAAAAGATATTGGCTGGATGAAGACGATATCAAAAGAGCGAACACCATAAGGCGGACATATCTTGAAAATACTCAAAATTTGCCCAAATTTATGCCGGAAAATATTAAAGAAGAATTTGAAGTTACGGTAAATTGGTGGAATAATTTTAATTCGGATTTAAGCATTGCAAAATCGGAATCAGATGAAACTTATATCATATTAGCCAATAAATTTATGATGGATAACGATTTTTTGGCTTACGCGGAAGATAAAACCGGCGCAAAATATTCCGACATCGTTTACGCGCCGTATTCAAGTTCGGTACACATAGCCGATTTTATTTCAAAAGGCGCAAAATTTCTTGATGAAAATGTGGCGCAAGCGTTTTGGGAGCTGGAAGACGGGGGAATAAAATCTCGGGCATTGCCTGGAAAATTAGTCACGGAAACAATAACGCAAACATTTGTTAAGAATATTTTTATAACCGAACAAACTGATCCGAGAGAAATGTTTTATTCCAATGACGGCGGACAAAGATTGGCGGAGAGAGTTCTTGTCCGTCTTGGCATGAACCAAGAAAAAACATTTCGCTATACCGTTTCCAAAACCGGCGCCTCCGGTTTGGGACAGATTATGCCTGGTACTTACGCCAGCATCGTGAAAGGATATCCTAAAGCTTATTTAATAAAAGATATAGATATCGGCAGAGTAGATATCGTAAATGCGATTAAGGCATCTACGCTTGTGTTTGACGATCATTTTGCCACGGTTATGGGCAAGGTAAACAGTTCATCAAAAGCAAAAGCCTTGTTTGCCAAGAAAACTCAAAACGAAATAGATGAAATCAGGGCGGCGATTTACAATGGCGGTCCAAGCAAATACAAACATCTTACAGGAACAATCAGTTTGGCCATCAACGAAACCGTCGGATTTATTAAAAAATTCAAAATGATCCGCGAGTTGAAATTATTTGAATGAATTTAAACCAGTAAAATGTTTGCTCTTTCATTAAGCCCGCCAAAAACGGGTTTTTTTGTTCGGAATATTTGTCTTCGGTAATTCAAATTCTACAACATCGTATTTATTCTACGATCGTATTATAAATACAATTTATTTAAAATTTATCAGATGACATTGTCCTTGGAGATTTTTATGATAAAATTCGGGGATGTTGCGCGTTCAAAAAACAATTTATGTGGCTATGTCGGGCGGGGTGGACAGCTCCGTTGCCGCCGCTTTATTAAAAAACCTGCCTGTCCTGCCTACCGGACAGGCAGGCGGCAGGCAGGACGGTAAATTTAATGTTATCGGAGTTTTTATGAAACCATGGCAACCATCAATTCATGAATCACAAAACACAAACCAAAAATTTAAAAATGTCGCGGGTAATATGTTGCATGATACATGCTTATGGAAACAGGACAGAGAAGATGCTTTGCGGGCGGCGACTGTTTTGAATGTTCCCTTACTAACATGGGATTTTTCAAAAGAATACAAAAAATGTGTTACTGACTATATGCTAAGAGAATATAAAGCCGGCCGGACGCCAAATCCAGATGTAATGTGCAATAAGGAAATAAAGTTCGGCTTATTTTTTAAAAAGGCGATGAAGGAAGGCGCGGATTATATTGCAACGGGGCACTATGCACGCATAGCGCAAGTTCAAAAGTTGAAAGTTCATAAAGATAGTAACATAATAAAAAATAAGGATCCGAAAGAACTTGATAAACTTGATGAACTTTATAAACTTTTTACTGCGCGCGATAGCGCGAAAGACCAGACCTATTTTCTTTGGACTCTTACGCAAAAACATCTTGCGAAAACATTATTTCCGATAGGGGATTATTTGAAACCGGAAGTAAGAAAAATGGCGAAAAAATTCGGTTTGCCGAATCATGACAAAAAAGACAGCCAAGGAGTATGCTTCATCGGCCCGCTGAACATGAAAAATTTTTTAAAAAATTACATCAAGCCGAAATCAGGCAAAATTTTGGATTTAAACGGCAAAGAATTGGGAAAGCATGACGGTGTATACTACTACACCATCGGCCAAAGACATGGCCTAAATCTTGGCCTTGGCGGGGGGCCGTATTTTGTTGTTGCCAAGGATATAAAGAAAAATATTATCTATGCAGGGACCGAAAAAGATTTAATCAGCGCAAAAACTAAGGTAAAAAACATTAACTGGATTGTCGTTGAACCCAAATTTCCGGCGGAATTATTAGTCCGGACACGCTATCGCGCTCCATTAAAAAAAGCCGTCCTTTATAAGAACGGCAAGCTGATATTCAAACAGCCCGAACGCGCCATTACCTCCGGCCAATCGGCGGTATTTTATCACGGTAAGGAAATGCTTGGCGGGGGAATTATTGAATAATCGCTCCGCCCCTCTCCCCATTTTCATTTCAATCCAGCGGATACAATCTTTTCGCTTTTCTCGCCCGTCCCAGCGGGACGGGCTCAAGGATGAGGCTCTTCGAGCCCCCAATTCAGAAATTGGGGGTCTTTCGCTCGTCCCGCCAAAGGCGGGACACCATGCCCGCTTTCGACCTCAAAACCCGCTCAAAGACTCATCCGCTTGCTTGGATTTATTGTTTCTAGATAGCGTAGCCCCAGTCCCTCTTTCATCCGTTGCGGGGAATTTTTAAATATCCGAGATGACGAATAGCAAATTCCAACTGTTCGAGTCGTAAGATTAAATAACCCCGCTGTTAGCGGGGTTATTTAATGCGAGTTTTGGAATTTGCGTTAAATGAGGAGTCCGGAAATTAAAATTCCAGACCGGAGGTCGGAGCGTAGTGGATAAAAAGGGGTGAGGGCGGAGCTTAAAATTACACTTTAATCTGCCCCAGCAAACTATCTCCGGTCATTTCAGATGATTTGGGAAGCCCCAATAATTCTAAGATGGTCGGCGCAACATCGGAAAGAAAACCGGATGGTTTGTCCATTGACGCCGCTATTTCTTCATCCAAACGAAAACGCTCATACTCTTTTGCCACCAAATAAAACGGAATCGGATTTTGATTATGTTCCGTTTCTTCTTCTCCCGTGCCTTTAAACACAAGAGATTCCGCATTTCCATGATCTGCGGTAATTAGTAAAGCGCCGCCTGCTTCTAAAACCGCATTTTTTATTTTTCCGAGCGCGAAGTCGGCCGCTTCAATACCTTGGATAACATGTTCCAGTTTGCCGATATGCGCCATAACATCGGCGTTGGCGATGTTTAAAATAATAAAATCATAAACACCGGTCTTTACGGCTTCCGCTACCTTGTCGGCTATCTCATTGGCTTGCATTGCAGGCTTTTCCAAATGATTTTTATCTGATTTTATAAAAACATCGGTTTCGCCTTCAAATGGCTTGTTATTCAAACA
>MGLG01000042.1:13492-13742 GCA_001795975.1 Candidatus Yanofskybacteria bacterium RIFOXYD1_FULL_42_10
CCCATCAAGATAGGGGGTAAACGAAACAACAAACAAATCAGGAATCTTGGGTCTTTCAAAACCGCTAAAATTATCCTCCACAAAAGCTCTCGCTATCTGGCGCATGCTGTCTTCTCTGTAATTAAAAAATATCAAAGCGTCTTGAGTTTTGATTATCCCCGATGAATCAGCTACCGTCGCTGGAATTACGGAATCATTTAATCCCCCGGCGTAATTTTCGTCCAATGTTTTATAAATATCCGAGGTTTCT
>MGLG01000043.1:0-150 GCA_001795975.1 Candidatus Yanofskybacteria bacterium RIFOXYD1_FULL_42_10
ACCGAGGTCAACGGATGGACGCTAATTTCCGCTCCGCAGCTTTTGAGCGATGCCCCGGCAGTGGCGAGTGATGACGGAGGAAGCGCGGCTCTGCTTGTTTACGAAGGCGGAGAATTTGTTTCACCGTCAGAATTCAGCGCAGACATGAAA
>MGLG01000043.1:185-6908 GCA_001795975.1 Candidatus Yanofskybacteria bacterium RIFOXYD1_FULL_42_10
CAAAGGAGGAGTCGGGTTTAAATATGCCGAAAGCGGTCCGGCCAATACAAGCAAGGATCTCACTGTTGGATGGAATTTGGTTGGAACCAACAATGCCGGTTTGGCGCAAGATGAATTTTCTTCAATTCAAAACACCGGAACGGATGCCGGTATGGTAACTCTTTATGTTTCCGACACATATAATTCTAGAAAAGAAGCCGCTAACTCTGATTTCTATACATCATGGGGAGGAGACGGCAATCACGACATCAATGCCAATCCTATAACAAATTTGCCGGGAAACAATCTTTCTATATACGACGGCTATTGGGTTTTTATGAATACCACTAAGGAATTTGTGAAGAATCTTTAAGGGCGGAGTTGACAACTAATACTTTATCTTGTATAATTAAAAAGATATGTTTAACAGCAAAACTCTTAAAGTTTTAGTCAGTGCTCTCATTATTGCCGTTGTTCCTGTGGTAGCATTTGCCGTTCCGCAGTTTCCGCACTCATTTTACGGGATCGTCGCCATCAATGGCGGTCCTGCGCCGATAGACACGGTGATAATCGCTCAAATCGGCGGAGTCGAAAAAGGAAGAATAACAACTATTGAAACCGGAAAATATGGAGGCCGTGGCGCTTATGACCAAAAATTATTGGTGCAGGGAGACGATTTACAAACGGGCGATATGGTTGTTTTTACGATTTCCGGAGTTGCGGGGACACCCACCGCCTTATTTGAAAGTGGAAAAGTTGAAGAATTGAACATCGCATTTGTTATTGCTACACCCACACCGACTCCAAGCTCTACGCCTACGCCAAATCCTGGTGGAGGAGGGGGAGCGCCACCCTCAACTCCAACCCCGACTCCCACCGCAACGCCGTTAAACGCTGATGCGCAAAAGGTTGATTCAAACCATGACGGTAAAATCGATGTTCTTGATTTTAACGCGTTGATGATAAATTGGGGCAGTACGAGCGCAGATAATCCGGCTGATTTTAACGATGATGGTAAAGTTGATATATTGGACTTTAACCTTCTAATGATTTATTGGAGTTAATGAATAGTTAAAAATTAATAACGAAAAGCGAATAGCTTCAAGCTTAAAACAATGACAAAAAATATAATAAAAATTGGATTGATGAATTTGGCCGCGATGGCTTTAGCGTTGCCAGTTTTTGCTGCGACATTTTCGCTGTCTCCCGCGAACATAAGCGTAAAACAAGGCCAAAGTTTTAACGCGGTTATTTCTCTTAACCCACAGGGAGTTAAAAATTATACCGCCAAGGTTGAATTAAAATATCCGGCTGATCTTTTGGAGGTGAAGTCGTTTGCTTTCGGCGACAAGTGGATGCCCCTTTCGCAAACCGGTTATGATTTGGTTGATAATGCCGGTGGAACGATGATTAAAACTGCCGGTTATCCGGGCGGCGCAATTTCGGCGGCAACATTCGGTACAGTTTCTTTTAAGGCCAAAAAGAATGGCAATGGAATAATAAGTGTGGGAAATAATTCTCAAATTTTTGACGCAACCAATGCCAATATTTTAAATGGTTTTTCGCAAGTATCGGTAGCAATAAGCGCGCCGACTCCGACAATTACCAAACAAACTACACCGATACCGACTGTTTCGGTTTCTCCATCGCTAACACCGGAAGTTTCAGCGGAACCTCAAGCGCAAGCTAATCAAGGCGGGTTGTTTGCAACCATCGGCGGAGCGATGACTCTCGGCACTGGCAATAAATGGCTGGGAGGATTTGTTGTCTTGGCGGTAGTTGTTGCCGGTTATTATTTAGTGAAAAAGATATCCCGAAAATTTAAGAACAAAAGAAGTTAAAACAGAAAATTAAATAAAATAACAAAGGGAACCATTGCAATTGCAATGGTTCCCTTTGTTATTTTGTCATTGGCTTGTCGTGGGGTTTAGTCTACTCCGCGTATGGATCTTTGAGTATCTCGACTTCTATTTCTTTTTGAAGGGCAGTCTATATCAAAAATCGGTTTATTCTGTGATGTTGCATAGGGTTTTAAGAAGTTTGCATAGGGTTTGAAGGTGTGCTATTATAGAGCAGACATGGCTGAACAAGAACTTATAACAATAAGCGAAGCCGCTGAAATATTGGGGGTCTCAATAGACACTCTTCGGCGTTGGGATAAAAGCGGGAAATTAAATCCTATTAAAACATCGGATGCCGGTTATCGTTTGTATGACAGATCGCAGATAGAACTTTTTTTAAATGATCTTTTTGGTATAGCTAAAGATTGGGTTTTGAGAAGCGCTGAAATGCCTTCAGAATTTTATTGTTCTAATAGCGCGGTGTTTCAGACTAAATTAATCCAGATGCAGGATATTCTTGCAGGAGTAACGGAATTAAGTTCAATATTCCCATTGATTGTGGCCGTAGCCGGAGAGATTGGAAATAATTCTTTTGACCACAATTTAGGAAATTGGCCCGATATTTCTGGTATTTTCTTTGCCTATGATATTCATAAGAGAAGTATAGTATTGGCAGATAGAGGTTTGGGTATTCTTACTACTTTAAAACGAGTGAAGATAGAATTGAAGACAGATAAAGAAGCGTTAAAAGTAGCTTTTACCGAAATATTATCCGGCCGATCACCGGAAAGTCGCGGCAATGGTCTGAAATTTGTGCGTAAAATTATTGCAGAAAATCCAATCGGTCTTTTGTTTCAAACAGGAGATGCGGAGCTAATATTAACTAAAGATAGCGATGCTATGGATATGAGATCTTCGCCAGAACCTTTTCGAGGCTGTCTGGCATTAATAACATTTTAAATATATGAAAATAGAATTAAAAAAATTTGGAACAACCCTTATTTCTCGACAAAATGGCCGAGAAGCTTTTGCCGCTTTTCAGCCTCGGCTAACCGCTTTGGGCGAAAATGAGAATCTGGAATTGGATTTTGAGGGTGTTATTACTTTCTCGCCCTCGTGGGGAGATGAGTTCTTAAATCTTTTGCTAAAACAATATGGTTCAAGATTAGTCCTTATAAATACCAGCAATCCTTCTGTAAAAGCAACTATAGAAATATTGGAAAAAATTCATCAGATATCTTTTAAAATAAGATAGACCTAATTCATCTCCGTATACGGATCGGGGATGATGCCGGCTGATATTTCTTTTTGGAGGGCGGTTTGGTGGGCGTGATGAAAAATTGCGCCTTTTTTCATTTCTTGGCATTCGGTGATTTCGTGGAGGGTGGTGCTGTCGGTGTATTGTTTGGACATTTTGCGGTCTTTTCGGACATTTTTGCATTTGCAATCTTCATGATGAGTGTCTATCCAAATCTCATTGAGCGGAATAAATTCATGGACGAAACCATGTCCGCCGTGTCCGAAGATTATGCTTAAATTGTTCCTTACCCATTCGCCGTTTACCCGGAATACTTTAAATCCGTCCTGATTCCGCACGAATTTTTTCCAGCTTCCTTTGGGAATAAATTTGGGGTCTTTTTTCGTGGCTCTTTTCTGGATGCTTAATTCCAAATCCGCCCATAATTTATCTCTTGTATCCTTTTTAAATTTAAATTTTGGCTTCATAATTTCTTAAATTTACACTCAATTTCTTCCAATTACAAGATTTTGTTTCACCCCTTGAACCTTTTCATCCCAATCCAGCGGATGCAATCTTTTCGCTTTTCTCGCCCGTCCCAGCGGGACGGGCTCAAGGATGAGGCTCTTCGAGCCCCCAATTCAGAAATTGGGGGTCTTCGCTCGTCCCGCCAAAGGCGGGACACCATGCCCGCTTTCGATCTCAAAACCCGCTCAAAGACTCATCCGCTTGTTTGGATTCAACGGCTCACCTATGTGAGCCGTTGAGATTTAGTAATTTAATAATAGCAAAGCCCCAGTCCCTCTTTCATCCGTTGCGGGGAATTTTTAAATATCCGTGATAACGAATAGCAAATTCCAATCACCGCCTTAAGGTCTCCCCTAGGCCTTGCCTAGGGGAGACCTTAAAATATAAAATATAATGGAGCAGGATTTATAAAAACAAAAACCCCGTTTAGACGGGGCGGGGGAAACTATTTTTTAGGATCCAAGTGTTTTGTGTAAAGACCGTAATCAAGACCTTGGCCGTTTCCAATATAATTAACAAAATCAACCAGTATCGCATCGGCAAATCTTTGAAATCTTTCTTGGTCCTCCTTCATTACCCGTATATCCATTGTTGACAGGTCGTTCATGTGCCCGTTGCGTTCTATTGATGCAAGGGCTGTTTTACGATATGACTTAGCTTCTCTATCCAGCATTTTTAAAAGTTCAATCTTTGTCATTTAACTACTCCCTTTTTGAATTTAACTCGGGTTGAGTATAGAAAAAAGAATGTCCGCTGTCAAAATTTTTATCTAATTCCGGTCACGAAATTAACGAATTTTTTGGCGGCTGTTTCAGCTCCTTTTTTAGTGTTCCAGTATTGCGCCCAAGCCCATTCCCGGCCATATTCGTAAGAAACATAGATAATCTGACCGCGCCGGAACGATGTCCATGTCGGCATTTCGCCGGCTGTTGCGCATGACCATTGGTTCCATCCCCGGTAAGTATTTCCGGCGAGCAGAAAATAATCGTTGATTCCCGCACAATTTTTAGTTTCGTCCCAGGTATATTGCTGAAAACCTTGCCCGAAATATCTAATGGCCTTATCGCTCCGAATGCTTTGTCCGTTTACCTTGAGTATTTTATGCGCTTCAAAACGAAAACCGTTTGAATCATTAAAAATCAGAATTTTGAAGTTTTTATAAACGAACGAATCGGCCAATGAGGAAATTTCCGCCGGAGCGCTAAAAAGAGCTGAAAAATCTTGTACTGATACTTCTTCTGCTTGAGCAAACGCTCCCAAAAAAATAACCAAAACGGAAACGATAATCAGAAATCTCATTTTTAACCTCCCCGCAATGGTTTCGGTATATTACATTATCATTTGTTTTGTGTCAACTTGTATGATATAATGTCTCAACAGAGATCTCTCAAGACAAGTAACATTGAAGGAAACTTCTCCGATCATGATAATAGACGATCTTACAATTAGGATAAAAGCGGGCAAGGGCGGGAATGGCATTATTGCTTTTAATAAAAACAAAGGCGCTTTGGGTCCCACCGGAGGCCGCGGAGGCAATGGGGGAGACATATATTTTATCGGCGTCTCCGATCTTGGCGCGCTCAATGCTCTTCGCAATACGAAGGTTTTTCATGCTGAAGACGGAAAGAACGGCCGGCATCAATTAAATGACGGCACCGCCGGTGAAGATATGATTATTCAAATTCCTGTCGGAACGGTAATTCATAATTTAACGACGGGAACAAGTCCCGAACGAAGTCGCGAGGGCACGCAGCGCGCCTCTGCTTCGTACGGGACAAGCCAAGAGATAGTACGGGTAGGCGAACAAATATTGGCGGCCAAAGGCGGACATGGAGGCAAGGGCAATTTTCTTTTTAGGGGTCCCCACAGCACCAGCCCGATGAGATTTCAGGAAGGTTTGCCCGGAGAGCAATTTAATATCCGTTTAGAATTAAAAATGATAGCTGATGTCGGGTTAATCGGTCTTCCGAATGTCGGTAAATCAAGTTTGCTGAACGAACTTACCAAAGCCAAAAGCAAAGTCGCCAATTATCACTTCACTACTCTGGAACCTCATTTAGGTTCTTATTATGGACTTATTCTTGCCGACATTCCCGGTTTGATTGAGGGAGCATCGGAGGGCAAGGGGCTTGGAGTAAAGTTTCTCCGGCATATTGAACGAACGCGTGTCTTGTTTCATCTTGTTTCGGCGGAATCGGAAGATCCGGTGAAGGATTATAAATCAATCAGAAATGAACTTGGCGCTTACAATAAAGCGCTGTTAGAAAAAGATGAATATCTTTTTTTGAGTAAGACCGATTTACTTGATGCCAAAATAATCAAAGGGAAATTGGCTAAATTAAAAAAACTGAACAAAAAAGCTGTCGTTTTATCAATCCACGATGTGAATGCGATTGATTTAGTTCAAAAGATTCTCAATAAAATTGCACAAGAAAAGGAGATTTAAATTCTAATCTTTTTTAATCGCAAAGAGTTTAATACCACCGAAACGGAACTGAAAGCCATCGCCGCGCCGGCGAGAATGGGATTTAAGAGTATGCCGAATAGCGGCCAAAGCGCTCCGGCGGCGACTGGAATTAATATTAAATTATAAATGGAAGCCCAGAAAAGGTTTTGCTTGATGTTGGATAATGTTTTGCGGCTGATTTTTATTGCTTCGTAAATTCCGAGCGGATCGCCGGAGATTAAAGTGATATCGCCTGATTCTATTGCAATGTCGGTGCCGGTGCCGATAGCGATACCGACATCAGCCTGCGTCAAAGCCGGCGCGTCATTTATCCCGTCTCCCACCATGGCCACTTTTTTGCCTTGCGCCTGAAGCTCTTTGATTTTTTCTGATTTTTGCTCTGGCAAAACTTTTGCCATGATGTTTTGTATTCCCACTTTTTCTCCGATTGCCTTGGCGGTGCGTTCGTTATCTCCGGTAATCATCCAAATTTCCAGTCCGAGTTTTTCCAATAATCGGATTGCCTGCGGCGCGCTTTCTTTTAAGGTGTCAGCAACAGCGATAACGCCTAATATTTTTTCTTGACTTGCAAGGAAGAGCAAGGTTTTGCCCTCTGATTCAAGAGCCATCGCCTGATTTTCTAATTTTTGGGAAAGCACAATGTCTATTTCTTCAAGCAAAGAGCGGTTGCC
>MGLG01000043.1:6924-8775 GCA_001795975.1 Candidatus Yanofskybacteria bacterium RIFOXYD1_FULL_42_10
TCGTTGCCGTCTATTTCTATTTGAATAATTCCCTCAATGCCCTTACCGGGATGGGCGAGAAAATTTTGAATCGGGTATAATTCGGTGTTGAATTTTTTAGCTTCTTTTTTGACAGCCGTATCCAATGGATGAGAAGAATGCTGGCCCAAGCTGGCCGCTTTTATTAAAACCGCTTTGGCAATAGGATGCTCGGATACTTGTTCAACACTTGCGGCAATGTGCAGAATTTCGTCTCCGTTGGCAAGACCGGTATCGGCAGTGAGGATGTCAGTTACTGCCGGCTCGCCTTTAGTTAGAGTGCCGGTTTTGTCCAGCACGACAGCGGTGATTCTTCCGGCAAGCTCAAGCGCTTCGGCATCGCGAATGATTATGCCTCGTTCAGCCGCTTTGCCCGTGCCAACCATAATTGCTGTCGGCGTGGCAAGGCCCAAAGCGCAGGGGCAGGCGACAACAAGAACGGCAACGGCATTAATTAAAGCAAAAACGAAAGCGGGCTGAGGACCAAGGAAAAACCATGCCAAGAAAGAAACGGTGGCGACAGCCATAACTATCGGCACGAAATATCCGGTAACGGCATCAGCGAGTTTTTGAATGGGCGCTTTAGAGGCCTGCGCTTCTTCTACCATTTTAATTATTTGGGCGAGAAAGGTTTCTTTACCGACTTTTGTCGCTCTGAATTTAAACGAGCCAGTTTTATTGATGGTTGCTCCGATAACTTGGTCGCCCACTTTTTTATCAACGGGCATAGATTCCCCGCTGACCATAGATTCGTCAAGCGTCGACATGCCCTCAATAATAATTCCATCAACCGGAACTTTTTCTCCTGGTTTTACCAAAATTATATCGCCCGTTTGCACTTGTTCAATCGGCACCTCCATTTCATGTTGGCCTTCGTGGAGAACATGAGCGGTTTTGGCTTGCAATTTGAGTAATTTTTTAATTGCTTCAGAGGCGGAACCTTTTGCTCTTGCTTCAAGATATTTGCCTAAAACAACCAAGGTCGTGACAACGGCCGCAACATCAAAATAAACATCCAATTTAACGCCGCTAATAGACAATTGCGCTCCGCTAATTGCTAGAAATGTAACTATGGCGCTGTAAATAAACGCCGCGCCAGTGCCTAAAGTTACCAGCGTATCCATATTTGCGGTGAAATTTTTGAGACCGAACCAAGCGCCGCGCCAAAACTGATAACCTACCCAAAATTCCACTGGAATGGTGGCGATAAGAAGCAAAACAAAACGGGATTGGGTTGATAATATATTTAAAAAACTTAAAAAGGGAAAATAATCGGGGAAACTTAGTAAAACAATAAAGGCGGAAAAAATCGCTCCAACGATAAATTTTTTGCGTAGCAATTTGATTTCCGCTTCTTTGAGCATTCTGTGGTGATCGTGTTCTCCGCCGGCTTCTCCGTGAGGTTTTTCGGAAGCCATCTCGTGTTCTTTGTGCTTGGCATGAATACCTTCGGCAGAAACACTATTAATGTCGGTTAGCAGTTTATACCCCGTTTTCGCCACTGCTTCTTTTAGCTGTTGTGGTGTTACGGATTCTTCGTGCTCAATCATGGCCTTCTCGGAAGCAAAATTAACTGAAACGCTTTTTACGCCCGGCACATTTTTAATGGCTTTTTCAATAGTCAAAGCGCAAGAGGCGCAGTGCATGCCCTGAACGGGGAAAGATTCTTTTTTGGCGTTGTTTTGATTTTCCATATTAGTGATTTCCTTTAATTTTACGCCATTTGAAATGTTCGTAAATACTTGACCATAAAAACCCGAAACTGAAAGCAAAGATAAGTTCTTCGGCGGGTATTCCTATTATTAAAATTCCCGACAACGCTTTTAAGTTCCA
>MGLG01000044.1:0-5522 GCA_001795975.1 Candidatus Yanofskybacteria bacterium RIFOXYD1_FULL_42_10
ATTTGAGAATTTTCTGCATCCACTCTGATAATTTCCAGTCCCCTTGTCGTTGTTTTCGCATTGCCCATTCTTCCCGCCATTCTCATTCCTTTCAAGGTATGCTGAGGAAATCTTTGCCCGATTGAACCGACATGCCTCTGAACGGATCTGTGGCCGTGGCTGGCAGGCATACCATGAAAACCGTGCCGTTTTACCGCTCCCGCGAATCCCTTGCCTTTTGAAATACCCGTCACCTTAACAATGTCTCCCGGAACAAAAACAGAAACTTCATTTTTATCTCCGACTCTTAAACTTGCATCGGCCTCATTGACCGCAAATTCCCTGACATGCTTAAACTTGCCTAATTCTTTAAAATGTCCGACTTGCGGTTTTTTTATTTTATTTTTTTTGCCGGTTCCAACTTGAACCGCTGAATAGCCGTCTTTTGCGGGAGTTTTAATTTGAGTCACGATATTCGGCTCAATTTCAATAACGGTAACCGGAACCACCGCTCCATTTTCTTGAAATATCTGCGACATTCCTATTTTTTTACCCAGTAAAAATTTGGCCATTTTTGCAAAAAAAAATCCCAGTTTTAGCTGGTTTTTTAACGCTAAAACTTATTTCTGTTTTTATTAAATTGGTTTTATATTTCTTAAAACCACTATTTTCTAAATCAGGCGATATTCAGCAGTGTATTTTTATCCGCCTCCGCCAGAACGGGCGGATGGAGGAACCGGTTCGTACACTATATATAGTGTACGATTAAACCGGATAAATTCTTCTATTGATTACGGCCTTATCTCTCCTCCCCATTTTTATCAAATACGAGAAGGATCGTAAGGAAATAATTACATCTTTATTTCAATATCCACTCCCGCCGGCAAATTCAAGCTCATCAGCGAATCAATTATCTTGGGCGATGACGCGGTAATATCTATAATTCTTTTATGCGTTCTCATTTCAAATTGTTCTCTTGAATTTTTATCAATAAAGGCGGAGCGATTGACTGTGTATTTGTGCGTTTCAGTCGGAAGAGGCACCGGTCCGATCGGCTTGCCGCCGTTTCTTTCAATGGTTTCAACAATCTGTCGCGCAGATTTATCTATGATCTTATTGTCATACGCTCTAAGTTTGATTCGTATTCTTTGATTATTATTTTCCGGTGTCTTTTTGGTTGCCATAAACTTTCTTTAAAGAACAACTGTCCCTCACCAGTTTCTTAATAAAAACTGGTGAGGGATAAACTTATTAGACATTTATTTTTGTCACTACTCCTGCGCCCACCGTTTTGCCTCCTTCGCGAATGGCGAATTTTTGTTTCTCTTCCATGGCAATTGGAGCAATCAATTTAACTTTCAAATTGGCGGTATCGCCAGGCATAACCATTTCCGTGCCTTCCGGCAACATTACTTCTCCGGTCACATCGGTGGTTCGGAAATAAAATTGCGGCTTATAGCCCTTAAAGAATGGGGTATGTCTTCCGCCTTCTTCTTTGGTAAGAACATATATTTCAGCATCAAATTCCGTATGAGGAGTAATGGAACCCGGTTTTGCGATAACCTGCCCTCTTTCAATGTCTTCTTTCTTGGTGCCTCTTAAAAGTATACCGGCATTATCCCCGGCCATACCTTCATCAAGCTGTTTGTTGAACATTTCTATTCCAGTAATAACAGTTTTTGCCGTCGGCTTAATACCGACAATTTCCATTTCGTCGTTTAATTTAACTTTTCCTCTTTCAATTCTTCCGGTAACAACGGTTCCTCTTCCTTCAATGGAGAATATGTCTTCAATCGGCATTAAGAACGGTTTATCAATGTCTCTGACCGGATCAGGAACATATTCGTCAAGCTGTTTTACCAATTCAAGAATCGGCTGAACAGCCGGATCGTCTTTTGATTTGGCCTCAAGAGCTTTTAATCCGGAACCCCTGATAATCGGGGTCTTATCTCCCGGGAATTGATATTTATTCAAAAGTTCCCTTATTTCCGTTTCCACCAAATCAATCATTTCCGGATCGTCAACCTGGTCAACCTTATTTAAAAATACCAAAACATAAGGTACACCAACCTGCCTGGCAAGCAAAATATGCTCTCTCGTTTGGGGCATCGGACCGTCTGACGCGGCAACCACTAAAACAGCGGCATCCATTTGAGCGGCGCCGGTAATCATGTTTTTGATATAGTCTTGGTGTCCCGGAGCGTCAACATGAGCATAGTGTCTTTTGGGCGTTTCGTATTCGGAATGGTGCAAAGCGATTGTAATTCCTCGCGCTCTTTCTTCCGGGGCGCTGTCTATCTTATCAATGGTTTCTACTCTGGCGCCATAACCCTGGTCTTTATTCATATCTAAGACATGCAAAATAGCCGCCGTTAGAGTGGTTTTTCCATGGTCAACATGACCGATTGTGCCGACATTTAAGTGCGGCTTTGTTCTCTCAAATTTTCCTGCCATTTAACTATTTACCGGCGGATAGCGACTAAATAGCCAGTATCGGCTTAAAAACCCGATGCTAACTACTATGCCCTATCCACTGGAGATTTATTGCCATTTTTTAATAAATGGCATTGAAAGCGAAGCAAAAGAGAAAGCCATCTTTCCCTTTTGATCAAGCTAAACAATTAATTAACATTTTAATCTAATGACGATAATTAGTCAACCCCGTAGTGAATTTTTCGATTGCCTTCGGCTTTTACCCGTCTTAAGGGCGGGTATTCGAAAAATCTACTACAGGGTCAATACTCGCCAATTTTTCTTCATTTTCAATCTCATTCTTAATGGCTAAAATATCTTTATTTATTCTTTCTAAAATTTCTATTTCTTCTTCTTTGGGTTTTTGCGGCAAATCAATCGCAGAGAGGGTTTCTTTAGTTTTGCCGTTGCCGTTGGCCATCTGGCTGCCGTTATTAATCTTTATTTCTTTTTCTTCGCTTTTATCTTTTAAAACTAATTCTTTGTATGTTTCATAATCCAGTATGACATAGGAAGGATCGCCGTTATCTAAAACCAAAACCGCGGTAGATTTTTTTAAAAGTTTTTTCAGTTCGTTAATGTCCATTATTTTTTTCCTTCCTTGATCAGCTCGACAAAACTTGCCGGCACCGGCTCATAATGATCAAACTCCATATTAAAGGTTCCTCTGCCCTCAGTCAATGATCGCAAAGAAGTCGCGTAACCGAAAGTTTCCGACAAGGGCACACGGGCATCAATAACTTTGAGGTTAAGCGGGCTACGGTCGGCAATACCTAAAATTTGACCGCGCCTTGAAGCCAAATCGCCGGTCGTTTCCCCCAAAGAACTTTCGGGAGTTATTATCTCTATTTTCATTATAGGCTCAAGCAGTACCGGTTTAGCTCTTTTTGCCGCTTCCTGCAAAGCGGTTGAAGCGGCAATTTTAAAAGCGATTTCCGAAGAATCAACTTCATGGTAAGAACCGTCGTACAACGAGACTTGCATATCAACCAATGGAAAACCGGCGACTACTCCTTTTTCCATTGCTTCCTTAATACCTTTTTCAGAAGGAGAAATAAATTCTTCCGGTATGGCGCCTCCTTTAATCGCATCAATAAACTCATAGCCGGCGCCGCGCTCTTTCGGTTCAACCCGCAACCAAACATGACCGTATTGTCCGCGGCCTCCTGATTGCCTGATATATTTGCCTTCCGCTTCGGCGGTTCCCATAATAGTCTCTTTGTAGGCCACTTGCGGACGGCCGACATTGGCCTGGACGCCAAATTCCCGCTTCATTCTTTCAACAATAACATCCAAATGCAGTTCGCCCATGCCGGAAATTATCATTTCCGCCGTTTCCTCGTCGCTCTTTATTCTGAAAGTCGGGTCCTCGTCGGAAAGTTTTTTAAGAGCCAAGCCCATTTTTTCCTGATCGGCTTTGGTTTTCGGTTCAATGCGGAGCGAGATTACCGGCTCCGGCACATCAATTCCTTCTAAAATTACCGGATTATCCAAATCGCACAGAGTATCGCCGGTCTTTGTATCTTTCAAACCCACCGTTGCGGCAATATTACCCGCAAAAATTTCTTTTATTTCTTCCCTTTGATTGGCATGCATGCGGATAATGCGGCTGATTCTTTCTTGGTTTCCGGTGCGAGCGTTTAAAACATAGGAACCGGAAGTAAGTTTTCCGGAATAAACACGGAAATATGCAAGAGATCCGACAAAGGGATCGGTCGCAGTTTTAAAAGCAAGAGCCGCAAAAGGCTGGTCTTCTCCGGCAGAAATCTGTTTTTCTTCTCCCGTGCCGGGCAGAGTCGCTTTTGTCGGAGGAATATCCAACGGAGATGGAAGATAAAAAGCTACCGCATCCAGCATTAATTGAACCCCTTTATTTTTAAGCGCCGAGCCGCACAAAACAGGAAATATTTCATTATTAATCGTCGCTTTGCGGATAATTTTTCTCAATCTCCCAATTTCGATTTCTTTGCCGTCCAAATATTCTGACATCGCTTCATCATCATGTTCAACGATTTTTTCCACCATAATTGCCCGCTCTTTCTTGGCCTGTTCAAGCAGTTCGGCCGGAATTGAACCTTTGACGACTTGTTCTCCTTTTTCTCCGTCAAAAGTCACATATTCCATGGTTATTAAATCAACAATGCCCTTGAATTTATCCTCATGTCCGTCCGGAATCTGCATTTTGACCGCGCTTGGGGACAGCCGACCAAGTATTGTCTGAAAAGAACGCTCAAAAGAAGCTCCAAGCCGATCCAGTTTGTTTATAAAACAAATACGGGGAACCTTATAGTCGTCGGCATATCGCCAGTTGGTTTCCGATTGCGGTTCTACGCCGGCCACGCCGTCGAAAACAACCACTGCGCCATCAAGAACGCGCAAAGACCTTTTGACTTCAATGGTAAAATCAATATGTCCCGGTGTATCAATTATATTCAACTTCACCTTTTCCGCTTCTTTGTCAGCGGCGCTCGTGGGAGACCAAAATGCCGTCGTTGCCGCCGCTGTAATGGTAATACCCCTTTCTCTTTCCTGCTCCATCCAATCCATTACCGCTTCACCCTCATGTACCTCTCCTATTTTGTGGGAGATACCGGTATAAAAAAGAATCCTCTCCGAGGTCGTTGTCTTTCCGGCGTCAATGTGAGCGATGACACCGATATTTCTTATTTTTTCAATGGGATAATCCGCCATCTACGAATTACGAATTGGTTACGAATATACTAATTCAAGTAAACCAGTCGTTTAAATTTTATACCGCTTTTATCAAAATTTGCTAAAATTGCTAATTTTTTATTAAAGCTTTTTAAATAATTATTAACCTGATCAATGTTTTTCTTTGAAAACTTAGCTTCTTTTTTAATTTCTAATATCACCTTATCTTCTATTAAATAATCAAGAAAATATTTGCCAATTATTTCGTTCTTAAACTGAATAGGCAAATAAACTTGTTCCTTAAATTTGATATTATTTTCTCTTAAAGAGATTGCGATAGCTTTTTGATAATGACTTTCGCTATATCCAAAACCAAGTTCATTATAGACATCAAACAGTATACCCACAATTTTATAACT
>MGLG01000044.1:5551-8318 GCA_001795975.1 Candidatus Yanofskybacteria bacterium RIFOXYD1_FULL_42_10
CGCTATATCCAAAACCAAGTTCATTATAGACATCAAACAGTATACCCACAATTTTATAACTTAGGTCTGGATATACTAGATCTTTTCTTCTGACTTCTGTCTGCATTCGTATATTCGTACAAGATTAGTAATTCGTAGATTACCAGGCGAAATGGGCAAAGGCCTTGTTGGCATCCGCCATTCTGTGGGTGTCGGCCTTTTTCTTTACCGCTCCGCCTGTATTGTTGTAAGCGTTTATAAACTCTTCGGCTAACTTTTCTTTTGCCGGTTTGCCCTTCTGGGAACGGACGACATCAACGATCCATCTTATCGCAAGGGTCATTTTTCTTTCGGGTCTGACTTCAATAGGCACTTGATAATTGGCTCCGCCAATTCTGCGGGACTTCAATTCAAGATCCGGACCGGCGTTTGCGGCGGCCTGTTCAAGAACTTCAAGGGCCGGCTTACCCACTTTTTTCTCTGCCATTTCAAGGGCGCCATAAACTATTTTTGTCGCCGCGGCCTTTCTGCCCTCAAGCATTATCTTATTTATAAATTTGGAAACCAAAATACTTGAATATTTCAAGTCCGGTTTAACTAAATTTTTTTTCTTAATTGGTCTTCGCATTTGCTTAACTAACGCGACACTAACACACGAATTCGCTCAAATCTACGAATTCTATTCGTAACATTCGGGTGTCATTCGTAATTGGTGTCGCGCTACTTGGGTTTTTTCGCTCCGTACTTTGATCTCTGTTGTTTTCTTCCTTCTACTCCCGAGGCATCTAATACTCCTCTTACTATATGATATCTCACACCCGGTAAATCTTTAACTCTTCCTCCTCTTATAGTAACAATTGAGTGCTCCTGCAGATTGTGTCCGATTCCGGGAATATAAGCCGTAACTTCCATGCCGTTGGTCAAACGAACCCTGGCAATCTTTCTCAAAGCCGAGTTCGGTTTTTTCGGAGTAATGGTTCTCACTTGAGTGCAGACCCCCCTTTTAAACGGGGCCGGGTAAAAAACCGGCCGGTTCTTTTTGGAATTAAATCCAAATATAAAAGCCGGCGACTTGGTTTTCGTTTTGGAAGATTTTCTCGGACTTTTTAAAAGTTGTCGGAAAGTAGGCAAAATAATACATTGTTATCTTGTTATCTTGTTATCTTGTTTCTAAATTAGCAAGATAGCAATTAGCAACATAACAAGGTTGCGTCGTTTTATTCAATAAAATAAGACCCTTAAGGTCTGAAATAGTATAACAAAACAAAAAAATTATTGCAAATTCTTAAAACTTATATGTGTCTTCTTTTCTGCGCTCAATCTTTAAAATGAAAATCCGGCCGTTTCTGATTTGATAGATTATTCTAATCTTGCCTTTTCTGACTCTAAAAATATCCATTCCGCCCTTGAGCTTTTTGAGATTTAAATTATCAAAACACCCCGATTGGAGCGCCTGAATAATTTCTTTGAGCCATTCCTTTTCTTTCTTGGTAAACTTATTAACGGCTTTTTCCAGTTTATTCACATTACAAATATTTCAGCAATTCTTCGGCTGAAATACCTCTTTTTCTGATTTTTGTGAAATCAGCTACCGTTTCCCAAAGCCCTTCGTCTTCATCAAAAGAAGAAATCTTGAACAAGGGTTTTGATTTTTTTACAACGATAAAAGTTTGACCCCTCTCTGTCAGAGAGGCATATTTCTGCATATTTTCTCTTAATTCTTTCAGTCCCAAAATTTGTGTTTTCATAATGCATTAAGTTTATCTTAAGATAAACTTGGCGTCAAATATCATAGTGCACAACTTTTTCCCATGACATTTCTTATATTTCTTTCCCGACCCGTAGATAACACGCTTCGCTTAATTTTACACCCCTCCTCCGACTATAAATCTAAACAAAGAATATATGAGAGGCAAAACAATTGGAAAAATAAATAAGAGAAAAATAAGCAATAAGACAAGATTGTACCTGTACAAAGCCACTTTCAGCCGATTAAACCTTGCCGGCAAAAACGACATTAAAAGCCAGTGGCCGTCCAACGGCGGAATGGGAAAAAGATTGAAAACCGCCAAAATAAGATTTAAGAGAACAATAAAAGAAAAAAGCTGCGGAACAAGCGAGGTGGAAAAAACATCGGGCATAAAACGATAGCTCAACCCGAACAACAACGCCAACGCCAAATTGGACGCCGGTCCGGCAAGCGCGACTTTAGCGGGGCCGTATTTGGAATCGGTAAGATTGGCGGGATTATAAGGAACCGGTTTGGCATAACCAAAAATAAACGGCGACCTCACAAAAAATAAAAATAGCGGCAACAGCACCGAACCGAACATATCCAGGTGCTTAAACGGATTTAAGGTAAGCCGTCCGAGATGCTTGGCGGTAGAGTCGCCAAGACTGTTGGCCATTAGTCCATGGCTCAACTCATGAATGACAACCGAATATATTAGCACTACTATTTGAAATAAAATCAACAGTAAACTATCCATACAAAATAAGAATTAAACGCTCTAATCTTGATATGATAACAACTTTAGTGTAGAATGTAAAACATCAAGTGAGAGAATAACCTTTGCTATCTTGTTAGTTGCTATCTTGTTAATTTAAAACAAGCTAACAAGCCAACAAGCTGACAATAGACTGCCTTGGCTACCCGCTGTCCGCAATGCGGCAAAAAAAGAATAATGGCTACAAGACGCGTGCTTTTACGCGGTCATTATAATCCAACGGTTAAATCGCCAAGATATCCCAATCTTCAATGGGCCAAGATCCCGGACAAAACAGCCTC
>MGLG01000044.1:8326-10411 GCA_001795975.1 Candidatus Yanofskybacteria bacterium RIFOXYD1_FULL_42_10
AAGGACGGTGGCTGGCGGAGAGTTAAAATCTGCACCGACTGCATCAAAACACTCAACAAATAATTCAAATATTTTTGCCTTAGCTCTTAAATTTAACCCGGAAAACAAGGAGCGAGAGGAAAAACTCTCTGAAGAAGAAAGCAAAGTTTATGAACTTCTTATCCCTCAACATAAAGCTTCCGCCATACAAATGGAGCAATTTACGGAACTGTCCGAAGAAACCAAAAAATATTTGACTGAAAAAAGAGGGAAAGCCCGCCAATCTTTGGCAAATCATAGAGTCAGAGATTTAATATTGGAAGAAATTGAATTGCAATTAAAATTTTTTATGGATTTTGCCGATAAAAAAGAAAAGGATACAATCGCCAATAAATATGAAACCCTGCTTGATCTGATATCGTCTTTGCGCGATGAAGTCGGAATGAAGTCGGATCGCTATCTCAAGAAGAAAAGAAGGCCAACGAAAACGACAGCGCTTTCAAAACTCTTAGGGAGGAATTGCCAAAATTATTTTCAGAAGAATTAATGATTTAATCCTAATTTAACGGGCCGGAGTATGCCGGTAGTACGCGTCCATGGGGGTTAAAGTGCCAGTGGCACTTTAACGGGAATTTTAGAAAATTTACAATTTTCGTCGTCGCGGTCGGGACGGAGTATGCCGGTAGTACGCATCCATGGGGTGGATGTAGACCGGGTTCGATTCCCGGCGTCCCGACCATGGCGACGAAAAATTCAGAATACGCGACAAAACCAAAAGCTCCCCGTCTATTTTTACAAAGTCTTCAGCTCTTTTGAAAGTGGGTCCCGGACCAACAATTTATCGGAATCTTCAAGAGAAGTTTCGCCAAAACTGCCGGATCACAAAGTCCCTGACAAAATAATTTGTTCTAAAGCTTTGAAAATAAAAGAGGAGCTTATCCTTATTTTAACAAACGGCTGCAAGTTGAATAGTTGATATCTTTACCCAATCTCCGTCCCCGCCGCCACTTCTTTTTCGGGGATAAGAATCACCGGCTGACCGTCGGCATTGCGCGCGGCGAGAAGCATCCCATTGCTGGTGAGACCCATCAACTGGCGCGGTTCAAGATTGGCGACAATTAAAATTTCTTTGCCGATTAAATTTTCCGGCGCATAGGACTTGGCGATTCCCGAAACCACCTGCCTTTTCACGCTCTCCCCCGCTTCGTTCTTGTCTCCGCAATTAATTTCTAATCTAAGCAATTTTTCCGAATCCGGAACTTTTTCGGCTGAAACAATTTTCGCCACCCGCAAATCTACTTTTTTAAATTCTTCAAATGTCATATTGAGTTATTATTAAAATAATTCCGCTCCGACCGCATACCGCTTTTCAGAACCGATAGTCCGCAACTTCCTGCGAGTTGCGTCTATCTGCATTCTCGGCTCGCAACTCCGACACCTGCTGGGTCGGAGACCATGCTTGCTCGCCTGTGAAAGCTTCTTCAAGGGGTATGCGGTACTCCGCGGAATTAAATATCATACAGAGAGGACAGACTCCTTAAAGTAACTTTCGCAGGAATTTTGGCTTGGTTTCCGAACTTTCTTAAGCGAGGAACAAAATTCCGAGAATGTAGATAGTGATTTCTCGCAGGAAGAAATCAACTATCGGTACTTTAGGGGGTCTGTCCTCGGAGTAATGTTCCATGGGAATTTATGTCGTGCCCGAAAAAGGATTACTTCTTAATTATAATGTTTCTATACTACTTTTAGTTTTCCCTCTCATCCTCGGCATAATAAAATTGAAGGTCGGCTCGCTCATAGTTAAACAATTCATCCGTCTTAAAGAAAATGCCGATCTCTTTTTTCGCCGATTCCAAGTCTTCCGAAGAGTGAATGATATTGTTGGAGATGGACATTCCAAAGTCCCCCCTGATGGTTCCGGGAGGGGCGTTTTTGCCGTCCGTCGGTCCGCACATCGCCCTCACCACCCGCGCCACCTCAAGTCCTTCTAAGACGACCAAAACCACCGGTAATAATTTCATAAAATCTTTTAAGCGGGGCAGAAAATGCTTGCCTTTGTGCTGGGCATAGTGTTCATCCAATAAAAGGTCGGTCATTTTAATCATT
>MGLG01000045.1:0-6563 GCA_001795975.1 Candidatus Yanofskybacteria bacterium RIFOXYD1_FULL_42_10
AGCAAGCTTCCTACGGGGCAGGCAGAAAAATCGGCTATGGCGACAAGCTCAATAAAGAGCAGTGGAAATTCTTAACCGAGAAAACCTTTCATGGTTATGATGTAGACCCGGAAATGGTGCGTCTCGCTTTGATGAATTTAATCCTTCACGGCATTGAAGGAGCGCATATTCGTAGAAAAGACACAGTTGCCGGCGCCGAAGATGAAGAAGATTTGCGCCGGTTTGACATCGTTCTTACCAATCCGCCGTTTGCCGGAAAAGTTGACCGCGAACGCATTAAGCCAACTCTGCCGGTAAAATCCAACAAAACGCAGGTTCTTTTTCTTGGCTATGTTATCAATTCCCTAAAGCCAAATGGCCGGGCCGGCATAATTCTGCCGGAGGGTTCGCTTTTCGGCACAAACAAAGACGATAAAGAAATTCGTCGCTACATGCTGGAAAACACAAAACTTGAGGCGGTTGTTTCAATGCCAGCCGGTGTATTCCAGCCCTATGCCGGAGTAAAAACCAGCTTTCTGATTTTTCGCAAACGCCCGAAATCCATTGTCATTGCGAGCGAAGCGAAACAATCCCGTCATTCTGAGCCAAGCGAAGAATCTCATGGGGTCCCTCGACAAGCTCGGGACAAATTTTCTCTTGATGAGGAAATTTGGTTTTTTGATATGAAAGGCGACGGCTCCTCACTTTCTGCCGCCAAAAAGTTCGGCCCGCAGTATAAAAATGATATTCCAAAACTATTAGAACTGTGGCAGAAGGATAAATCCATTGAAAAACCCTACAGCTGGCTAACGCCTGTTAAAGATATCGCCGAGAACGACTACATCCTTTCGGCGAATACTTATAGCCCTTACAACGGTGAAGAAGAAGTGAGCCATCGCGAACCAAAAGAGATTTTGAAAGAAATTGAAAGCGGCGAGAAAAAACTTGAAACAGTGTTAAATGGAATTAGAAAACTTCTATAAATAAATATGGCATTACTTAATACAAATTTTCTTAAATCTTTAGTGGCTATAGGTATTGAAGAAAAGAAAAAGTTCTCTTGTCTAGCAACAGGATTTTTGATTGGTTTTATTGCTAAAGATTCTAAGAATCCTGCTAAAAAGCAATACTGGATTTTTTTGGTGACCAATCGTCATGTATTTGAAAAAAGAGATTTTGTTGATTTGCGATTTAATACAAAAAGTGAAAAACCGAAGATATTTAGACAGGGTTTATTTTTCCCCAATAACGAGCCACGGTGGTTGGCTCATAAAAATAAGAAGATCGACCTCGCTCTTTTGAATGTAAGCCCCCAAATTTTAGAAGAAAATTCTGTGGATTTTATTTTTCTCTCGCAAGAAATTTTTGCTTATCAGCGCGATTTTTCAAAAATTGGTATTGAGATTGGTGATGCAGTTTATGTGCTAGGGTTTCCTTTGGGTATATCTGGAAATGTTCAAAACTTCGCCTGTGTTAAATGGGGTATCATATCTCGCATTGATAAAGAAATAGTAAAGGAGACAAAGGCGTTTCTCTTGGACTCTTCTATTTTCCCAGGCAATAGTGGTGGTCCGGTAATTTATCGACCCACTATAACAAGATTAAATAATACACCAGCAGTCGGACAACCCTATTTGCTGGGCGTGGTAAGTGGTTATTTGCCGTATGAAGAAAAGTTGTTTACACATCAAACTAATCCTCCATCCGTTGTCAGCCTTTCACGAGAAAATTCAGGACTTTCCTTTGTAGTTCCAATGGATTTTGTTCGTCAAATACTTAATCGTTGGATTTCAGAAAATAAGAAATTGGAGAAAGCTCAGGAGAAAACGGAGGAACAAAAACTTCAACAAGAGGTTAAAACAAGTTTGTAAGGTTATATCTTGTGCAATTAAAAAATTAGGGAATAAAGGTCGCAAAAATAGTTAATAAATAAAAATATGATAAAACCAATCAACATAACTCCGTTGAATACAACAAATATTCTGCAATACAAATGTGAAAAGTGTGGTGATTACGGAACGATTACCCTAGAAAATAACATCATCAATACTGACAACGAGGGCAATTTCACAACCCCATTGGATGACTACGAATGCCAGAAGTGCGGAGAAAAATTATGAGTTGGCAACAAACCCCAGTAGTAGAACGCAAGGCGTTCACTACGGGGCAAGAAAATTAAGGGAGATATGAATTCAATAACCACAATCATCATAGCGATACTTTCGAGCGGCGTTGTTGCTGCTGTTGTGTCTGCACTGATGCAGAAACGAAATGAAAAAGAACAGAGGATTTTTAATGCGAAACTGGAAGCGTACAGAGAATTTGCCGCACATTTGGAAAGTAGATTTGTTTCTCTTACAAAAGACGGGAAGAATTTAGATATTACAACACTAGCGGAGATAAGCGCGAAGTGCCTTTTGGTTTCGAACTCTGTCCTAAACAAAGAATTAAAGGCATTTCTCGCATATGTTAGTGAGGTCTATAAAAGATGTTCTGCGCCAGATTACGATGAAAAGAATGAAGGAGATATATTTGATAAACTATGGAAAGATGTAGATAAAATTGAAGATTTAATGCGAGAAGATTTGGGTTTTAAATAATATGACTAACTGGCCAACAAAAAAATTAGGAGAATAAATTTATGAACAACGATATAATAAATCTTATCAAGAAACTAAGAGATAAAAAATGCAATGATCTCGCCGACTTGTTGAAAGGTTGCCGATCTAGCACGGAAGAAACTACTCAATATGGATCATATCACAATCAGTTTATTTCGGGTTTCATTATCTATGCTCCAACAGACAAATATCGTGAATTACAAAAAATATCTGAGGAAGATAAAAACGCGATCCTTCAATATATCCTTGAGCTTTACCCAAAAAGCGAGGAGCTTGAAATAGGATTTTTGAATATAAAACAACTTCCAGGAGAAGATAAAATCAAAGAAAATCAAGCACTGGCCGATAGCTGGCTAAAAAGAGCAAAAAATAAACTTGATGATGGTAAACAGTCATTAGAAAAATGGCGGCACGCTGAGGCCATTTCTTCTTTTCAGGAATGCATAGAGTTGTCGTTGAAGGCTGATTCATTACTATTACTTGATAAATATTCAAAAGACCACAAATTTGATGAAAAGGAATTTAAGGAAATGTTAAATCAGATACCGGAATCTTTGGAGAATCAAGAATTTCATAAACTTTATCTTTATTCAAAATTTTGGAGCAATTTTTACACGATAGCTAAATATGGTCTTGAGAATTTCGGAATGGGGGCTGAAAAGTTTTTCGGAAATGAAGAGGCGGAGCTTGCGCAAAAGCATGCTGATAAGTGTTATTTCGCTTCTATGCAATTAAAAAATTATATGGATCATCCATGGTAAACTGGCCAACAAAAAAATTAGGAGAAGTGTTGGAGTACGAGCAACCAACAAAATATCTCGTGAGTTCAACGGATTATAGAGATGAATATGCAATTCCAGTTTTGACAGCCGGGAAATCTTTTCTATTAGGAAACACAAATGAAAAGAATGGTATTTTCCCGAAAGAAAAATTGCCAGTAATTATTTTTGATGACTTCACTACTGCTATAAAATTTGTTGATTTCCCATTTAAGGTAAAATCGTCAGCAATGAAAATTTTACATGCAAAGAAAAATGAGGTAGATATAAGGTTTTTGTTCTATAAAATGCTAACGATAAAATTTTCACACGCTCAGCATAAACGGTATTGGATTTCGGAATGTTCAAATTTTAAAATCCCTCTCCCTCCTATCGAAACCCAAAAACAAATCGTTGAGCGGTTGGATAAAATTGCCGAGGCGCAGAAATTAAATGATGAACTCATCCAGAAATCCGACGAGCTTTTCCAATCGCTTTTGCATAAAGAATTAAACCCCACTGACAAGAATTGGGAAGTTAAAAAATTGAATGAACTTGGAGAAATTGTTACAGGAACTACTCCATCTACCAAGAACAGCGAATACTGGAATGGAGAATTCTTGTGGGCAACGCCAACAGATATAAAAAAGGATACATTTATACTTACAGATACGCCAAAGAAATTAAGTCGTGAAGGATACGAAAAAACTCGCCCAGTTTCTAAAAATGCAATTCTTGTGACATGCATTGCTTCTATCGGAAAAATGGCAATCGCTGGTAAAGAAATGGCAACTAATCAGCAAATAAATTCAATCGTATGTAACAAAGATAATGATCCATTTTTCGTATTTTTCTCGCTTCAAAAAGATAAAAAGAAACTTATATCCCTTGGGAAAACCACTGCAGTACCGATAATAAATAAAAGTGAATTCGGTCGAATAAAAATTTTACTTCCACCTCTCCAAACCCAAAAACAAATTGTCGCCAAACTTTCCGCGGTTCAGAATTACAAAAAACAGCTTCTTGGGCAAAAAGAGAAGTTGAAGGAGTTATTCGATTCGGCTTTAGCGGAGTCAATGACGAGCGAGAAAAAGTCGAAAGATGTCTGAAATCTTGATAAAATAAATTTATGCAAAGAACGCCGGTTACATCAACAAATATTCGTTCAATTGGCTACGATTCACAGTCGGCCACTTTGGAAGTGGAATTTACATCTAGCGATGTGTATCAGTATTTTAATGTTCCGGAACACTTGTTTCAGCAATTTTTGCATGCGTCATCGCACGGGCAATTTCTTAACGACAGTATCCGCTACAATTACCGATACCAAAAAGTGAGCTAATTTTATGTTTACGGCGAAAACACAAAGGATAAAAGATATTGCGGAAGATAAACAGGAAGTCATTAAACGGCTTGAAAGTATTTTTGATGCAAATACTCGCGTTTATATTGATTATGCTAATGTCAGACCGTGGAGCGAAAAACTCGGATGGCATATTGATTTAAAACGTCTCAAGCAATTTCTGGATTCTTTCAGCACGATTCAGGCAATTAATTTTTACAATGGATATCTGGCAGGTAATGAGCGATCAGAAAAAGAAAAAACGGAAGCAGAAAATTATAAATACATTCTTCGGACAAAACCCGTAAAGATACTTAATTTTTCCATAAATGCTTCGAGCGTGCCGGCAGATTCAACGATTCTTGTGAAGCAGTTTATTCGACGCGCGTTACTGAAGAAGTACGAGGTGGGCACGATTGAATACTTGAACCAACGCTTTGCCGATATGAACAAGAAAGGGGAATATTTTATAGAAGACATGAAATGCAATTTTGATGTGGAGATTGGTGTTGATATGCTTCTTGATTGCGAGCGGAACAGTGCGGAAACTTTTATATTGTGGAGCGGAGATAGCGATTTCGCTGATCCGATTAAAAAATTAATAAGTGCCGGCAAAAGAGTTTATTTATTCGCAACAGCCGGCAGAATTTCCAGCGAATTGAACGAACTTAGAGAAAGTGGTCTCAAAATAGTAGATATTTTTGAACTCAAAGAGTTTATTTGTTGGCTAAAAGAATCAGCTTATAAAAGCACAAAGGACCCCGTTACCGAGGCCCTTTAGCTCTAAAATCAGTGATCTTACGATCAATTACACTATAGCATAAGGCAAGGAAAATTGTCCACAGGTGGTAAATATATGGAAATTAAAGCAAAACAACCCCAAAGTAAACGCTTCGCGTTGCAACGGGGCAGGCAAATTCTTGAGATATGGAAATAGAAAATAAGAGTCAAATTTTACAAAGACGCAGGGAGATTGAAAAAGAGCTTTTGGAATTGCTTAAGGAAACCAAAAGCGATCTCGGGTTGGATAATATTAAAGAGATTATCTACAACGAGGATGGACAGGATAATTTAACCGACATAACTGCTATGTTTGATACCGGACAAGGCGCGACTGAACTTCAAAGTGTGCTTGAGCTGGTAAACGATGCGTGGAATTACTTCCCGCATAAAGTTATCGGCGGCCTCTCCCCGGCAGAAAAACTATTGGAATATCATCAACAACATGGTCAAGATAATTCAAAAAGACCCCTCGACAGCGCTCGGGGCAAGCAATAAAGAGCTATACCAATGCCCGGAGTGTGGTTTTCACTATACCGAGAAAGAGTGGGCAGAGAAATGCGAGGCATGGTGCCGGGAACATAAGAGTTGTCCCGATTTTGTAAATTTTAATCTTTCATGTATTACACTTATATTTTGAAATCGAAGAAAGATAATCAGTATTACATTGGTTACACCAATGATCTCGATAGTAGATTAAAACTTCACAATGCCAACACGGTGCAAGCCACAAAAGGTCTTGGCCCGTGGGAAATTTTTCATAGTGAACAATTTCAAACCGAAAAAGAAGCAGTAAACAGAGAAAAGCAGATTAAATCTTGGAAAAGCAGAAAGGCAATTGAAAGATTAAAATTTAAACAAAATCGAGGATCCTCGACTTTCAGTCGGGACAACATTGAGATCACGGCTCATGCCGAGGAAAATAAAAAATATGACTCCAAAATATGATTTGGACAAAATTAAGTTTGCAACGGATGGGCCGACTTTTGAGAAGGCAGTTGATTTGTATGAGACAGGAAAGGTTACGAAGTTTGAAGAAGGAATCGGTGCTTATTCGGCCGTGGTGATGGGCACAAAACCATA
>MGLG01000045.1:6610-8816 GCA_001795975.1 Candidatus Yanofskybacteria bacterium RIFOXYD1_FULL_42_10
GATAAACGGCTCGTATCTCAAGCCGTTTGCAGTGGTCGGTTGGGAGAATTAAGCAAGAGTGAGTTAGCGGCAACGAAGAAGGCAATCACCGCCAGCATGCGGTATATCAAATCATACGAGGGCCCGTCGCGCACTTGGTTTGCGTATCAAAGTTCTCTTTCCGAAGGGTGCAATCGTTTATCAAAAATCGTTTCCGAATTGCCGGTAGGCCAGCGAACAGCAAAGTTATTAGTTGATACGCTTTTACGGCTTGATGATAGATTGTGCCGTGGCGGCATTGATGATTCTGATGGCACGGTTGGCGGGTTTATTGAAGAGACCGTGCAGGTGCTTAAAGAATACGCAAAACTCAATCCTTATTGCATTGAAGCGTTCAGCGAACTAAAAGGTAAGGAAACCTGTTTTGGCTGGGAGGAGCCGCTTTTGGAATTCGTTAAGAATTGATATAATTTAAGTGGAATAGTGAGAATCGGTATTTATCGGCGAAAGCTGGTAACAGAGTTGTGTAATAAGTCCGCCACCCGTTTTTGCTTGCCCCGTAGCGAGCTTTGCTCTGCTACTGGGGTGCGGTGGATTCGCCCGAAAAGGCGAAGGGTGCGGTGAAAAGCAATTCTGGCTTACGGGTGTACCGAGAGCTCGGCCAATGGCCGAGGGGCGCAAGAGGGATTTATCTCTCCCGCTCGCTGTTCCCGCAAAGAACTCCCGCCTTGGGAGTTCTTTGCTACAGATCATAAGCTATTCAAGTTGATAAAAATTCGCTACAATAAATAAAAATAAGAGTATGAAAAAACTTTTGGCTATTATCTTTGTTTTTGGGCTAATCTTTGTTGCCACTGGCATGGCAAATGCTCAAATGATGGGCGGATTTTCTAATACTTCCGTTGACTGGGACGAAGTGGTTGAACATACGTTCCGCGAAGAAAAGGAGGGGAAAGGGCTTTTGGATAAACTGCAGGCAAAAGAAGTCGCTTGCGCTGACTTGAATGACGAGCAGTTCGGGGTTCTCGGAGAGTACTTTATGGGTCAGATGATGGGAGATTCGCATGCCTCAATGAATGCCATGATGATTCAGGCGCACGGAGAAGAAGGCGAAGGGCAGATTCATGTCGTTATGGGCAAACGGCTTTCGGGATGCGACACATCCGCAACCGTTCCCGGGACGAGCGGCGGCTGGATGCCCATGATCAACATGATGTGGGGAGGGTGGTCGTCTCCCTTTGGCAATAATAATTCAACAAACAATATGATGAATTTTGGATTTGGACCTCTCGGCGGTTTTGGCTGGATTTTTATGATCTTCTGGTGGATTTTGATAATCGCCGGCATCGTTGCTCTTATTAAATGGCTCACAAGTCAATCTCGCGGCCCTCGCGAAGGCGAAAAATCGGCGCTTGAGATTCTGAAAGAATGCTACGCTAAAGGCGAGATTGATAAAAAAGAATTTGAAGATAAAAAGAAGGATTTAAGTTAGCCGCTTATGGCAATAAACGCTATCAAAGTGGCGGTTCAAGACAGTCATATCCGCCCCATAATAAAAGCAGTGAGTTGGAGAATACTCGCCATGATTATTACCGGTGCGGTTATTTATGTGTATACCGGCGAAATCAAAAAGTCAGGAGAAATTTCCGTAGTCGCCGGTCTGATATTAACCTTTGTTTATTATCTGCACGAGAGATTTTGGGTGTGGGTTAGAAAATAACTATGAAACTCGGCATTATTTTACAATCAAATAAACCGGAGCATATTTGGAATACACTCCGCTTAGGAATCACCGCGCTTAAAGAAAATCACTCGGTGCAAATAAATCTCATGAATGAAGGAGTTGAAGCGGAAGATATTCCAGACAGTGAACATTTTGACATTTCAAAGAAGATTCAGGAGTTCAAAGACCTCAAGGGCATTATTCTCGCCTGCGAAACTTGCCTGAATGTCCGCTCTAAATCCGAGAGTAAAATTTGCCCGGTTACTACCATGAGGGATTTAGTGAAAATGGTCGAGGAATCGGACAAGGTTTTAGTGTTCGGATAACGAGTAAAAAATTATTATGAAAAAATTACTTATCGCTTCATCAATATTAGCTGTTTTAGCAGGCATTGTTTTAGTGGCGGGCGGTATCTGGGGCATTTATTTTACATACAAAAATGTATCCGAAGAAAAAATCGTAACCCCGAAAGATTCGGCTGTTCCCGAAAGACCCGTGCGCGGC
>MGLG01000046.1:0-27992 GCA_001795975.1 Candidatus Yanofskybacteria bacterium RIFOXYD1_FULL_42_10
TAGAAAAGAGCCGCGAGTATTTTCAACTCTTAAGAGAAGTAAGAATCAAAACAGATTTTTATCAGTATATTCTTGGTCATGTTTTTGAACCGGTTGGCATCGCCGTCGTCGTGTTGTTTTTTCTTTTTTATCAGAAATTACCCGGTTTTAATGTTGTTACTTTTGCTGCCATTGTGTATTTAATTGAAAAATGTTTATTTATATTCAGGCGGCTCAGGGAGAGATATACACCATTAATCAAACTGCCCCGTATCTTAAAGTGTTTACAGATTTCCGAACTTCGGCGGAAGAAAATAAAGAAATCAGCGATGGCAAAGATGCATTTAGTTTCAGCAAGAATCTTTGTTTCAGTAATGTGGTTTTTTCTTATTCTGATGACAGAAAAATTTTATCCGATATTAATTTATTAATATCCAAAGGGGAGATGATCGGGCTAATTGGGCCATCGGGTGCTGGTAAGACAACCATCGTAGATCTTATATTGCGTTTATTCAATCCTTCTTTCGGCGAAATTTTGATTGATGAAAAACCGGTTACAAAAATAGATTTGGAAAAATGGCGCAACAACATACGATATGTTTCGCAAGATATTTTTCTTCTCAATGATACGATAGAAAATAATATTAAGTTTTTTGATGAAACCATCCGGCATAAAGATGTAATTGAGGCCACCAAGATGGCAAATGTCTATGATTTTATTAATTCTTTGCCGCAGGGTTTTGATACTATTATCGGAGAAAGAGGCGGTATGCTTTCCGGTGGTGAAAGACAGAGAGTGGCATTGGCCCGCGCTCTTGTTAAAATTCCAAGCTTACTGATTCTTGATGAAGCGACAAGTTCTTTAGGCAGTGAATCCGAATCTCTTATTCAGCAGGCAATTGATAATCTTCGGGGCAGGACTACCGTTGTTATTATTGCGTACCGACTTTCAACAGTAACCGATTGCGATAAAATTATGGTTCTTGAGAATGGAGAGATAGCAGAGCAGGGCTCGCCGAAAGAGTTATTAAACAACCCCAGCTCAACATTTTATAAAATGTACAATACTCAACATAAGTCTTATTCTTAAGCAAATCATTAAAACTGACCGTGGAGGGCGGAAAGTAATTAAATGGAAGAAATAAAAATCGGCAATAAAAAGGTCGGAGGCAATAACCCAGTTTTTGTTGTGGCTGAAATCGGTTTAAACCATCAGGGAGATGTAAAAATTGCCAAAAAATTGATTGATTTGGCTGTTGGAGCCGGATTTGATTGTGTGAAATTCCAAAAACGCAATCTGGATAAAATTTATAAAAAAAATGTCTTGGCCAATCCGGAAAATCAAGAACATGGGAATCACTATGTTTTAGAAAATCTTAAAAAAACAGAACTCACAGAAAGCGAGATGAGGGATCTCTGCCTCTATAGTCGCAAAAAGGGCATAGAATTTTTATGCACTCCTTGGGATGAAGAAAGTTTAAAATTTTTATCCACTCTTAATTTGTCGGCTTATAAAATTTCTTCCGCCGACATGATTAATTTTAAGCTTATTCACGCAGCTTCTTTATTAAACAAACCGCTGATTATTTCTACGGGAATGTCTTTTGTGTCGGAGATAGAACGCTTGGTGGAATTTTTGGGGGAAATAAGGGCGCAATATATATTGCTTCATTGCAATAGCACTTATCCTGCTCCCTATCACGACATAAACTTAAAATTTATTCCCACCCTGATTAATAAATTTAATTGTAATGTGGGATATTCGGGGCACGAACAAGGCATTGCCGTCAGTCTTGCTGCGGTTTCAATGGGGGCTAAATTAATTGAAAGACATATCACTCTTGATGGAAATCTGCCCGGGCCGGATCATAGAGCCAGTCTTGAACCGGATGAATTTTTTGAATTAATGAAACAGATAAGAATTGTTGAAGCGTCGCTGGGTGAACCGATACGTTATCCTTCCAGGGGCGAATATTTGAATCGCGAAGCTCTTTCTAAAAGTATAGTCGCTACCCGTAATTTAAAGATGGGCGCAGTTTTGACATATGCTGATTTGGAATTGAGAAGCCCCGGTCAAGGAACCCATCCCCTGAAGATGGATTTATTTATCGGGAAAAAACTAATCAAACGTAATGTCCCGAAACATGATTATCTTCTTGATTCGGACATAGACACATTTAGTGGGAAATTACATGCGGAAATTTCCAGTCCCGTATCACTTAATCATAAATGGGGGCTTGTTGTCAGGATGAATGATATTGACTCATTGATTTATTCAAAACCCGATTTTGTGGAGGTTCATTTAACAAGCTCGGATGTTAATCGTGATGCTACTTATAACAAAAAATATCCATATGATTTAGTAGTGCATGGACCGGAATATAATGAAGATCTACTTCTTGATTTGTCTAACTTAGATGACAATGTGCGGACAAAATCAATAGAATTTTTTAATAAAGCTCTTGCACATGCCAGAAAATTTAAACATTTGTTCAAAAATAGAAATAAGCCGGTCAAATTTATCGTACACCCCGGGGGAATGAATATGGACCAACCCTTGATGGTCGAGAAAACCAAGTTATATAAAAATTTAGCGGATTCACTGAAAAAATTAGATGGCGGTGGATTTGAATTATTAATTGAAAATATGCCGTGTCATCCTTGGTATTTTGGCGGTCGGTGGTTTCATGCTTCTTTTATGGATGCGGGTGAAATTGTTAAGTTTTCGCGTAAACATAAATATGGCATTGCATTTGATATATCTCACGCCGGTTTATTTTGTAATTTGTACAATAAAGATTTGACGCAGTTTACCAAGACGATACTCCCGGTTACTAAATATCTGCATGTATCCGACGCGGCCGGCACTAACGGCGAAGGGCTTCAGATAGGGGATGGGACGATTGACTTTAAGACGATATTGGCCCACCTTGTTAAAACTGACCTGTGGTTTTTACCGGAGATTTGGCAGGGTCATAAATATGGCGGCGAAGGATTGCTAAAAGCTTTAAAAAAACTAAAACTGATAGATGCTAATTTTTAATTTTTAAAAATGAGATTTGATGTAAAAAAATTAGAATGGGTGGATGAAAATGCCAAGAATATTTTTAGGGTTGTACCGCCTTATTATTTGTTGAGCGGGAACAGCAACAGTGATGGAGTCGCAAAGAAAAAAGTTATTTTTTTTGGCAGTTGTTTCAAGAATTTGCCTCGCGATGTGAATCTTTCAGAGTATGTAAAGATAACTAATCAATGCCTTGATTTTGTCAGACGCGAATGCGCTGGGTGCGATTTGTACTACAAACCCCATCCGGCTGAAACCGATGAATCTAAATCACTCAATCTTAATTCTTTTGAAATAGAAAAAGACAAAGCCATAGGTGAAGTGTTTCTGTATAAAAATTTAGATAAAATAAAATATGTTTTTTCATCCCACTCCACGATATCGGTACCTGCTTTTAGTTTTGGTTTAAACTCTTATGTGTTTGCAAAGCTGTTTAAATCTTCTTTTGGCGAATTCACAAAAAAAAGCTTCGAAGGGTTTTTAAAAGGAATGCCTGAAAATTATTATATTTTTGATTTAAATAAAAAATTGGAAGAAAATAAACTATTGTTTGCTGGTGAAGATTTTTTAAGCAAGCAGTGGGCGGGGATATTGGCCAATCACAAGGGGACTGTTTGGTTTGTTGCCGATGATCCTTCTCTTGTATTATCAATATTTGCATTTGTTAAGTTGATAAGAAGTCTTGCTCCCGGCCGGAAAATCGGCATGGTTATTGGGCGGCACGAGCGCTGGGACCTTATAAATATTAATGATTTAAAAGCTAATTTTGATGAGCTGGTTTTTTTGCCCATAGTTCGGTATACCATGAGGCCTTCCATGTTATATACAGCGATAAAAACCGCCTTAACGATAAAAAGGTTTAAAATAAAACTAGAGGATATAATATTCGGTTTTGGTCCCGAGGCCTTCCCCATCAATTGTTTTGCTTCATATTTTAAGAAAAATTTGCGCATCGGGCTTATTCCTAAAACGGTTTTTTATCTTAATCATAATTTTAATCCGCCGCTAAATAATTCCGATTTTTCTATTAAGGCCACAAGGTTATTTTTTATTAATTTTATGGAGCCGTTTTTGGGTCTTTATAAAACAATAGGAAGATTGCAGCGACATGGTGACAGGGGCGGATTTGGAATTGGCAGATATCAGAGTCCGTTAAATGAAGTTTTTGATATTGTCTATATCTCAAAATATATTGATGAGACAAAAACTCCAGTTGTAGATAAGGTTTGGTAAACATATCGTCATAAAATAATAAAGATGGGTAAATTTAAACAAACAAAAAGAATCCTATATTTAGGCGGAAAGGATGGAGAAAGATTATATCTTAATGACCTTAAATTTAAGATGGCAGACGGAACGCGTGTTCGGGTTAAAAAAACCATGATACCCGGTAAAAATTCAAAAGACCTTATCGCTAGATCTAAGGGGAGGTATGCTCTTTTGGGATTGTTTAGCCGGCCAGGATATCGCGTGCTAGATTTTCCTTGCGGAAGCGGTTATGTGGCCGATTTCTTAAAAGAGTTTGGGATAAAGTATGAAGGTAAGGAATGCGACAAAATAACCGTTGAATATGCCAAAAGAATGTACGGTGGCTCAAATACCCATTTTTCTTTTGGGGATCTTTGTTCTTCTAAATTAAAAATAAAATATTATGATACGATCGGATGCATAGAAGGACTTGAACATATAGACAAAGAATACCAGGAACCGCTTATCGCCGAACTGTATTCTGCTCTTAAACCGGGAGGAACTTTGATTATAAGCTCGCCGGAGAATACAGAGGGGGTTTCCGGCTCGAGCAAGGTTAATCCTTATCATAAGTGGGAGCTTACGAAAAATGATTTTTTAAATCTTTTATATACCAAATTTAAATCTGAAGAAGTCGTAATAGTTTCATATAAGGTGGTGCTATCTTATGGTGCCCAATTAACAACTTGTTTTTTTGGAATTTGCCACAAAGAATATGAAAAAGAGAAATAAAATTGGGTGCTTTATTTTAAGCCGTTTAAGTTCTTCAAGGTTGCCCGGCAAAGCGCTTATGGAAATACGAGGAAAGCCCATTGTTCAGCATATTATTGAAAGAGCTCGCCTGATTCCTTCTTCGCAAGTTGTTGCTTTGTGCACTTCTGCTGAAAAGAGCGATGATCCGCTTGCTTTAACAGCAAAGAAATGCGGCGCCGATGTTTATCGCGGCCCTCTAAGCGATATATTGAAAAGATTTTTGGGCGCGGCTGATAAGTTCGGCGTTGATTATTTTGCCATATTTTCAGGCGACAATCTTTTTTGCGATCCACATTTGGCTGAACTTGGCATCAAGCAGATGTTGGATAACGAACTAGATTTTCTTAATGTTGCCCCAGATTTGGTTTGTGGAGGCACTCCCTATTGTGTATCTGTAAAAGCTTTACGCAAAGCCTGCCAATTAAAGAGCGATGATAATACTGAATATTATCCCAAGTTTTTTAACGGCAATAAGGAGTTTAAAGTAGCTAATCATTTGGTTGACGACCCCATTTATCACAACAAGAATGTGAGACTGACAATGGACTATCCGGAGGATTTGAAATTTGTAAAAAGAATTTTTGATGAGTTTGACACGGATTATAATTCCATGCCTCTTAAAAAAATATTGGAATTGTTAAAGCAAAAGCCGGAAATAGTTAAAATTAACTTTGTCCGTCACAAAGATTGGGCCAAGAATCAAATACCGATGAAAGTTGTGGGGCTAGTAAAAAAATAAATCTAAGCCATTTAAAAAGCCGATTCTTTCTTGAATCGGCTTAAAGATTACATATCTAAGATTTTGAAGGTTTGATTGGCGTCTATATATTCTCTGGCTTGAAGAAACTGAGCTGTCGGCATGTCTCCAAAATTCAATGGTTCACTTGCTTCGCCATGGAGAACTTTTGTGGCGTCATCTAGCTCTAAGATATATGCGAGAAATTTTTCATCATAAATCGGTTCCCACATAACCCCGCTGGTGTTTAGTCCTGCTGGTTGAAAAGTAATTCCAAATACTCGTGTGAGCTCGTTGCGTACTCGTTCATAGTTGATGATTGTTGTGCCTGGGTACCAAGTCAGAGTGAATATGCGAGTGTTAACTGAATCTCTTGGCAAACCTTTACTGGAATAGTATTCCTTTTGCCAGAGCATAAATAGCACAGTTTCTTTGAGGTCATCAAGCGTTTCAGTCGGACAAGCAAGAATCCAAGTGCAGTTGGAATGAATATCATTTTCAAGCGCATTTTGAATACCGATAATCATAGAACGCGGGAATGCATGATTTTTATTACCCCCAACTGTTACATCCATCATTCCATTAGAAAGCGTGTGGCCGCCCTTACCGATAGCTTCAAGAACCTTTGGGCTGGCGCTTTCAGGACCAAATCCGATGTATTTGCATCCTGCTTTGGCCATTATTTCAGCAGTACCTCTTGTTGTGCCATTCAGGCCGGCTACTTCATCTAACCGGGTATGCGTTCCCCATGCGACAAGATTATTGAGTTGTTTAATTCGTCCGAGAGTAACAGCAAAATTATCATCGGGGAAGCCGTGGAATTTAATGTTGTATTTTGCGATATGCTCACATAGTTCGCGCATAATATGCTCGGCGGAGCGGATACCCCACTTGCGTTCGCCCTGCGAACCGCGGAAACAGTACTTACATCCAAACGGGCAACCTCGGCTAGAGACAGAGGTGGTCTTTGGTGTCACATCTTGATCGTCCCAAGGAATCGCCGAACTGTTATTTGCCTGTCGGCTCCAAGAAGGCGTCCACAAATATCCTTCAAGAATTTTGTGGCTGAATACATCTTCTTTTAATAGCTCTAAGTCGGCATGAGGAAGTTTGTCTAAGTCCAAAGGCCTGTCGCCGGCATACAAAAAACGCTGACGGTCGCTGATTTCCCCAATGCAATATGGTGATAGTTTGCCAGAATTCAATGCGTTGGTTAGCCCTATCTGCTTGATAGTAATAGCATCGTAAGCAATTTTTATTATGATGTCGTCGCCTTCGGAATGAGCCACTCCGTCAAACTCAGGAATATAACTAAATAAGTGCGTTTTTAGCTCGGTAGCAAGGCCGCCGCCAGTGACCAAAAATACATTTGGCAAAATCTGTCTGATTATCTGTGCTAAAATTTGTTGCCAGCGAAACGTAGTAATTTTGCCGGAAAAAGCTACAAGATCAGGTTCGCCATGCACATCAAAATGTTTTCGGATCAATGTTTCTGCTTCGGCGGGCGTTTTGTGTCGCCCCCAAGGTAAGCCTCTTTTTTGTGCATCTTCGTCTTTTATGCGATATGCATTCAAATCAATAATAGAAGCATTTACGCTATAATTTTTTCTAAGGTTGGTTGCCAAAAGCAGTGGTCCTTCAGGAGTAGTATTTGGCCTTGCACTTTCGCGCAAAGGCATGTTGATGAATACAACATTCATCCCGCGTAAATCAGCCGGCATAATGTCTTTAATAACTTCTGACGGATGAAAATATTCGGAAGAAATTTGGCTCATGATATTCTCCTTCTTTTTATGTCAAAGAACTTAAGAAAAGCATATCAAATAATATTGACTTGAGCAATAACTATGATATATTGTCAGTTGCTCGTTAACAATAAGGAGAATCACAAACATGAACCATGAATTGATGGAAAAATTTAAGAAAGTAAAAATTCTTGCTCTTGATTGCGATGGGGTTATGGCTCCGCTCTATATAGATACCGGAGTTATTATGGATGTTGAAAATGCTATGAAATTTTATAATCGAGAATATAAATATGTAGTTGAAATATCAAGGTTCAATCATCGCGACGGACAGGGGATTGATCTGATGAGGGCGGCTAACATTCCGGTTGTGGTTATAACTAGACAGAGAAGCGGATACATAGATGCAAGGTGCTTCAAGCTTGGTATTCCATGCGTAAAAGTTGAAGATAAACTAGAGGGACTTAAAAATTGGCTCAAAAACACGCATCCCAAAGTAAGCTTGAGCGAAGTTTGTTACATGGGAGATGATATCAGCGATATCCATGTTTTACAGGTTGTAGGAGCGCCTGTGACTGTGGCTGATGCTATATCTGAAGCTAAAGCTATTGCGGTGCATATTACCCAAAATAAAGGCGGAGACGGTGCCATAAGAGAAGTTTGCTCTCTGATCCTAAACGCAAGATGTCTTAAATAGCAAGTGCAAAGTGAGTCAAAGTTTATTCAAGACGAACCAGTTAAAAGCTGGTTTTTTATTTGACTAATTCTAATCTTTGTGTAATATTTTGGAACAAGTTTGAATGTCCCTTAACAATTAATAGAGGAGTAAAAATGAATACGCAGAATGTCCAAATATTTACTAAGTTTGATCTGACTGGCAGGACAGCGATTGTTACTGGCGGTATGGGATTGCTTGGTGCGGAATACGTTAAAACGCTTGCTCTGGCAGGAGCTATCGTTGCGATTTTTGATATTCAATCTAAATTTCCGCAACACCTTCTGGCGATGATAGAAAAAGGCCACGATATTAAGTCGTTTATGGTTGATATAACCAATCAAGGATCTGTCGGGCAAGGGTTTGATGAGCTTGTTGAGTCTGTTGGAACGCCAACCATACTTATCAATAATGCTGGTTTGGATTCTCATCCTCATACTTCTATAAGTCAAAATGGTCCGTTTGGAACTTATTCTGAGGAGACATGGGATGCCGTGATTGATTCTCATCTCAAGGGCGCGTTTTTAATGTCTCGTGAATTTTTCCGATGGTTTATGCTGTCACATCAAAGCAGGGGTAGCATAATTAATATTTCTTCCACATATGGCTTGGTAAGTCCTGATCAATCAGTTTATGAATACCGGCGCAAGAGGGGTGAAGATTTCTTTAAACCCGTTGCTTATTCAGTTGCCAAGGCGGGAATGATTGGATTTACAAAATGGCTTGCCGAATATGGGGGACCCATGGGTATCAGAGTAAATGCTCTTGTCCCCGGCGGAGTATTGGCTAATCAAGGGCTGGAACAAGAGTTTATTGAGCAGTATGTAAAAAGAACCATGCTTAAGAGAATGGCTTTGCCTTCGGATTATAACGAAGCAATTTTATTTCTTGCGTCCGATGCTTCGGCTTATATGACGGGCGCAAATCTTGTGGTTGACGGTGGGTGGACAGCTAGATGATTACAAGGAGGATAAATGTTAGAAAAAGATAAACTTTATTTTGTGCCGCTTTATGAGCTTGAAGAGTTAAGAAACAAAATTATTACTTCCGGATCTGATTGTCAGGTATATCTAAATATCCTTGCTACGATTTTAAGGATCAATATACTTTATATGATCAAAAATGCCGGATCTGGGCACATAGGCACCAGTTTTAGTTCTCTGGAAATGATGCTGTGGCTTTGGATGATGGAAATGCGGGGTGCGAATGATTCAAGTATTCCTAATTCTGATACTTTTTTTTCATCTAAAGGACATGATGCCCCGGCCCTTTATGCAGTGATGGTTGCGCTTGGTAAAATTTGCTTTAACAACATTCATCAATTAAGAAAAATGGGGGGATTACCGGGCCATCCTGATATTCATACGCCGTTTGTTGCGGCTAACACTGGTTCTCTCGGTATGGGTATTTCAAAAGCAAGAGGCATGGCTATTGCCAATCGTCTCCGCGGTTCTAAGGGTAGAATTTTTATAATTATCGGAGACGGAGAACTTCAGGAAGGTCAAATTTGGGAATCGCTTCAACCAGCAGCTAATGGAAATTTTTCTGAAATTACTGTTCTAGCTGATTTGAACCAGATTCAGTCTGATAGAGAAGTGTCTAAAACCAGCCATCTCGGCCCGCTGGTGGAAAAGTTTAAGGGTTTTGGCTGGAATGTTTCTTGTTGCAATGGAAATGATTTTTCATCTTTGAAATATGCTCTTGATTCTCGCAGTAAAGAAAAACCGAATATCATTTTAGCTAAGACCAAAAAAGGTTTTGGCGTATCTTTCATGGAATGTCTTGATGAAAATGGTTTTTACAAATATCACAGCGGCGCCCCTTCTGATGAAGATTATTATCGCGCCCTTGAAGAGCTAACGATAACAGCTGATCGTGCGCTTATGGCAAGCGGGATGGATTGCCTGCTCCTTGTTTGTAATAAAAAGCCTGAAGTTGCCGGAGTTGGTCTGAGGGTTGAGAAATTAATACAAGCCTATGGTGAAGAATTGTGCGAATTGGGTAAAATTAGAACTGACATGGTTGTTTTGAATGCCGATCTTGTTGTTGATTGCGGACTCGTAGGATTTAAAAACGAATTTCCGGAAAGATTTGTGGAATGTGGAATTGCCGAGCAAGATATGGTTTCTGCTGCTGGCGGATTAGCCTTGAAAGGGGTCTTGCCCATTGTCCACTCGTTCGGATGTTTTTTATCAACTCGTCCGAATGAGCAAATTTACAATAACGCAACCGAAAAGACAAAAATCATTTATACCGCGCCATTGGCTGGTCTTCTTCCGGCTGGTCCTGGTCATTCTCATCAATCAGTAAGAGACATTTCTCTTGTGGGCGCAATACCCGGAGTTACTATTTTTGAGCCTTGCAATGAAATTGAAACAAAGCTGGCTTTACGCTGGGCCGTAAATGAGAATCCAGAAAGTACATATATTAGACTTGTTATCATTCCCGTTGAAATAACTTATAAATTACCAGCTGGTTATCAGTTAAATAAAGGACAAGGAATAAGGCTATATACGCCCTCAAGGGTTGGCAGTAAAACAGCTATTTTGGCTTATGGTCCGGTAATGCTGGGCCAGGCCATTAATGCTGCTCGTGAAATCGGAGCAGATCTTTATAATTTTCCATGGTTAAATTTTATTGATGAAGATTGGTTTTATGGCAAACTTGCTAGATATAAAAATCTTGTTGTTGTTGACGATCATTATACTAAATTTGGTCTTGGTACTCTGATTGGCGCGGTCGTTGCTAAAAGCCGGCTGGATATTCATTTTTCCCAATTAGGATTAGAAGAAATTCCTGTATGTGGCCAAACGAAAGAAGTTTTGAGGCATCATCAGCTTGATGATTTCTCCATTGCTGAAAGAATTACAGACGAATTTAAAAATATTTAAGCCCCCCACGGGGGCCTTTTCTTAATGAATCCTCCTCGCGGCTTGCCGCGAGGAGGATTCACCCCTTTTAGCTTCGCTCGGACAAAATGTAAATAAGAATTTCCATTTTACCCCTCGCTCGCTAAAATAAAATATTGATTGGTCTTACATTTTTTGATAATATCGGGGCATGATAAAAAGCTTAAAACCGCAGCGACCCAAAACCGTTGTGTTTGTTCAGGTAAGAACCGGCAGTACGAGGTTCCCCGGAAAGATAATGAACAAAATTGGGAAAAGGGAGATATTTCTTGTGCAATTGGATAGAATGAAGCCTTCTAAAAGCGCCGACCAAATTGTTGTTGTTACTACTGTTAAAAAACGCGATGATGTAATAGTCAGGCTGTGCCGAAAGAACAAGATACCTTATTTCCGCGGTAGCGAGGAAGATTTACTTGATCGGTACTATCAAGCGGCCAAAAAATTCAAGGCCGAACTTGTCGTTAAAATTCCTTCGGACGAACCATTGATGGATGCCGATGTAATGGATACGGTTATCAGAGAAATGCATCAAAATTTGGATAAATATGATTTTGTAAGCAATCTTCACCCGCCTTCTTATCCCGATGGTCTTGATGTCGAGATAATGACCTTTAAAGCCTTAGAGATTGCGTGGAAAAAGGCAAAGAAGCCATATGAGAGAGAACATCTCACCCCATATATTTGGGATAACCCCGGACTTTTTAGGGTTGGAAATGTCGCTAATAAATACGGGGACATGTTTATGACTCATCGTTGGACATTGGATTATCCGGAAGATTTTAATTTTTTTAAAGCGGTTTTTTCATCTTTTAAAAATAAAAATAAATTCAAGATGGAGGATATTTTAAAATTACTTGATAAACATCCGGAGATCGCCGCCATCAATACCAAACATATGGGCATAAATTGGTTCCGGCATGTCGGCGACCAACTTAAAACAGTTGATTCTAAATTTTATAGAAAATAATAAGCTGAACTTTTTTCATTTTTTATCGCCAGTTATTTAAAAAATCCTTATGGATTATCTTTCTCAAAATATTTATATAAATCATGGGCTAAACTTAATGGTTTTCCTAATTTAATATTGGGTGGACCAAATTGTTTTGAAAAACTAATTCCTTCAATAAGTTGTTTTATTTTTTTCATAACCTTGGATGGATTTTATGCCATATCTCGCAGAAATCTACGAGGGTTAGGCAAATTAAATTATATTATTTTGATTATATCATGGATTTAATAAAAAGCCGACCGTAGATGAAATTTGACATCCTGAATAATAAATGATATTTTAGAAACCAAACGAAGAAAGGTTTTGTTGCTCTTTGTAAATTTAAAAAATGGGAGGTTAAAATGATTCTGGCTGTGGTTAAAGATCCTGGCGGAACTAATGGAGTTTTGCCGGTCGTAAAAGTGTTGCGAGGAGAGAGCTTTAAATTTGATGTTCGTCTTATAGCTAACGGCAGTGCAGTTAAACTTTTGTCGGATACAACCGAAAACTATGAAGCCTTGCATTCTGCTGATGAGGTTTCTATGCGCTATCCAAATCCAAGTATCATGCTGACCAGCATGTGTTCTGATGGCGGAGTCGGCCGAGATTTGGTGCCCTTGCTTAGAGGCACATGCCCGACCGTCGCCTTTCACGATTATTGGGGAACAAGGCTTTTCCCCGAATGGCATGACCCTAAATATCGACCTGATTTTTTTGTTGTCAATGATGAACTTGATGCTAATATTGTAATGGGAGCTTGGCCTGATTACAAAAGAGAGCAATTTATTGTCAGCGGATATCCGATGTTTGATCAATATGCAGTTAAATATGATCAGACAGAATTGCTGACCAGTATTTCTTCTCGGTTGGGCATTGATGCCGCAAACAAGCCGATTGTTTTGTCTGCTTACGGAATTTATAAGGGTGTAAACAAATTTCTTTCAGAAGTCATTGATGTTCTGAATGATCTCAATCTTGATATTTATTTTATTCCAAGGTTCCATCCCCGAATGAAGTTGAATGTTCCCGAAGAGGTTGAGCTTTGTAATCAAGTCCTTAAAAGATTCAACGGCGGCACATTAGTAGAAAGCTCTTCAGCTTGTACTACGCAGGAGCTTCTTAGGGCATCAACAGTAGTCTTGTCGGACTATTCCACCACTCTTCTTGAGGCAACTTTACTTAGAAAGCCGAATATATCAGCATGTTATTTAGAAGAAATTAAGGTTAATTATCAAGTAGAATTTGGAACGGTTCAAAAATGGATGCCAGATCCTCCATTTGTAATGTTAGGTTGTTCAGCCAAAGCTGTAGATAAAATTTCTCTAGGTCAACACTTATCGGATGCTATTCATGGTAAACTTAACTTGAAAAGCGCTCAAGAAAAGTACTTTGCCCTTGATGGTCAGAACGCTAAAAGAGCGGCAGAAAAAATCGCTTCTTTAATATAATTTTTTTTAGACCGCCTCAAAAGGGCGGTTTTTTTATCTAATGTTGTTTATGGCAGGGGGGTGTTGACATTTTGGTTATATTTACATTATAAAGATAAGGTGTTATTTGAAAAAAAGGAGACAAAACATGTCTACAAAGTACAATCTGGTGCCGATTGAAGTTCCTTGTGTAAAGACAAAATATCGTAGTGTTGTGACCAAATTACCCGTACCGGAATCTTTGCCGATATTCAATAAGCTTATGGATTCAGAGCCGGAATCAATGCGGGGCCAACCCCCGGTGGTTTGGCATCATGCCGAAGGTTTTCAGGTCTATGACAGGTATGGAAATATTTGGCTGGACTGGTCTTCTGGAGTTTTGGTGGCTAATGTCGGCCACGGTAGAATAGAGATCAAAAACGCCATCAGAGAAATGATTGACCAAGGTTTAATTGGTGCGACTTTTGCTTTTGTGCATGAAAAACGAGCGGAACTCTGTAGTGAAATGCAAAGCATGTCGCCTGATCCCTCAAATTATCTAGCTGCTGTTTTCAGCGGCGGAAGTGAAGCCGTGGAGTATGCGATTAAGCTTGCGAAAACATACGCGATCCAAAAATATGGGCCAAGCCGAAAATACATTGTGTCGTTTACTAATGCTTTTCACGGAAGCACTCTTGGTTCATTGCTTGCCGGAGGCAAGGATGGGCTGAAGAAATGGATTGTAGGAGAGGGTCAAACATTTGTTCATGTGCCATTTCCCGATGGTTTCAAGAATGAAGATGTTTCTTTTGAACTTTTTCTAAAAACTTTGGAAGATTTGAGCATAAAAAATGAAGAAATAGCTGGTGTAATTACCGAATCATATCAGGGCGGAGGACCGGATTTCTTACCAGCCGAATATGCCCAGAAACTTCAACAATTTTGCCGGTATAATGACATTGTCATGATTTATGATGAAATGCAGGCTGGCTTTGGCAGGACTGGCAAAATGTTTGCTTTTGAGCATTACGATGTAACGCCTGATCTGATTGTTTGTGGAAAAGGTCTTTCTTCGTCCTTGCCGATTTCCGGCGTGATAGGGAGGAAAGACATTATGGGACTTTATCCTCCGGGCGCAACGATCACAACTCATTCTTCAAGTCCGCTTTGTGTTGCCGCTGCTCTGGCTAACCTGAAGATCTTGAAAGAAGAAAATCTTGTTGAGAATTCAAGAATGCTTGGAGAAATACTTTGGTCAGAATTGCAGAAAATAAGAAATAAATATTTAGATGTGTTTGGATGCGTGCGGGGTAGAGGCCTTGTGGCGGGAATTCAGGTGGTAAAGAAAAATACCAAAGAACCAGATGGCGCATTGGCATTGAGAATAAACGAGCGATGTTTTCAAAAGGGGTTATTGATGTTTGCTCCGGCTGGAGTTGCCGGCGAATGCATCAAAATAGCGCCTCCGCTAATGATAAATGAGGAGGCCTTAAGAGAAGGAATACAAGTTCTCGAAGAAGCTTGCGATGAAATTATCGGGGAATAGACATAAACGAGAGCCGCCAACAGCGGCTCTTTTTGACTTTTTATTTTAAATCTCATATTGTTATGAAATAATAAATAAAAACTTATGAACGAGCAAAAAGGGAAACAAAAAGCAAAAGAATATTACGATCAGGAGGCGGCCGATTATGTCAAGCAATATCAAAAAGCCTACGACAAATATCCAGCCAATCTGATAAGGATTAAATTTATCATCGAAAGGATGAAAAAAAACAAGGTCAAGACGATTTTAGATGCCGGTTGCGGCACCTGCGGCCCGATGATAAAACTCCTGAAAAGCGGTTTTAAGGTAAAAGGATTTGATTTTTCAAAAAAAATGGTAACCGAAGGCAAAAGAGAACTTAAAAGGGCCGGATTTTCTTCCGAATTGATAAATTTTGCCGACCTGGAAAAAGGGAAAGTTTTTCCGAAAGAAAAATTTGACGCGATAATCGCCTTAGGCGTTTTCCCCCACATTTTAAACGAAAAAAGAGCGCTTTTAAACATGAAAAAAATGCTGAAGCCCAAAGGCCTGGTTTTCATTGAATTCAGAAACGATTTGTTTTCCGCCTACACCTTTAATAAATATTCTCTTGAATTTTTCCTGAATAGAATTATTAATCCGAATTCTTTGCCCAAACACATTCGTGACAAAGTTATAAGTTTTTATTCCAAAAGATTAAAAGTTGACAAGCCCGTTAAAAGAAAGGACGGGAAAATAGCTTATACGGACATTTTGGCTAAATTTCGTAATCCGTTAATCCTGGGGAAAGAACTGTTTGAGCCTTGCGGTTTTTCCGTCGCCGATTTCCATTTTTATCATTATCACGCCCTACCGCCGATTTTTGAAAAAATATACCCAAGAGAATTCAGGGAATTAAGTTTAAAATTGGAAAAAATTGACGATTGGAGAGGTTATTTGATGGCATCGGCCTATGTGGTGGAAGCGCGGAAAACAAATTAAGCCGCTAAAAATTATGGAAACATCAGTCGGCAAAGAGATGTACAAACTGGCGGAACGGCTGTTCCCCATCTGCCGGAGCATTACCGGTAACGGCGTCAGAGAAACCCTTGGGATACTGAAAGAAAGCATTCCCATTAAAATTCACGAAATTCCGAGCGGAACCAAAGTTTTTGATTGGACGATTCCCAAAGAATGGAACATAAAAGACGCTTATATCGCGGACGAGAGAGAAAACAGGGTAATTGATTTTAAAAAAAACAATCTCCATGTCGTCGGCTATTCGGTTCCGGTCAATAAAACGGTAACTCTTGCCGAACTTCAAGAACATTTATATTCCCTTCCGGAACAGCCGGAAGCGGTACCGTATGTCACTTCTTATTATCAGAAGAGGTGGGGGTTTTGCATTGCTCACCAAGACAGGAAAAAGCTTAAGGGGGCGAAATATAAAGTTTTTATCGATAGCGAATTAAAAAATGGTTCCCTGACTTACGGCGAACTTATTATCCGCGGGAAATCGGAACAGGAGGTTTTTCTCTCAACTTATGTGTGCCATCCTTCTTTGGCCAACAATGAATTATCCGGTCCAGTGGTGGTTACTTATTTGGTAAAATGGATTTTAAGCCAACCTCGAAAATACACATACCGCATTATATTTGTTCCGGAAACCATCGGTTCAATTGCCTATTTGAGTAAAAATTTAAAAACGATGAAAAAAAATATAATCGCCGGTTTTAATGTGTCATGCGTTGGCGACGACGGGACATTTAGTTACCTGCCGACTAAAACCGGCGACACTTATTCTGACAGGGTTGCCCTAAACGTATTGTCATTCAAGCAACCCGACTTTATTAAATATTCTTTTCTTGACAGGAGAAGCGACGAGCGGCAGTATAACGCGCCCGGCGTTGATCTTCCGGTTTGTTGCGTGATGAGGAGCAAATTCGGGTCGTATCCGGAATATCATACCTCGTTGGATAATATGAATTTTATCAGCCCGGAAGGATTGGCCGGAACTTGCAACATATTAAAAGAGTGCCTGAAATTGATTGAAGAAAATCGCAAATATAAAATCAAATGCTTGGGAGAGCCGCAATTGGGCAGAAGGGGATTATATCCGACCATTAGCACAAAATCATCCGCCGATGAAGCAAAGATCATAAAAGATTTTATCGCTTATGCCGACGGGAAAAATGACCTGATAGATATCAGCAATAAAACCAAAATTGCCGTTTGGGAATTTTACCAGATTATCGAAAAGTTAAAAAAGGCGGATTTGCTTAAGGCGGTTTAAAAACACAATGATAAAAATGTCAATATTTTAAAAACAGCCGAGGTGTGGAATAATCAATCTTATGATAAATTTTAAGAATTTAAAAAAGCCGTATTTAATCGCCGAAATAGGAATCAACCATAACGGCGATTTGCAGATTGCAAAGAAACTTATTGATGCCGCTTTTTCCTGTTCCTGGGATTGCGCCAAATTTCAAAAGAGAAATCCTGATATTTCCGTGCCAGAACACCAGAAAAACCAACCCAAAGACACTCCCTGGGGCCAGATGACCTATCTTGAATATAAATACCGGATGGAATTCGGGGAAAAAGAATACGACCAAATAGATAAATATTGCAAGCACAAACCGATAGATTGGACGGCGTCGGTTTGGGATCTTGATAGTTTGGAATTTATTAAAAAATATAACCCCCCGTTTATTAAAATTCCTTCGGCCCACTTAACCAATCATAAATTATTAAAAGTAACTGCACAGACCGGCATTCCCGTGGTGGCATCAACCGGCATGAGCACGCTTAAAGAAATTGACGAAGCAGTGGCTATTCTAAAAAAACATTCTTCTCAATTTGTTTTAATGCACTGCAATTCTTCTTACCCGGCAAAATTGCATGAACTTAATTTAAAAGTAATTCCACAATTCGCTAAGCGTTATAAGTGTGTTATGGGTTATAGCGGCCATGAATTTGGTTTGGCTACTACGACTATTGCCATGACTCTAGGAGCTCAAGTTATTGAAAGACATATTACCCTTGATCATACCATGTGGGGAACCGACCAAACAGCAAGTATTGAAATCCAGGGCATGGATAAGTTTTATAAACAAATTGTAGACGCAACTCTTTGCATGGGGGACGGCAAAAAAAGGGTTTATGAAACCGAGTTAGCTATGAAGAAAAAGTTAAGAGGTGATTCTTTCGGTAAATAATAATGAATAACAGTTTATCCTCTGCAAAAAAAGATTACAACCAGATCAGCTTTATGAGGTGGCCATATTATTGGCTTGGCCACTCAAGTAATAACGGAGATTCTCGGAATCCTAAATGGGTTGGTTTTTGGGGCAACGATTTTTACAACACGACCGATATAGATTTTAATGAATTTATTGCGCGAACCAATCAGTGTCTTGATTATGTCAGAAAAAATTGCGCCGGTTGTGAACTCATTTATCGCCCGCACCCCGAAGAAAGGGAAGAAATCAAGTTGCTGAACTTGGCTTCTTTTGTTGTCCAAAAGGACGGCCAAGCGGCGGAGGAATTTCTTTTGGCGAATCGGGAAAACATAAAATATTCTTTTTCTTTTTGCTCAACATCCTCAATAGCCGGTTTAAACTTGGGCGTTAATTCATATATTTTTTACCGTTGTTTTGCGGATATTTTTGACGGAATTAATAAAATATTCACGGATAATTATTTAAAGGGCCTGCCCGAAAATTTTTTTATAAATAATTTCGAAACTCCTCTAGTTGAAAATAAGCTTCAATTAAACGAAGACGCGCCGACCAAAATAATTTTTGAGGATATTTTAACGGAACATGGGGGGCCGATCTGGTTTATTGTCCAAGAAAACAGGTACTTGCTTACGATTCTTGGTTTGAAAAAAATAATTAAGACATTATTTCCTGAAAGAAAAGTTAATTTTATCATATCCAAACACCACAGATGGTCGGACGATAAACTGAAACATTTAAGGAGCCAATTTGATAAAGTCATTTCTATTCCCAGGGTTTTTTATTCGTTAAAACCATTGCGGTTAATTTCGGCGCTTACGATTTCAAGAAAGATAAAAAAAATAAAACTTGAATCCGGTTCAATACTTATCGGATTGGCTCATCATGATTTTGTTGAAAATTGTTTCATGTCGTATAACCGGGACAAATTCAAATTGGCGATTTTGCCGGAATCGGTATGGAGGCTTAATTTTAAGACCGAGGACCTTGGCTTTGACACAAATAAATTCGCGTTCAATAAAGCAAGTTTTTTCTTCAATCATTTTCTTGAACCCGTATTGGGATTGAACAGAACAAGATTTATGCACCACGAGAAGGGCAGCAATATGTATTTTATCCGGCTTCACAAACCTATTGAGGATATTTATGACAAGGTGCTGCTAATAAAAAATTTCCCGGTTGATTTTTAATTTTTTATAAGGCCGGAATTATGACGAAAGAATTTTATACAAAACCGGACGATGCCCTAAGGCGAAGAAAGCTGATTGAATATAAAAAAACCTATATTGATGTTTATTTCCCGGAAAACAAAAATGTTAAAATTTTAGATTTGGGATGCGGACCGGGCTTGTTTCTAGAGGCCTGTAAAAATTCCGGGTATTGCAATTGTGAGGGAGTGGAAATGCTTGATAAATTGGTTGATTATGCCCGAAACGAAATAAAATTAAGCAACATAAAAAAAGCCGATGTATTTGATTATCTTAAAATTGCCGAACAGCCGACTTACGATATTGTTGCGGCCTTCAATCTGCTTGAGCATATTAAGAAAGAAAAAGTCGGGGAGTTGCTGGATTTGATTTTCCGAAACTTGAAAAACGGCGGCCTTTTTCTGGCAGAGGTTCCTAACGCCGACAGTTCGCTGGGCATCCACACTTTTTATTCGGATATAACTCACGAATTCGCTTATACGGGCGGGCTTATGAAAAAAATGCTTGGTTTGTCCGGTTTTTCCGATATAAGCGTTTTGCCCAACCGGGTCAGAAAAAATCCGTTCATCCGACTGGCTCAAAAAATTTTGGCAAAAGCGGTCGGTTTTGACGACAAAATAATGTTTTCGGGAAATATCATTTGCATTGCCCGTAAGAAAAATTAGATGGATTCCGCTTCCAAAATTTTAATCAACCTGATGCAGATTTCGCGCAAAAGCCCTACGGGCAGTTTTGTTTATGCGGAAAATCTTCTTCGTCACCTGTTTAAAATTGATAAGGAAAATAATTATGTCTTGCTGGTTAAAAAAAATGATTGCCGGTTTTTTAAAGAAAAATTCGGGAAGCGGGCCAATGTAAAATATCGCGTCATTGATATCCGGCGGGATATATATGCCAATCCGGCCAGAGCAATTTTAAAATTTGTCTGCAAATATACCGGCAATAAGCGGGGTACGGAAGATGTTCACCGGAAAGAAATTGAAAACATAATCAGGAAAGACAATGCCGGCGTTTGTTTTTTCCCTTCCGGCGTAATTTATCCTCATGGACTGAAGAATGTTAAAATTGCTGTTACTATTTTTGATTTGCAGCAGGAATTTCTGCCTCAAAATTTCAGTCCCGCCTATTTGCGGCTGAGAAAAAACGACTGCGATTATGTCGTTTCGCGCGCCGACCGTATCATTGCGATTTCTGCTCATACCAAGAAAACCTTAATTGACAAATACGGCATTAGCGCCGACGCAGTAGCCGTTATTTATCCGGCCGGACAAGAAGTTGAAGCCGGAGCGGAAGAAAATTTTTTACCGGCGTTGCCTGAAAGATTCGTTTTTTATCCGGCCGCTTTTTGGCCCCACAAAAATCACAAAATTTTAATCGGGGCGGTCAATTTGATAAAAAACAAATTTACCGGCCTTCATCTTGTTTTTTCCGGCATTGTGAAGAACAAAGAGCTGGAGGAAGAACTTAAAAATTTAGCCGGCATTCTTGGTATTGCGGACAGAGTTCATTTTTTGGGCCGTCTATCCGGGCATGCGTTGGATTATTTGTATAAAAAAGCCGAGATTCTCGCCTATCCGTCCGCGTTTGAAGGATTTGGGATTCCTCCGGTTGAAGCTTTTAATTACGGAGTGCCGGTGATTGCGGCTGACAATTCAAGTATCCGGGAAGTTGTCGGCGAAGCGGGGATTCTGGTTAAAACGGGCGATGCCGCCGCCTTGGCGGCTGCGATTGAAGCGGTGCTTACCGATGCTCAATTAAGAGAAGGATTAATTCAAAAAGGCCGCGCGCAAGCGGCGTATTTTTCCTGGGAAAAAACGGCCAAAGAAACGCTGGCGGTTTTCAAAAATTTACAGACCCAAGTTCAATAAAACTTTTTTTGCCAAAATTGCCGGGCGCAATTCCCGCCGATGCAGCAAGTTGCCGTTCTCGGCTATTTTTTTTATTGTTTCTTGATTTTCGCGGGCCCAAATAATTTTTTTTGCCAAATCGTTGGAGTCTGCTGGGTTACAAAAGAAACAAGTTTCGTTTTCTTTCAGGAGCTCCATTATCCCGGGATTCCGGGCTGTTAAATATGGCAGTCCGACTGCTAAAGTTTCAAAGGCCTTATGCGGGACTGTTCTTTGGAGTCGGTCGTGGATAGATAATTGGCCGAGACTTAAATGACATTCCAGCATTTTATTTCTTAAATCCGCCGGAGAAAGTTTTTCTTTTATCCACTCCACATTTTCCAGATTATATTTGCCGAGCAACTCTTTAATTTTTATTTCTGTCGGTCCGGAACCGATAATCCGGAATTTTATATTTTCATTTTTTAATGTTTTGGCTGTCTCAATGGCATATTCTATGCCCGCTTCGGGCAGAAATCTTCCACGGAACAAAACAGTAAAAATCGGTAATTTGGGAATCGCCGCGTCGTGAAAAAAAATATTGTCATCAGCGCCGGTCCATGCGCGTAAGAGCTTGCGCTCGCTTAACCAAAATTTATTTTGTAAAAATTTTTTTTGAGCGTTACTTTCAACCAAGGATAGGGTTGCCGCATGAAAAGCCAAAAAATCGATTAGCCACCAATACAATGCCTTGAAAGACCGTGACGAAGCTTGAGCGCGGGAAATTATTTTACCCTCATACATAGAACCCAGTGCGTTAAAAACTATTTTTTTATTGGAAATAAGGCGAACAAAAGGAACCAAAATATGGGCGGTATAACCAACCAAGGCAATATCATAATTTTTTCTTATTATTCGGTGTCGTTTGAAAATGCGCCAAAATTTTATTAACCCCGGCGAACTGTTCATAATCTCTACGACTTCAGCTCCATTTTCTTTCAGGCCGCGCAAATACACCGCATCTCTGGACGGAATCTCTTTTGTTAAATTTATGTAGCAAATTTTCATCAAAAAAGAGTTACGCTTTTTGAAATCGGATGTACCAATTGATCGTTTTTCTAAGACCGGTTTGAAAATCGGTTGCGGCTTCAAATCCAAACTCTTTTTTGGCCAAGGAAACATCAAGCATTCTTCGAGGTTGGCCGTCTGGCTTGGATGGTGCCCATTTTATTTTGCCCTCATATCTCATAAATCGGCAGATTAATTTGGCAAGGGTCTTTATCTTTATTTCCATACCGGAGCCGATATTGACCGGTTCCGGTTTTTCATATTTTTCTGTCGCCAAAACGATTGCTTTGGCCGCGTCTTCAACATATAAAAATTCACGGGAAGCGTTGCCGGTGCCCCAAATTTCAACAAACGGCTGTTGTTCTCTTTTTGCCTCGCCGATTTTTTTTATAAGCGCCGGAATGACATGAGAACGGTCTGGGTTGAAATTGTCGCCCGGTCCGTAAAGATTTACCGGCAAGAGGTAAATGGAGTTAAATCCATATTGCTGGCGATAGGCCTGCGATTGAACGAGAAGCATTTTTTTGGCCAATCCGTAGGGCGCGTTGGTTTCTTCTGGGTAGCCGAGCCATAAATTTTGTTCTTTAAACGGAACGGAAGTAAATTTCGGGTAAGCGCAGACAGTTCCGACGGCGACAAATTTTTTTATTCCTGTCTGTCGAGCCGCTTCCATGAGCTGAGCGCCCATAATTAAATTGTCATAAAATAATTCTCCCGGTTTTTCTTTATTCAGCCCTATTCCTCCCACTTTTGCGGCGAGATGAATTATAATATCTTTATTCTCGACTACCTTTTGACAATTTTTATATTTTTTTAAATCAAGTTCTTTGGACCTTGGCACAAAAATATTTTTGGGATGCGCTCCTTTTTTGATGAGTTCCTTAACCACGAATGTGCCCAAAAATCCGGCTCCGCCAGTAACAAGAATGTGTTTGTTTTTGAGGTCCAATTTTTTATTTGACATTTTTTAAATTTTTTATATCGGCACCTACCATTATTTTTACTAATTGGATAAAATTTGTTTTTGGCTTCCAGCCAAGAACTTTTTTGACTTTTGCCGTATCGGCAATCAGATTATGCACTTCGGCTGGGCGATAATAGCGTGGGTCAATCACGACATATTTTTTATAGTCGCCTAAACCGGCTTCTTTGAAGGCTATTTCTAGGAATTCATGAATGGAATGGCTTTCACCAGTGCCGACGACATAATCATCCGGCACGGAGTATTGCATCATTAGATAAGCTGCTTCCATATATTCCGGTGCGTAACCCCAGTCGCGCTTAGCTTCAAGGTTGCCGAGAAATATTTTTCTGTCTAAACCAGCTTTTATCCTGGCGATTCCGCGGGTAATTTTTCTGGTTACAAATGTTTCACCGCGTCTTTCTGATTCGTGATTAAATAAAATTCCGTTTACTGCGAATATGCCGTAAGCTTCGCGGTATAATTTAGTGGCGTGATAAGCAAAAACCTTGGAACATCCATAAGGGCTTTGCGGATGAAAAACTGTGTTTTCGTTTTGAGGCGGGGGAGTGGTGCCGAACATTTCGCTGGAACTTGCCTGATAAAATTTTATTTTTTTCTTTGTATGTATTTGAAAATCTTTGATAGCCTCAAGAATGCGGAGCGCGCCTAAAGCGGTAACATCTGCTGTGTACTCCGGCGTATCAAAGGAAACTCTAACATGTGATTGTGCTCCAAGATTATAAATTTCATTTGGCTGAATACTATAAATCAATTGACGGATAGTGCCGGTGTCGTTTAAATCTCCATAATGCAAAAACAACTTCGCTTTTGTGTCATGCGGGTCAGTATAGAGATGCTCAACGCGGCTGGTATTAAAAGTGGACGCCCTTCTTATTAATCCGTGAACCTCATAATTTTTAGAAAGTAAGATTTCGGCCAAAAAAGAACCGTCTTGACCGGTGATTCCGGTGATCAGTGCAACTTTTTTATTTTTTTTGATATGATGGAGCATATGTTTATAATAGTATTTATAACAGATTTAGCTTATTCCAAAAATAAATAAATTACAATTCTAATGAACCAGCTTTTAAAATTAGAAATTACAATTAAAAATTTAGCAAGCCATCGCTTTATCCACAATGTCGCCACTCTTCAGGTCGGCAGTTTTTTGGGTAATTTCATTCAGGCCGGCATTGGTATATTTTTGGCGCGTATGCTGCAACCGGAACGGTTTGGAGAATATGCTTTGGCGATAGGCATGGCAAGCTTAGCCAGTATTGTTTTGGGTTCCGGCATTCAGGATGCGGCGGCCAATCTTTTGGGCTCTTCTTATGCCCGGAAAGATGCCGAAGAAACAAAAAATGTACTTGCCTTTACGATTAAGATAACTTTTTTCGCGGCTTTACTTACAATTCTGATTTTGCCGTTCCTGCCTTTTATTTCCCGAGCGCTTTATAAAGATTTTTGGATCGGAATTTATGCCGCGGTGATTGTTATTGCGTCTATTTTTTCGGTTTCTTTTTTCTCTTTGTCCACCATGGCTTTGCAGGCCGTGGGAAAAATAAGAGGAATGATGATGCTGGCGGTTTCCGACCAAATTGCAAGATACGGTTTGGCGTTGGTATTTACGGCGGTCGGTTTTGGAGTTTTAGGTGCGGTGAGCGGACATTTAATTGGAGCGGTTATTTTGTTTTTTGTTTCAGCGGCGATATGGGGATGGGTTCAAAGAAAGGAAACAATTTTGCCTTCTCTTTGGACGCTTATCAAACACGCGGGGACAGTAAGCATAAAAAAATATTTTGGATTTAGTTTTTGGGTGGCGATAGATCGGAATATGGGCAATCTTTTTATGGCCTTGCCCGTGGTTCTTACCGGAATATATGTTGCCAATTCCGAGGTAACTTTTTTTAAACTTGCTTTCGGTTTTGTAAATCTTGCTTTGAGCATGCTTGGTCCTATCTCCGTTTTGCTTAACATGGAATTTCCTAAAATGATGGTTGAGGGCGGCGGAAAATTAGCGAGGAATTTTATCAGGGTGTCGCTCTATTCTATGGGTTTGTCGGTCTTATTGGTGTTGGGAGCAATTATTACCGCGCCGATTGTTTTTAAATTTTTTTACGGAGTCAACTTTATGCCAAGCGTAAAATATGTTTCAGGCCTGTTTGTTTACGGAGCTTTGTTCGGCATCGGCGTAGGCTTGGGACCGATGTGGAGGGCGATTGGTCAAGTCAAAATTTCCATTATAATAAATCTAATTATTTTAGGATTGGGTATTCCGCTGGGTCTTTGGCTGATAAAATCATACGGTCTTTGGGGCGCGGTGATTATGGTTACTTTATGGTTTTCTGTGTCTCATCTCGTCTCGTTCTTTTATTTATTGAGGAAATTAAAAACAACCTGATTTGCATAATAATTTCTTAGATTCAACAAGAAAACGCCGATTGCATGAGTATGTTTTTTGATTGCGAAAATATAATTTAAAAAAACACTCATCGTTTTTCGATGAGTGTTTATCGAAAGCGTCAACCTAAAGAATTGGTGAAAGTTGTCTTTCCTGTTTAGAATTTCGAATGTTTGAGCTCGGCAAGATTTCTATCAAGTTCAGCATGTGTTCTTCCTAAATCAATTCTTTGGCCAGACGGCGAGATGGCATAGGCATTTGTTATCATGGTAATTCTATCTTGACCACACGAGGCAACCCCAGTTTCGATATGCACCTCATATCCGCAATCATGACATGTCTGATGTGATGAACCATTTATCAATGCGGTTTTTAGGATGTGTCCCGAATCTTCATCAACGGAAAGGTGAGTTGACATTTTTATTTCCCCTTTGTTGTAAAACAATGATATTTAGCCGGTTTGGCCGTCATTGCCACTTGGCAAACGGCTCCAGATAAGTAGTATATTATCTTATAATACATGCGTTGTCAAGATTGCGTAATCTTTCAAAAATATTTGTAATTTTCTACACTTTTATAAATTATAAAGAGGCCACGCCCCTTAAAGTAACTTTCGCAGGAATTTTGGCTTGGTTCCCCGCCAATGGCGGGGACAAAATTCCGAGAATGTAGATAGTGATTTCTCGCAGGAAGAAATCAACTATCGGTACTTTAAGGGGCGTGGCCTCGGAGGAATTTTATTTTACAATTTTCATATAGTCGCTCAAAGTGAAGATTTGCCAAAACCTTAGTTTTTGATAAAATTCAATGACAATGCCAGGCAGTGAAAATTCGATAACGATTATGTTCCATTATATCTATGTTTTACAAAGCTTAAAGCTGTTAAACAAGGTATATATTGGGTTTACAAATAATCTGCAAAAAAGGCTGAAAGAACATAATCGTAGTTTAAATTTTTCAACAAAACCGTACATGCCATGGCAAATGATTTTTTGCGAAGCGTATAAAAATGAAAAAGATGCGCGACGCAGGGAGAAGTATTTAAAAACTAACCAAGGAGCTCGATTGTTAAAGCATATGCTCAAGGAATATTTTTATGAGCAAAAGATGAGATAATCGAATTTCTACTGCCTGGTGATTACAAAAGAACCGATTTTAGCTAAAATACTGCGATATTTAATGTATGCCACGGCATTGGTGCCTTTGATTATTTTTTCGCAGTTTATGTCGCCTTTTCATTTTGGAAAAGTGATTGTTTTTCGAAGCTTGATAGAAATTGCTGCCATTCTATATATTTTATTGATTTGGCAAGACAGAACTTATTTGCCCAAAATAAATAAAATTTTTTGGGCATTTTTTCTGTTTGTCATTGCTTTTACTGTTACGACCGTAACTAGCATGGCGCCTTTTTCAAGTTTTTGGGGATCTCTTGAGAGGATGGGTGGTCTTTGGACATTTGGGCATTATTTTGTGTTTTTTGTAATTCTTATATCGGTCTTAAGATCTAAGCAGGATTGGAACTTATTTTTAGAGATTATTATTGTTTCGGGAATTTTATCCGCTATTTACGGATTCGGACAAAAAACCGATATGAAATTTTTTATCGGCAGTGGAAACAGGGCGAGAATTTTCGGTACGCTTGGTAATCCCGCCTTATTTGCCGGTTATCAATTGCTTACACTATTTTTAGCCGGCACCTTATTTTTTAGAAAAGATAATTCCAGAAATAAAAAAATATTTTTTGGTTTGGCGGCAATTATTATGTCTGTGGCTGTTTTAATGACTGCCGTCAGGGGTTCCATTCTTGCTTTAGGCCTTGGGTTTTTAATTTTTGCTTTTTTATATTCTTGGCATTATAAAACCAAAATTGCCAAAAAAATTCTTATTGGCTTATTATTCTGCGCCGCTTTGTTCGTGATTTTTTCTTTAACCATGAAAAATACGGCATTTGTCACAAAGTCCAGTTATTTGACCAGGGTTACCAATCTTTCTTTCGGTAATTTTACGGTTCAAACAAGATTTTGGGCTTGGCAAGCGGGTCTTAAGGGGTGGAGCGAAAGTCCAAGAACCGTATTACTGGGTTGGGGACCGGAAAATTTTAACATTCCTTTTTCAAAAAACTTTAATCCAAAATTTTTCACGGGACCCGGCTCCGAAACTCTTTTTGACCGCGCTCACAATATGTTTGTTGAGGTTTTGGTGACTATGGGATTGTTGGGTTTTCTCGCATATGCGGGAT
>MGLG01000046.1:28036-32177 GCA_001795975.1 Candidatus Yanofskybacteria bacterium RIFOXYD1_FULL_42_10
TCCGACAATATGATTTATGGATTAGGTTTTATTCCGCTGGTCGTTGCTTATATGTTCCACAACGCCTTTATTTTTGATACCTCGGCTAATTTTATAACCTTTTTTAGTATTTTAGGATTTATATCTTTTCTTTCAGAGTTTCCCAAAGCAGATAATATTCAAAAAAATACGATTGAACCGGCAACCCATTACAATAAGACTCTTTGGAGATTGACGGCGATAGTTTTAATAATAATTATTTCCGCGCTTATTTATAAAACCAATGTCCTTCCTTCAAAAGCTAATTATGCTACCACGCGAGCCATTATTTTGGGGTGGAATGGTAATTTTAATGGGGCGGTTAAAAAATACCAGGAGGCCATGATTTATGGTGTTCCCGGTAAATATGAAATTCGCCATCGTTTTGGACAGTATATGCTGGAACAGTCCCAAAAATCCGCCAATTTAGATTCTGCCAAACATTTTAAACCCGAATTTGTTAATATGTTAAAAATGGTAATTGTTGAAATTCAAAAAAATGCTGAAGAAAACCCTTATGATTATTTGCCGAATCTCTATATCGCAAGGTTGAATATAATTTTGGGCAAAGATGATCCCAAGTCGCCATATAACGATGAGGCCTTGACCTACGGTCTTAAGGCTCTTGCATTATCTCCAACATTTGTAAGAACTAATTATGAAATAGCCCAGGCATATTTGAATAAGCAGGATAAAACTAAAGCGGCGGAATATTTTAAGCGCGCTGTTGAGCTTAATCCTGAAGTTGGTCTTTCTCTGTGGTATTGGGGAATCATTGAATTTGACAGAGGAAATGAAAAATTGGGTGTGGATTTAATAGGTCAAGCGTTAGATAAGGGTTTCATCGGATCGGAATCCGATTATCTCAAGATGATCACTGTTTTTTACAGAAAAGGCGATTATAATAAGTTGGTTTTGCTTTATCAAAAAATAATAGTTTTAAATCCCAATAATCCCCAATATCACGCTTCTGTTGCGGTTGCCTATGCTCAAGTTGGTAAAATAGACGAAGCGGTAGCAGAAGCGCGAATAGCGGCCAAGCTTTCTCCTGAATTTGAACCTGAAGCCCGTCGGTTTGTCCAAAGCATAGGAAGAGAATTTTAGTTTTAGTTATTTTCCGGATTGTTGAAGAGCAATGCGGGCTGTTTTGAGAGCTATTCCAAGATCAAGAATCAATGAACGGTTTTTGATGTAGTAAAGATCATATTGCAGTTTCTCGGCGGCATCTTGAATTGATGAACCATACCGAAAATTAATTTGTGCCCAACCGCTTAACCCTGGTTTGATTAAATACCGTTCTTCATAAAATGGTATTTCTTTTTTTAAAATTTCATGGAATTCCGGTCTCTCTGCGCGCGGTCCGATCAAAGACATTTCTCCTTTGAGTATATTCCAAAGCTGGGGCAATTCGTCTATTCGGGTTTTTCTCAGAAATTTTCCGATTCGGGTAACGCGCGGGTCGTTATCGGCGGCCCAGATCGCGCCGGTTGTTTTTTCAGCGTCTTGGCGCATGGTGCGGAATTTAAGTATCTCGAAAATTTTACCGATTTGGCCAATCCTTTTTTGTTTATAAAAAATAGGACCCCTGGAATTGATTTTGATAGTGAATACAATAAAAGGATAAAGAACCAAAGATACCGCGCCTATGGTTGTGGCGAATATTATATCCGATAATCTTTTAAACATCTCGTATGTTCTTTTATTGCCCTCGCTCAAATTTTCCAAAAACCAAACCTGATTGATTGCTCCCAATGGTACGCGTCCGGTTAGCCGCTCATAAAAAGATGCCAAGCTGTAGAATGTTATTTTATGTTCCAGGGATTTATAAAAAACATTTATAATCTCCGGTGCTTGATATGCTTCCGGACCAATAATTATGGTGTTAATTTTGGCGTCGGTAACTATTTGTTCAAGCTCAGCGGCCCCCTCAATAATTGGAATTTCTCCAAAATTATTTGATTGGCCAATCTCCCCACTGTTTAAATTTACAAGATATTTTAAATCATATCCGAATTGGGGGTTATCGGTTATAAATTTGGCAAGTTCAACGGCCTGTGGGCTTGCGCCGACGATAAGCATTGGTTTCTTAAATTTTTTCTCGGCGACATTATTAAACAAATAACGGTTGGCCGATTCCAACAAAGTGAAAATTACGATAAAAATAAAAAGATTGGTTTTTGGAGTGATGCCGAAAATGGGAATTAAATAGAAAAAGATGACCGAAACGGCTCCGGCGACGGAAATTGTGCGGAAAAAACCGGAATAAAACTGGGCGGTATTGCGGAAATTTCGCTGGTCGTAAAGTCCGGCTATATAAAAAACCACAAGCCAAACGATAAAAATAACGCTGAAAGAAATAAGGTGCGGTTCAAACAATGCATTAAATTCTTTTGTATTGCTTCGGTATCTGATAAACAAGGTTATTATCAGAGAGGCGTATAAGGCTATTAAATCCAACAAAAAAAGAGTGATTTTTTTCATGAAAAATGTTTATTTTAGCGAGCGAGGGACAAAATGGAAATTCTTATTTTATCTAACGAAGAGCAAGATAGGAATTTATTCATATCTTGTCTGAGTGCTGATAAAAGCTTATTTACATTTTGCCCGAGCGAAGCTAAAAGGGGTGAATACTTCGCCGCTCTGCGGCGGTATCAAGAGCGAAGCCTCCTCTTGATACCTCGCGGCTTGCCGCGAGGAGGGTTCATTGCTGATATGAAAATACACAAAATAACACATATTGTCAAATTTAATTTTTTTATGTTAAACTGTTTTCATCAATTATTTAGCCTTCTTTATCGTTAAATATGACTGAAAAATCGCAAAAAATCAAAGTAGGTATCGTGGGATTGGGAATGGTCGGAGAACCTATCAGAAAATGGTTTGAAGATATACAAGGATATCAGAGGGGTCGGAATCTCTTTTGTTATGATGCCGATCCCAAGAAAAGCTATACCGACGATGTGAACAAAGCCGATGTTGTCTTTGTAGCCGTACCGACCCCATCGAATCCTGATGGAAGTTGTAATGTTTCAATTGTTAAAAACGCGGTAGAAGAGATTAAAGACGGAAAAATAGTGGTAATCAAATCCACCGTCGCTCCCGGTACTGTAGAAGAACTTCAAAAGAAATATCCCAAGAAGAGGCTCATTTTTAATCCCGAATTTTTGACCGAGACCCAGGCGTGGGAAGATTTTATTTCCCCCGATAGGCAGATTATCGGTTCTACGGCAAAAAGCATGACTGATGCTGTTGAAGTATTAAATCTCTTACCCAAGAAAAATTTTATCAGGCCATGGACTTCCGATTATGCCAAAAAATCAGTCAACGCCACCGAAGCGGAATTGGGCAAGTATGCTTCCAATGTATTTGGGTTTATAAAAGTTATTTACGGCAATGTTTTGGCTGATGTTTGTTATGCTGTTAATCAGAAATATAGCAAGGATAAAATAAATTCCAAAGTTGATTATAATAATCTCAAGGAATTAATGGGTGCCGATTTGCGTATCGGTTCGTCTTGGCTTAATGTTGATCATGGAAATTACTGCGGAGCGGGGGGCTATTGTTTCCCGAAGGATATGAGTGCTTTTATTTCATTTGCTAATGGTCTTTATGACGAATTAAAGAAACAAAAAGGCAAAGAAGATTTTCTCAAGGTTTTTAAAAGGGGGATTGTCGTATTGGAGACTATACGCGATTACAACAAGGAATTATTACGGCATCAAGGATTGACCGTAGAAGAAGTCACGAGGCACAATAAAGAGATTATTATAGAGAAAAGAAAGAAAATAAGAGTTTAATTTTTTATGAAAATTATTGTTACCGGCGGAGCGGGGTTTATAGGTTCTCATCTTGTTGACGCTCTTATTGAGCGGGGATTTAAGGTTCATGTAATTGATAATCTTTCTGCCGGAAAAAAGGAAAATGTGAATAAAAAAGCCGTTCTTCATATCGCCGACATCCGCAACCTTAAAGAAATTAAGCCCGTCATCAGGAGCGCCGATTATGTTTTTCATCTTGCCGCTCTGCCGCGCGTTCAATATTCCATAGAAAATCCCGAAGAAACCCACGAGGTAAATGTCAGCGGGTCGTTGAATGTTCTTTTAGCGGCCAAGGACGGCGGTGT
>MGLG01000046.1:32189-34208 GCA_001795975.1 Candidatus Yanofskybacteria bacterium RIFOXYD1_FULL_42_10
AGTTCCGCTTACGGCGACCAAAAGAAAATGCCTTTGCGCGAGAATATGCCCGCCGCCCCCAAAAGTCCGTATGGTCTTCAAAAATATGTCGGAGAATTGTATTGTAAACTTTTTTCGGATGTATACGGACTGCCAACAGTTTCTCTGCGCTATTTTAATGTTTACGGCCCGAGATTCAATCCGAAAGGGCCGTATGCTTTGGTAATCGGCAAGTTTATTTTACAGCGCAAATTGGGCCAGCCGTTAACGATTACCGGCGACGGCAGACAAACCCGCGATTTTACCCATGTTTCCGATGTAGTGCGGGCGAATTTGTTAGCGATGGAAAGTAAAAAAGTCGGCCATGGCGAAGTAATGAATATCGGCGCCGGAAGTAACATCACAATCAACAAGTTGGCAAAATTAATCGGCGGTCATAGCAAACACATCGCGTCCCGCCTTGAGCCAAAACATACTCTCGCCGATACGGCATTGGCTTTTAGATTTCTTGGATGGAAACCCAAAGTTAAAACCGAAGACGGCATTAAACAACTTCTTCGCGAGGAGGGCTTGGTGTGATATAATGGCCTGAATGTTGTTGCGCAATAAAAAACTTAGAATATTCATCGGAGCGGCAATATTTTTGGCGGCTCTTTTTTTGTCGGTAAACATTCAAGTTTTACCTGCGCTGGCGGACACTCTTGGACAAAAACAATCTTTCATAGTTAATTCCACTTATGATAAATTTTCCAGAACTCAAGCGGCCGCTACCCTGATTCATATTTCTTCCAAGGCATATTTTTATGTTGACGACCGGTATTGGGATAATTTGAATCAAATCGGGCAAAATGATCTGACCGATAAAATTTATGATTTAGCTTCAGCTTTTGACAATGTAATTTATCCTAAAGAAACTGAATTTTGGGGGTCGGAACCGAATCCCGGCATAGACGGCGACCCGAAGATAACCATTGTTCTTGAACAGCTTATCAGCGGCAATGGAGGATATTTTGACACGATCAACGGCTACGCCGTTGAATCATCAAACAAAAGGGAAATATTTTTTGCGAGCGTTGAAGCGGTCAATACCAACATTCAAAACGCCAAAATGTTTTTGGCGCATGAATTCCAGCATCTTATTTCTTTCAATCAAAAAGATATATTGAAGAAGGTTACCGAAGATGTTTGGCTGAACGAACTCCGTTCGGAATATTCCGTTTCACTGGTCGGTTATAACGAGCCGTATGTTGGTTCCAGTCTTGAGAGAAGAGCCGATCTTTTTACCGAACAACCGTCGGACAGTTTGACCGAATGGCCGAATGTTTCTCTTGATTATGCCCAGATTGCTCTTTTTGGCGAGTATTTGGTTGAACAGTACGGGCCGGAGATTTTGAAAGAAACCCTGCATGGTCCATATATCGGCATAGAGTCAATCAACAACTTTCTGATAAGCCGAAATTACAAAGAGCGGTTTTCCGATATTTTTGGAAATTGGGCGATTGCCAATTATATAAATGATATTTCAAGCGATAAAAAATTCGGCTATACCGCGGAGGGTCTTAAAGATATAAAAATAACTCCGCTTTCAAATATAAACTTATTAAATCAGCTTGCTTATAGTTTTTATTATTCCCTAAAACCCTGGCAGCCGGCTTGGTATAAATTTAATATCGGCCAATCGGTGCTGGTTTCCAAAGCGATTAAAATTGATTTTTCCGCCGGCGCCTATTTTAGGATTTTTTACGCGGATAATCTGGGCCGCACCGGAGTTCTTTCAAATTCGGCTTATGTTGACGATCCCGGCGGTCTCACCGATTTTGTCATAATTCCGATAAACCAAAGCAAAGTTTCCGATTTCGGGAAAAATGACACTTCGGCCGCTTTTTCTTTCAGTATTAATTTTGTTGATGCCGGTCTGGGACGGGGACTTTCGGCGCTCAAAGACGGCCTGCTTATCAAACGGCCGAATGAAAAAGAAATGTATGTGATTGATGGGAAATATAAAAGATATCTAAACCCCGGCGTGATAGCGCTCTACGG
>MGLG01000047.1:0-2977 GCA_001795975.1 Candidatus Yanofskybacteria bacterium RIFOXYD1_FULL_42_10
CTCGTTTCTCAAATCAATTTCACGGAATATTTATTCAAGCGCCGTGTTGGGCACCCTTCTTTTCATAATGGCTATCTTAGCCGTGTTTTACATATTCGGAAAAACCGACTTTGATGGCCGTTTGGTTCAGGGGGGTTATCTTGGCATAATCTTGGGCTTTCCTCTTTTGGAATCGGTCGGATTCAGCGCGTCATTGATTATTCTGCTGGCGGCGATTTTCATTGCTTTGCTTGTAACCTTGAATGTCCCGATTTATAAACTGATTTCCAAGGAAAACAAAGAGGAATTCGCCAGCCGGGGGATGGTTGACCATGTCGTGGTCAAAAAGGGAAATGAAACCGTAACCCAGGATGACAAGAAAACCGCCCAAGAAGCCAAACCGGTCGCAACTGTTGCTTCCAAACAAGCCAAGCCGGAAATCACCGACAAAGAATTTGTGATAAAGAACACCAAGTCGGGCAACTGGGCATTGCCGCCGGTTGAACTTTTGCATTCCGATCAGGAAGAACCGACAACCGGCGATATCAACGCCAGCGCCAATATCATCAAAAGAACTCTTTCCAATTTTGGCATTGATGTGGAAATGGGAGAAGTGTCCGTCGGACCCACGGTGACGCGTTACACGCTAAGGCCGGCGGTCGGCGTTAAGCTTTCCCGCATTACCGCTCTGAATCCCGACCTTTCTCTCGCTTTAGCCGCCCATCCCATAAGAATAGAGGCGCCCATTCCCGGCAAGTCGCTTGTTGGTATTGAGATTCCCAATAAAAAGGTTGCTATTATCGGTTTGCGCAATATGTTTGAACACGATGATTACAAAAAATCCAAATACTTTTTGCCCTTGGCAATGGGACGGGATGTATCAGGCGTTCCGGTTTTTGCCGGTCTTGAAAAAATGCCCCACCTCTTGATTGCCGGCGCGACCGGAAGCGGCAAATCGGTAAGCATCAATACAGTTTTGCTGTCCATGCTTTACAGATATTCTCCCGATGTTCTAAAATTTATTTTGATTGACCCGAAACGGGTTGAGCTTACGCTTTACAACGGCATTCCTCATTTGATAACGCCGGTAATCACCGATAACAAAAAAGTTATCGGCGTTCTGCGCTGGGCGGTAAGCGAAATGGACAGGAGATTTGATATTTTATCAAAAGCTTCTTCGCGCGATGTTTTTTCTTATAATGCCAAAATGACGGCTCAAAAAGAAGATATTATGCCATTCATGGTTATCGTCATTGATGAATTAGCCGACCTTATGGCGACTTACGGACGGGATATTGAGGCGGCGATTGTTCGTCTTGCCCAAATGTCGCGGGCGGTTGGTATTCATTTGATAGTTTCCACTCAACGGCCGTCGGTGGAAGTTATCACCGGTTTGATCAAAGCTAATATTACTTCACGAGTCGCGTTTCAGGTGGCAAGCCAGGTTGATTCAAGAACAATTCTTGATATGTCGGGCGCGGAAAAATTGCTTGGCAACGGCGATATGCTTTATTTGGCTGGCGATACCGGTAAGCCAAGACGATTACAAGGCGCGTTTGTTTCAGAAAAAGAAGTCAAAGATGTCGTAAAATTCATCAAGATGCAGGCTGAAAATATGGAAGTGCCAGCGGAAGGCGAGCTTGGATTTAATTTTGAAAATTCTGCCGGCGGACAGGGGAGCGGTATCGGCGGAGACGATAATGCGGAAGACGATTTATATTCAGAAGCGAAGGAGGTAGTCGTCTTGGCTGGCAAGGCGTCGGCCTCTTTGCTCCAGCGCCGGTTGAGGGTGGGCTATGCCCGCGCCGCTCGCTTGCTGGATATTCTTGAAGACAAAGGCATCATCGGGCCGGGCGATGGAGCGAAACCAAGAGAGGTCTATGTTTCCAAGCCATCAGAAGAAGTTTCTCCGGAAAGTGTTTCTTTGGAAGCCACCGGTGTGGTGGCAGATACTATAGAAGCGGAAAAAGAAGAAGAAATATAAAAAGCAAGTTCTGAAATACTTGCTTTTTTATTTTAAATTATCTATCATGAGTGAATAATTTTAGATTAAACGCTTGAGGGAGCGTTTAAAAAAACTATGGTTAAGAAACCGCAACAAGAAGATTTGAAAAACAAACAAGTAGATTTGACAGTCAAAGAGATTCAAGAAAAATACGGCGATGGAGCGATCATGCGTCTTGGCGAAGTCAGCCATGTTGATGTTGACGCTATTCCAACCGGTTCAGTGTCGCTTGATTTGGCTCTTGGCGTGGGCGGCGTGCCCAAGGGCAGGATTATTGAAATATACGGACCTGAAAGTTCCGGAAAAACAACCCTTTGCCTTCACATTGTGTCGGAAGCCCAAAAACAAGGTGGAACGGCGGCGTTTGTTGATGCTGAACATGCGCTTGATCCGGAATACGCCAAAAGAATAGGAGTGAATGTAAATCAGCTTTTGATTTCTCAACCAGATACCGGAGAGCAGGCGCTGGATATCGTTGAGTCACTGGTTAAGTCAAACGGAATTGATGTTATCGTTGTAGATTCAGTGGCCGCCTTGACTCCAAGAGCCGAGATAGAGGGGGAGATGGACCAACAGCACATGGGTTTGCAGGCGCGCTTAATGTCCCACGCTTTGCGTAAGTTAACGGCTATCGTGGCTAAATCAAAGACGACTGTTATTTTCATTAACCAGCTTAGAATGAAAATAGGTATAATGTTCGGTAATCCCGAAACTACCCCCGGCGGGATGGCTTTGAAGTTTTATTCATCGGTAAGAATTGAGATAAGAAAAGCGGCGCAGATTCAGGCGGGAGAAAAGATAGTCGGCAACAGGGTCAAAGTTAAAATTGTTAAAAACAAAGTCGCTCCTCCTTTCAGAACTTGCGAGTTTGATATTCTTTACAACGAGGGCATCTCTCGTCATTCAGATATGGTTAATGCCGGCGTGCGCTATGGTGTGTTGGCTAAGGCGGGCAGCTGGTTCAACTATGGTGAACAGAAGCTCGGTCAAGGC
>MGLG01000047.1:2991-3203 GCA_001795975.1 Candidatus Yanofskybacteria bacterium RIFOXYD1_FULL_42_10
ACAGTTTCTCAAAGAAAATCCCAAATTAGAAAATGAAATTCTCGTAAAAATCAAAACCGCGGCGGCGTTGGAGGCGTAAAAACCCTTGCTCCGCCCCCAGCCCTCAATAACCATACTCCAAATATCACCCCACAACCCCCCTAATGGCTTCGGGGCGCCCCCTGATTTTGAATTGCTATCTTGATAGCTTGTTATATTGTCAAGAATTAAAT
>MGLG01000047.1:3268-11428 GCA_001795975.1 Candidatus Yanofskybacteria bacterium RIFOXYD1_FULL_42_10
AGCCGTTTAGATTATCCAAATTTTTGCTTGTGAAAAAAAAACAACCCCGCCCTTATGAAGCGGGCTGAAGAAGGGCGGGGTTGTTTTGGAACTTAAAAGCGAAAAGATTCATATACTTGCGTGAAGGATGAAAATAGGTAGGGGTGGAACTATTTGAGGAAGAGCTTAAGATTGTTAAAACAAAAAACGGGGTGAAATGCTCACGCCGTTTTTAATAAATATTATTGAGAAATTTGGGAGTTGCGGATTTCTACCGCCAAGGCGGGATTGTCGGTGACGATGCCGTCAACGCCGGCGTCTAAGAGGTAATTAATTGTTTCCGGTGTGTTGGCGATACCGCCGAACACTTTAAGGCCGAAGATGACTGATTTGGCTTTGTGAATTTCATCAGACAAATCAATAAACGGGTCAATGACTTTTGTTTTGAACATAAAATGAAAAGCCAGCCGGCTTAATAGCGAATCATTCAGCCAGCCGAAAGAAATTATGTCGGGCTCAAACTGTTCCGCGGTCTTGGCCATATTTACGGGCCAAATATCTATAACATGAGTTTTAATTCTTCCGTGGCGGCCGCGCGCGCTTTGGTTGACTAAGTTTTGACCGTAAGTTTGAGCATGGGCAAGCAATTCGCCGTTGGAATATAGACCGGCTATGGCAATCCTTTTTCTGGGAGCGGTTAAGATAATTTTTCCAGAAAGGTTTGCCTCAAAAATTCCGTCGCAAACTTTCGCTACTAATGTCTTTGAGTTAACTTTCAAATCCAAAAAGCAGGTCAAAAAAGGTTTTCTCCGGATATAGTCAAGGAGATCGTTAAAATGCGGAATAAAAGGATATTGTTGCCTTATTTCTTTCCAATTCATTTTAGCGGGGTCGGGACGCAAAAGGCCCGGGTGGCAGATAATCGGTTCGTTATCTTTTGAAAGGCAGACATCCGTTTCTATACCGTTAACACCGATAGCATAAGATTCTTCAAATCCGCGCAAACTGTTCGGGGGAATTTGTTTGTGTCTGAAATCGCCGCCTCTATGAGCGCAAATATCAAAATACCTCATTTTGCCGCCTCTTTTGTGAAATTTATTTTAAACGAACGATGGCTGGAAAATAACGCAAAGTCAGAGAATTGTAAATATCTTTTGTGATAATGCAAAGCTTACGAGTTGCTTGCCATGGTGTGAGGTAATTGTTATCTTGTTAATTGAATTCTTAACAATATGGCAAGCTATCAAGATAACAATGAACCCCCCTATCTCTTTACCGTCTGATTTCTTGTATATGGCATTAAAGCCATAAAACGGGCCAATTTGACCGCATTAGCAATCCTTCTTTGATGTTTGTCGCAAAGTTTGTTTCTTTTTGATGAAGCAACTTTAAACTGGGAAGTAACAAACTTCCTCAAAAATTGAGTATTTTTATAATCAACTTTATTTATATTGTCTTTGCAAAAATCGCAAAGCATTTTAATAACGACGCTAATTACGAATGACACGCGAATGACACGAATAATTGTTGCATACGCTTAAGCAATATTCGTAAATTCGAGTGGATTCGTGTATTCGGGTCGCGGTGTTAGAATGGCAAATCTTCTTCTTTTATTTTTACTTCATCTTCTTCAACGCCTTCTGCTACTCCTTGGTGCATCGGTTCATTTTCATCTATTATCGGAATATTATCGGTTTCAGGATTTTTAATCGGCGCGGGCGCGGGGTTCTTTTGAATATCTCTTACCATGTTTCCTGCTTCGCTTCCATACGGTTTGGGTCCAAGCTGCAAACTTTCAGCCAATATCTCGGTCATATATCGCTTGTTATTGCTTTGATCGGTCCAAGACCTTGTCTGAAGTCTCCCCTCTATCATTACTAATCCGCCCTTTTTTAAATATTGAGCGGCGATTTCACCCAATCTTCTCCATGCTACAACCGTATGATATTCGGTGGCATCTTTGCGTTGGCCAGATGCGTCTGTCCAAACCCGATTGGTGGCCATTCGCAGAGTGGTAACATTTTGACCTGTCGGTGTTGATCTTGCTTCGGGATCTTGCGTTAATCTGCCTATTAAAAATACCTTGTTTAGATTCATTAAATTGCTAATTATTGATTGCCATATTGTTAATTGTTTTTAATTTCTATCAATTAACGAGATAACAAGCTAACAATGTTTTGGGATTTTTACAGATTCCCGATTATATCCTCCAATTGTTTATCTAATTCTTTGTTTACGGGGGCGGGCGCTTTAGTCTTGGCTGTCGTTCTCTTACCGGCTTTTTCTCGCAGTTTCATTTGTTTCAATGCCGCTTGTTTTTTCTCCGATTCCGATGGCATTTTAATTACCAAATATCTTAAAATTTCAGGTTTTAATTTCAGTTGGTCGTTTATATGGCTTAGCGATTCTTTATTTGGCAGTCCGAACTGGGTGTAACCAAAATAACTGTTGCCCATATGGTTGATTAAATAAGAAAGTCTTATTTTGGCCGGGTTGCTTGAAAATGTAATAACTCCTCCGTTTTGGATTAAGATTTCTTCTATATTTTGTTTTATTTCTACGGCTTTTGCCTCCTCTAAATTGGGATTTAAATGAAAGGCAAGCTCGTAGTTTTGCATATTTTCGTCCATGTTTCTAATGGGTTAAATGTTAGCAATTTAAGCAGGGGGTGTCAATAATTAACAATACCCCGCGCGGTTACGGGGTATTGGGGCATTTTTCACAGAAAGGATCTATGCCGATTTTCGTTTCAAAAATGTTCTTGTTGTGATTGTAAATATGGGAGCTTGTCCAAGAAAAACAAAAAATCGGAACAGCAAAATCTATGTTATTTTCCACGGTTTCTGTCGGAATGTCATTTGCCCGGTAAAGACAAATTTTAAATTCCAGGGAAGTGTTTTTGGCAATGTCGTCAACGAAGAAAGCGCTACCTGGGATATCTTTGACATAGACGCGGGGATATGTCGGTTCTTGTTCTCCATAATATTTTTCAGTTTTCAAATCGGTTGATCCGCCAACTTGATTCCATCGGTAAAAATAGGTACGGCCAAGCTTGGGATCGCCGACAAAAAACGGATCTTTATCTATGGAATCTACCGTCCAATTGGTAAATAGAAAAGTTTTTATTCCGCCAAATTGTTTTTTGGCGTAAGCGTAATGTTTTTCAATAATTCCGGTTTTTGATTTTGCCGAATCAAAAACACATCCTCTGATAAACTGAACAAAGCCGTAATTTTCTAAATCCTTAACCGAAGAAGTTTCGTATTCCAAGGTCATGGTTGTGCCGTAGGAAGGTTCTCCCCCAATATTTATTTCCCAATTTTTAACAGTAAGGCGCGCCCATTTCAAATCGCAGGTATTATTGAATTCACAAAAGTCATTTATAAAAATTTGAGTTTCGGCTCTTAGAATCTTAAGGGGCGGTTCCTTGTCTTTGTCAGAAAAGGATTGTGTTTGGCTTGAAGCTGTTAAAAAAATCAATAAGCTTGCGATAACGGATTTAAGCATTTGCTGTTTCCTTTTTGAAAGAACTTGCGGGAATAATACACCTTCTAAATTTTTAGTTCAATCTTGCCGTTTATATTTTTATCTCAACCACATCACCCTCCCGGATGATATAATCGCGGCCGACGGTTTTTAAGACGCCTTTTTCGCGAGCCTTTCCCCAGCCCTCGGCCGTTAAAAGCGTTTGCCAATTTATGACCTCCGCTTTGATGAAAAGTTTTTCAAAATCGGTATGAATGGCGCGCGAGGCCTTGGGAATGGGATCGCCGATGTGGGCAGTCCAAGCTCTAGTCTCATCTTTGCCCGTGGTAAAAAAGGTAAGCAGTCCCAAAGTTTCGTAGCCGATTTTAATCAGCCGATCCAGCCCGCTTTCAGGAAGATTAAATTCCGTCATAAATTCTTTTTTCTCGTCTTCCGTGTTTTCGGATAAAAGCAGTTCAAGTTTATTGCACATTACGATGTAAGGAGAGTTGCCGATTGTATTTTTAAGGTTTTCATCCATGTTCCAATTAGTAAGCAGTTGCTGTTCTGAAACATTGATAACATAAATAAATTTTTTGCGGGTAAGCAGGTTTAATTCTTTGGCAAGTTGTTCCTCGTCTTCGTTTAGTTCAAGTTTGGAAAGAATATTTCCTCCGTCAAGCCATTTTTTAAACTTTTCCAGCATACTCAATTCGGCGGCGACGGATTTATCAGTTTTTGCTTGGCGGACGGTGGCATTGGTTCTTTTGGTTATTGTTTCAATATCAGCCAATATCAGCTCGGTGTTTATAATGTCTATATCTTCGGCCGGGTCAATTCTATTATGAACATGGGTGATATTCTTGTCTTCAAAAGCCCTTACAATTTGAACTACGGCATCCGTCTCTCTTATGTTTGCCAAAAATTTATTGCCTAATCCTTCACCCTGAGCGGCGCCTTTTACGAGACCGGCAATATCAATAAATTCAACTGTGGCATATATTTTTTTTTGAGAATCGGATAAAAGCGCCAGCGCATCTACTCGTTTATCGGGTACGGCAACAACGCCGACATTCGGGTCTATGGTGGTAAAAGGATAATTCTGAATATCTACTTGTTTGTTTGTAAGAGCCTTAAAGAGGGTGCTTTTCCCCACATTTGGAAGGCCGACTATGCCGATGGATAACATGTGAGAAATTTAAAATTTAAAAATCAAAATGTAAAATTAATTTCTGCTTTTTTAATATCCTCGGGATAATTTATCTGCGACCATTTTTCCATAATTACTCCTTTGACCGGATAATCTTTGGCCATATTTAAAATAGTTTGGGGAAGGCCGTATTCGCCGTTTGAAAGCTTAACTGGTTCGTAATTAAAAATTTTATCATCAAGGACATAGACCCCCGTCGCCATTAATATGCCTTCTTTTAATTCTGACGGTTCAGGTTTGTGGAAACCGGCGATATTTTGATCACGGCCGATATCAATGGCGATGAATTTATCGCTTGGGGGGATTCTTTTTATAATTCCGAATGCCAGTTCATAATTTAGGCATTTTTCCAAGTCGTTTTTGTTATATAAATCGTCGCCGTTTAAAACCAAAAATTTCTCATTTTTTAAAAATTGTTTCGCTTCCCAGACAGCATTGGCGGTGCCCAAGAATTCTTTTTGCTCTATGTAGTTGATATTGATATTGCCGAATTTATAACTAAAATAATCTTTGATCTGTTCGCTCAAATAATTTACAACTATCAATGCTTCGTTAATGGGGTGGGGGAGAGATAAAAGCGTGTGCTCCAAAATCGGCTTACCCCCGATCCGGATCAGGGATTTGGGCGTGTTTTGGGTATGTTCTCCCATTCTAGTGCCTTTTCCGGCGGCTAATATTACTGTTTTCATAGGGTTATTATATAACAGGTCTAAATATTACATAAAAAACCACGAATTACAAAGAAGCTTCGCCCCTGCCCCCTCCTCATCAATAAATAAATTTTAAAAACAATCCGATTATTTTTTTAATTTATTACTTTGACCTTTCTCGGCAGAGTGACAGATAACAATCAAAGATAAATAGCGAAGGTCGGGCTATATTTTTGAATCAGCAGACCGAAAAAATATAGCCCGACGAAGCACTCGTTAAATTATAAAGTGCTATAAACAAAAAACAGGAATAAAAAAAGGAGAATGAATTCTCCTTTTAAGGTTTTGGAGTGGGTGGGACTGACAGCCAGCCATAGACCGACATTGTTCTTCCTTCCGTCGCATCTGCCCACATAAGCAAGCTTAGCTGGGCAGGATAGATTTCTTCCTGTCTCAATTCATCAATTTTGAAAAATCCACAATCAGATGTTTCTTTATTGTCCGGTTTTAATTTGCCGCCGATAATGCGTCCTTCCAAAAGTATAGCTATGCCGAAAGTTTTTCTTAAGCTGAATATTCCTACTTGTCTTATGATTTGAACGATAACGCCCGCCTCTTCAAGAGTTTCTCGCTGGCCTCCATTGGGAACAAGTTCTCCTTGTTCAAGTTTACCTCCCGGCAGAGACCACTTTCTCTCTCCATAGGCATGTTTTACCAGTAAAAAAGAATTATCCGGTCCCCGTATCGCCACAAACACACCTACTGACATTACCGTTGGCATATATCCCTCCCTGTTTTAAAGGACATCATGAGAAGCATGCTATTATTTTTTAAAATATCAGTCAACTGGGTTTGTCTAAATGGTTAATTTTAGTATTATTTAAGTTATTGTCCCGAACGAAGTAGCTCTAACGGGTTAAACGAACGGGATATCAATAAATAACAACAGTAGTTCTGTAAGTATAACTTAAGAGCAAAACCCCGAATGAAGTAAGAAACCTTTGGTTTCTGCCGAAATAAGATTTCGGACTTCATACGGGGCTACTTCGTACGAGATGGAAAAAGATATTTTCAGGTCTTATGATGTTCGGGGAATATACCCAAGCGAGATAAATGAAGATGCGGCAAAACGCATTGGAAATGCTGCGGTTCAATTTTTGGATGCCAAAACTATGGTTATCGGCGAAGATGGCAGGTCTTCTTCTCCGCAATTAAGACAAGCGGTTGTTGAAGGAATTACCGTGGCCGGTTGTGATGTAATTTATATCGGACAATGCACGACCCCATTATTCTATTATGCCGTCAAATATTTTAATGCCGATGGCGGAATTATGGTCACCGCTTCCCATAATCCGCCCGAATATAACGGGCTCAAAATCATGCAAAAAGGCGCTACGCCGATTGATAAAAACAGCGGACTTCAAAAGATAAAAGAAACGGCCACGGGTGAAACATTTATTGCCGAACATGAGGGAACGGCAAATCATCGGTCTGATGTATTAAATAATTATGTTGATTTTTTGATTGATATTTCTGGTATTCAGAGTGGGAAGTTAAATTTAAAAGTAGTTGCCGATGCCGGCAACGGAATGGGATCTGCGGTTGTTGAACCGTTATTTGATAAACTAAAAATTAATTATACAAAATTATTTTTTGAAATAGACGGTTCTTTTCCAAATCGTTCTCCCGATCCCACAAGAAGCGGGGGATTGAAAATTTTAAGCGAAACGGTGAAAAAACAGCAGGCTGATATGGGTATTGCTTTTGACGGGGATGCGGACAGATTGGCCGTGGTTGATGAAAACGGGGAGTTTGTTCCATCACAGTATATCCTCGCCGTTTTGTGGCAAGGCGGCGGCGCAACGGTGAAAAAGCATAAGGTGGTTTATGATCTTCGTTTTTCAAGGGCAGTGAAAGAATTTTTCGGAGATTCCGGGATAAGATCAATAGTCGGCCATAGTTATATAGCTCAAAAAATGCGGGAAGCCGATGCTTTTATCGGCGGAGAAACATCGGGACATTTCTTTTTTAAAGAAACCAATTACAACGAATCAGCGGCTTTGGCGGCGCTTAAACTTATGAAAGTATTGCAGGAAAGCGGCAAAAAACTTTCAGAAGTGATTCAGCCGTTCAAACAGGGTTATTATTCCGGAGAAATCAATATTGCCGTAAATAGTTCGGCCGAGCAAAACAACATAATTGATTTTCTAAAAAATAAATATCAAGACGAAAAGATTGACGAGCTTGACGGTTTAACCGTTGAGCATTGGGATAATCCCTCGACTAAGCTCGGGACAATTTCCGGTACGACCGGAAATTGGTGGTTTAATATACGGCGTTCAAACACCGAGCCGGCGATGAGATTGATTATTGAGGTGAATACCGAAGCTTTGATGAAAGAAAAAATTGAGGAAATTAAAAAAATAATCGGCAGGTAAATTTTTTTAGAATAAGCCCATTTTAGATTTTATTTCGCGCAGATTTTTGTTTGCAATTTGTCTTGCTTTCTCTTCGGAAGATTCAAGAGTTTTTAAAACCTTATCGGGATTGGCGCGAAGGTCGTTGTATTTGTCCTGATGAGGTTTTAGGAAGTTGACCACAACTTCGGCGAGGTCGTTTTTAAATTTTGAATAAGATGTGCCGGCATATTGCGATTCAAGGGCGGATATCTTTTGACCGGAAAGCAGAGAATAAATCGTCAGAAGATTGGAAATGCCTGGTTTTGCCTTTTCGTCAAACTGAATTTCTTTGCCGGAATCAGTAGCGGCTTTTTTAATTTTTTCGCGAATTGTGTCCGGGTTGTCCGACAAAGCGATTCCGTCATCTCCCGTCTTGGACATTTTTTTGGTCGGTTCC
>MGLG01000048.1:0-644 GCA_001795975.1 Candidatus Yanofskybacteria bacterium RIFOXYD1_FULL_42_10
GTTGTTTTTATCCAGCAAGAAAGCAATCAGGAAAAGGGGAGCGACCATTCCTAAAACATAAGCGAGAGAATAAAGTCCGCCCCAAAAAATTGAATTGGGCAAAACCGATAAAGCGATGACGCCGGCCAAAACCGGCGCGCAGCACATGGTCGCAAATCCGGAAAAAATACCAAGAGTGAAAACTGAACCCGCGCCGGCAATTTTTAATTTAGGATGAACGGAAAACGGCATTGAAAAATGTCCGCCGAGCAAAATTGACAGCCCGAGAAGCGACAGAAAAATTCCGCCGGCAATGTAAATGGGATTGTGATATTGGCTGAATAGTTTGCCCAAACTGGCCGCTCCCAAACCCAGCGGTAAAAATACCGCCAAGAGACCCAAGAAAAAGACAAATGTCATCAGCATAACCGCTCGTTTTTCTCTGAAAATAGAACCAAGATACGACGGCAGAAGAACGGTGATGCAGCAAGGCGCGAACAGCGCCGCTATTCCTGCGACAAATGCAGTAACAAGCGATGCGATAATTAATATTTCCATGATTGTTGGGACTTTCGCGCTTTCGCCGCGGGGCATGAAATTCTTAATGCCCTTCGCGGCTCAAGCCCGAAAGGGTTTATCCAATTTCTTCGTTAAAACCTCCGCTT
>MGLG01000048.1:694-2646 GCA_001795975.1 Candidatus Yanofskybacteria bacterium RIFOXYD1_FULL_42_10
AACTTGGCCAAACGCGCAAGTCCTAAATAATTAGTTTTTTATTTGATTTTTTCTATTTCTGCAATTAACCGGTCATTGGCTAAAGCCATATTCGGGTCGTCTAAAGTAAACCTGATGATTCCTTCTTTATCAATAATGAAATAAGTGTGGCCGGGAAAAACGCCGGGATGCATCGGCGAATCAAGATAAAGGACATCGTATGCTTTGGATACCGAGCGCGCGGTGTCAAAAAGAATTTTGGACTTTGTCATGCTCGGTGTTTTGCTCACGATATCAAGCCATTGTTTTCTGGTATCGGTTACAATGGAGAAAGCCGCAATATTTTCGGTGTTAAACCTGTCATCGCTTCCGAGTTTTTCCACTTGATCCCAGCAGGCGGGATAACACATTGAACCTTCGTTAAAGAAGAGAACGACATTTTTCCCGCGGTAATCGCTTAATTTGACCATCGCGCCATCCATGCCCTGCAATTCAAAATCAGGCGCCTTGATTCCGATTGCGTCTTTGAAATATATTTTTTCTTTTATATCCGGACTGATCGCGCTTTTGGTATCGGAGGAGCCGTTATCGCCGACAAACCAAACCAACCATCCGATAACAACCGCCGCAACGCCGATAAATATTTTTTTGTTCAATGATTTCATAATTTTGTTTAAATATTATTTAGAATAACAAAAAATCCCGATGAGGGATAACGGGGACGCCGCAAATACCGCTTAAAGCAGTTTGCGAAGCGTCCTAATTGATAGACGGGCTATTTTCGTGGAAAGAAAACCAACTTGAAAAGCTTATTTTTTGTTTGGGAATAAAATGAACCGTTGAAACGCGGTTAATCGGAGAATATATGAAATTCAGCGGCAAAACCGAAAATATTTTAAAGCTCAAAAGGAAAACTAAAGAAAAGGCTAACAGCAAGAGCATTTGCAAAGAAGAATTGCCAAATATCAGAGTGGAGAAGCTTTTTAACGCGTCTATATGCAAGTTGAACATTGCCAAAGGGTTGTTGGCCCGGGAACAATCTGTTTCTCTTGCGGCGGCGGCAATACAGCCGTTTGGATTGTGGCCTTCGGCGTGGGACATTGCGGCAAAGCCAAACACGGCAAGTCCGATGAAGCTGGCCAATAAAACTGGGATTAAAAATATGCTGAATAATGACTTTTTCATTGAATTTAATTTAAGTATAACAACATTGGAGCGTTAATGCAATAATCGGTCGTGCTCCCGTCTTGAAAAAATAATTGCTATACTGAAAATATGAAGAGATTACTAAAATTTATTCCCGCCGGCAGTGTTGTTTTGGCGGCGACCACTTTCGCTTCGTATGCTTTAGGTTTGTTGCGCGACCGGATTTTTGCCCACTCATTTGGCGCGTCCCGCGCTCTTGACGCTTATAATGCCGCTTTTTTACTGCCGGATTTGTTATTTAATATCTTGATTGCCAGCGGTATCGCCGCGGCGTTTGTGCCTATTTTCACCGACCTTTTCCGGTCCGATAAAGAACGCGCGTATGATTATGCCAATTCGGTTATTTCGGCTTCAATAATGACCATGGTTGCGGCGGCGGTTTTGCTTTTTGTTTTTGCGGAATCGGTGAGCGTATTGGTGGCGCCCGGTTTTAATCTTGAAGACCGAATCTTGGTCGCCAAAATTCTTCGCATCCTCGCCTTATCGCCGATATTATTCGGCGTGTCCAACGCTTTGGGCGCGATGCTCATCGCCAAAAGAAGATTTTTATTCTATGGTCTGTCGCCGGTGCTTTATAATTTTGGCATTATCGGCGGAGCCCTTTTGCTTGCTCCGAGATTTGGCATTATGGGAGTGGCCGCCGGAACCGTAGTTGGAGCGGTTTTTCATTTTTTAATTCGGGCGCTTGACGCTTTTGCGTCCGGATTTCGTTTCCGCGCGCAATTCAAATTTAAGACATCCGAATTTAAAAAAACAATCAAGCTTAT
>MGLG01000048.1:2691-3095 GCA_001795975.1 Candidatus Yanofskybacteria bacterium RIFOXYD1_FULL_42_10
AACGAGTTTTGCCCGCAATTTTCAAAGCGTGCCGGTGAGTTTGATAGGAATAACTTTTTCCACCACCGCTTTTCCGCTGATGGCCAAGGCGATTGCCGACCATTCTCCGGAAGAATTTAAAAAAACCCTAAAAAATTCTTTTTGGCTTATTCTCGGCGGAAGCGTCCTTGCCGCCGTCATCACTTTTTTTATCCGCGAACCGTTAGTCAGACTGGTTCTCGGCGGCGGAGCTTTTAGCGAGGAGGCCATTGCTCGGACTGCCGCAATGCTTGGCGTGTTTTCGTTAGCCATGCCGACAGAGTCGTTGCGCCATCTTTTTGCCCGGGCGTTTTATGCGACAAAAAACACGGCCATTCCAGTCGTGTTGAATATTCTCGGTCTCGGCATTGCCATTGGCGGGGGAT
>MGLG01000048.1:3117-7505 GCA_001795975.1 Candidatus Yanofskybacteria bacterium RIFOXYD1_FULL_42_10
TATTCTTTCAATCCCCATCGCTTTTTCATCGGCGAGTTTTACGGAGCTTATTTTCTTGATGCTTCTTCTTCCCCGCCGCATCAAGAAATTGCCTTCTGTTCCGCAGATTGATACTGAATTTGACCCGCATCAAGGTTAACCCACCACTATCATAACTTTTTTGCCGGTATCAACATCTCCGCCGTTCCAGTCGCGGATGGCGTTCCATAAAACGGCGGGGTCGTAAATAAAATCGGCGCCTCGGCGCGTGCCGGGGTCGTTGGTGATGAATCGGCCGTCTTTGGTATAACCTTTTATGACTAACATATGATAAAGAGGGCCGGGCTGGGTGTAATAAGGATTACCGAGCTTGCGGCCGGCGGCGGGAACAATTACCGCTTTGCTTTGGGAGAGCGCTGTTTTGATGTCGGTGATTGACGGATTGGCGACGATCTTAACTTTTGGATATTTATAAAATTCTTTGAGGATAATAGCCGTCTCTTCGGCGGTGGTGTCTTCGTAATAGCCGAACCTTTTTTCTTCAAACGCTTTTATTTCAAGCATTTTGGCGTTGGCAAAATCAGCGTTTGGGATAGTTTGTCCGGTAACATAACTTATCGCCATCAATGACGAGGCCTCTTCGCAAAATTCTTTGTAGGGGAGTTCCCAATTCCGGTGGGGCGCCTGGGAAGTAAATGGTATGTCTAAATTTATTTCTTGGGCTAATTGGGGTGTTAGCTTGGGAGAAGCAAGAGTCGGGATGGAAACCGAGGGGGAAGGCTGATACGGCACCGCCGTCGGAACATCGGGGCCAAAAAGTTTCGTTATTAAATTTTCGCCTCTGCCGGTAAAAAATAAAAATCCACCGCCGGCAACAAGGGCGCCAATAATAAAAATTAAAATATATTTACGCATTTAAATATTATAACACAAATTTTAGCTGGTGTAAGTATCCCCAAAATCAAAAACCGACGATTAATCGGTTTTTTTATTTGCAAGAATTATAAGACTTACCCCTTATTTATATTTCTCTTTCCTTGCGCTTCCAGTCTAAGTCTCTTTATTTCCAATCGCTTTTTGGTTTTGTGGGAATGCGACTTGGTGTGATGTCTCAATCCCGTGTCTCTTTTGCCCATATATTTTTACTTTAGTTTATTATTCTATGAGCATAACAGTAAATACCAAAAAAGGGAAATTTTAAATTTTAGGTGTAAGGAGGTGGAGCTTGATTTTGTTTCTGAAAAGCAAAAAATGGAGGGATGATATTTTATAAAATTAGCATATGAAAGTTTTATAAAATATTGAGTAAAAGAGCGGCGGCGGTTTTCGGGAGTCAGTTCAACAAGTAAGTGCAACACTTCTGATATCATAGGAATATATGACATATCAGCATTTTTCAATTGAAGAGCGTGAATCTCTTCAATACATGTGGTGGGATAGGAAATCAATTAGGTCGATGGCAAAAGTTTTAAATCGGTCGCCTTCATCTATCTCTAGGGAGTTAAAACGTAACTTCCCTGCTTGCCGTAACACATATACGCCTAGAGTAGCCCAAGAACGCGCTCTATCTAAACGCAGATGTCGAGGCAGAACCAATCGACTAAAGAATGACCGGATACGCCAATATGTCGTCTTTCATCTAAAGAAACGCTGGTCTCCGGAACAGATTGCGGGCAAGATTAAATCCCAAATCGGAGAAAGCATCTCCCATGAAGCTATCTATCGATTCATCTATGCTTCAATCAGCTATGGCAAACCAAGACCAGGTTTCGAAGATCTCCGTCCATATCTACGGAGACACAGAAAAATGCGTCAGCCTAAAGGTGTTCGCAGATATCAAAGATTATCGAAGTACCAGGGATTATCGATAGATAAGCGGCCAAGCATAGTAAATACCAGACACCGTCTTGGTGATTGGGAAGGAGACACGGTAGAATCAGTTAATCATCGGCCAGGGATTAATACTCTGGTTGAAAGAAAAAGCGGGTTAGTCTTCATAACTAAGCTTAATGGCAAAGCGGCAGACAATACAACAAAGGCCATTCAATCCAGATTTAGAAACCTGCCCGATAAATTAAAGCATACCTTGACCATGGATAATGGACCCGAGAATAGCGATTGGAGATCTATTGAAGAAACGGCGGGAACAAAATGTTTTTATGCCCATGCCTATCATTCATGGGAGAGAGGAACAAACGAGAATACCAACGGCTTGATCCGAGACTACTATCCAAAGAAAACAGATTTTAGTAATATATCAGAAGAAGAGATTCAATTCATTGAATCTGAACTCAATACCAGGCCAAGAAAAAGGCTTGGCTGGAAAACCCCATTAGAAGTCTTTAGTGTTGCACTTGGAGGTTGAATGTACCGGGCTTAGGGTTGACAAGTACTATAAAAATATGGTATAATTAAAAGAAGGAGGGCGATATATCGTTGATAAGATAAGCGTCAGCGGTTGCCATAACTGAACTTTGACACAATTTTCGTATAAATAATGCTCATCAAAAAAGGAGAATAACATGAGCAAGAGAATTTTCGTGGTTTCGTGGATTTTGGTTCTCGCGTGCGTGTGCGTCCCGTCCGTTTTTTCGGGACCGGGACCGGTCCAGAGTTCGGCCGACAAGCTGATTGTTGTGCAATTCAATATTGCGCAACAAGATATGCTTACGACATGTCTAGCGACCGGAACACCGATTGGGGGCGGTGTGATAATCACAGTCGAGCACCTTTTTAAGGATGATGCCGAGTTGCTGGCGATCGGTTTTGCCGTAAAGCAACCGATGGACAAGGTCCTTACCGGTTGCTACACGGGTGGTTGTTCCACCATCCGGTTCCCGATGCGCCTGACTAAGTTGGGCGAGGAAGATGATGTTGCGGTGCTCAAAGCAGATCTTCGTTATGTGATGAACATGATGAGGAATACGCCGTGGACAGCGAGAGAGCATCGGGACATCGTGGCGTTGTACGCTTTGCTTGTGAAAGGAATCCCGATTGCGACTGAAGAGCTTGCCATTGACGATCCTGTGTTCTTTGCCGGGTTTCCGTTTGGGGGTCCGCTTGTGGTTGACGAGGGAATGTTCTACACCAATTCCGTTGATACCTTGACCTGTAACGGAACAGCAGAAAGGGGAATGAGCGGAGGCGCCATGCTCAACAGCAAAGGCGCGATTGTCGGCTTCATTGCCAACAAGTTGCAAGGGAATGGGAAAAATTGGGTTCGCGGGCCGGCCGTAAGAGTCGTCTCAAAGATCCGGTGAAAGGAGGGTAAATGAGGGTATTCAATTAGCCCGCCATCCGGCTTTATAGGATGGCATTTTCGTTTTAAAAAACACTCCAACATAGGAGTGTTTTTTAAAAAAGAATGAAGTTATTGAATGAAAAGAGGATCGCAGGCAGTTCTTAATTTCTTATGAATTTCCAAATGAGCTTCCTCATATTCCATGCAGAGGTTCCCCTTGTTTAAGCATGATCTTATAAAATTTTTGCACATTTCTTGAACAAACCATCTTTGGCAATCAATACAGCTCTCAAGATGTTCCATCGCTAATTTGGTTTCTTCTTCAGTTCCCGTATAAATCATCGTCATAATTGAGGTATGCATTTTCCGAAATAATCTTGAATTTTTGTTTTTTTCAAGTATACTGATGTTGTCGGTAAAATTTAATATTTAGTTCAATATTCCGCGGTAGCTCAATGGTAGAGCGGCTCCCTGTTAAGGAGAAGGTTCCTGGTTCGAGTCCAGGCCGCGGAGCATTGATTGAAATCGAGCAAGAGATTGCTCAATTTCTGTTTTACCCCCACACCAAAGCTTTGGCGTTTTTCGCGGCCTGCCCCGTAGGGTCGCGAAGCGACTCCTTCGGGGTTCGAACCTTGGCGATTACTTGGTTGGACACGAGTGAGACGGGTTTCATCGGCACAAGTGAATTTTCTAAGGAAATGCTTAGCTTTTTGTCCATAAGCGAGAGGTTCGAACCGAGGGTGGAGAGAATCTCCTTTTTCTTCTCCCACGGGCCGGTTTTGAATTTCATAGTTGCGTGCTCCACGAACTCGAAGGCTTCATTGGCAAATTTAATCCGCTTGTCTATTTGGTCGCCGGTATCGGCCAAAAGCTCCTCAAGGGCTTACTATAGCTCTACGCTGATATAGAAACGGCCTCTGCTGTATCAGTGGACTGATATAGTAATTTCTATGGGGTGTTGACTTCTCGTTTCACATCTGATACACTTTTGTTATAGATATGAAAAGCAGAAAAAACCTTTTAGAACAGCTAAAAAATCTGCCCTACTTCAGCAAAGACACGGTTTGTCAGCTCGGCAGCCAGTTGGGGCTTAAAGACACTACGGCTTCTGTCTACATCAGCCGGTTTTTGAAGTACAAAGAAATTTTTAAGCTGAGGAGAGAGCTAT
>MGLG01000049.1:0-2824 GCA_001795975.1 Candidatus Yanofskybacteria bacterium RIFOXYD1_FULL_42_10
AAGCATGATGTTGTCTATCCGGCCGTAGGCCTGTTTGCGTGCGTCTTCAACGGTGGCTCCGGAGCCGGTAACAACCAAGGCATAACCGGTCTCTCCGGCGATGCGCCAATTGCCCTCAACTATTTTTACATCGCCGAGGTGAACGCCGTCCAAGACAGGTTTTTTAAAAAGGATTGAAAGATCTTTATAAATTGCCATTTCGCTTTTATCGTCATAAGGGAAGGGTGGAACGGCGCAAACCACGCCCACTTGGAACCCTTTTTTGGTTTTAATGTCATACTGCTGATGGCTGGCTATAGCATGGAGAAATTCTCCCCATTCGCTTATTACGCCTTCTTCCTGAATGGAAATGGTGGGATATCCGAATCGGGAGGTGAATTCCAAAGGATAAATACCGCGGGCGTTAACGATGCAATTAATGTCAAAATATCCGACATAGCCCGCTTGTTTTAAATCTTCTTTCATTTTTTCCACGGTTGCTTTAAACAAAGGGTTGGAAGACGACCAATACATCAGTGTTCCCATTTCTCCGGTGAACGGGCCGATATCGCCCGGGAAAAGTTTTTTATGTTCAAAATTGACATTGATGGGATAAATAAAATCTTCGCCGTTGAAAAACGCTCCGACCGCGACTTCCACGCCCAAAGCTAATTTTTGAAGCTGGAACTGTTTAATCTTTTTCTCAAGAACTTTTTGATTGCTTCTCAATATCTCGTGCAGGTCTTTCCCGTCCTCCTCTTTTCCTAAAAACAGCAGACTCTTCCAGTCGGAGGAAACAAATCCCGACGGCTTGTAAACATATCGGCCCGGATTTTCTTCAATAAATTTAAGCGCTTCTTCGTAATTAGAAAAATCCCAGTGGGGGAGAGTCAGCATTCCCACGCGCTTCATCTCGGATTGGCCGAATTCTCTGTCTTCCTCAAGCTTGTCGGTGTAAGCGCTGCCTCCGATTACTAATTTTCCTGCCTTGCGCAAACTGTCCGCTTGCGAACCGAAGCCGACATCGTCAAAGACGATTACATCGGCCCAATCAGTATTTGATTTCCAATCAGGAACTTTTTCCAAAATTCCGTCATAGACATCCTGGTCGTCGGGATTTTTGATGTAAATTTTAACTTGATGACCTTCTTTTTGGATTTGCCAGGCCAAATCTCCGCTCAAGCTCTCGTGGCTGACGAACAAAAATTTGAAAACTTTTTTCTCCCCGTTCATAATTTTAAAAAATATTTTTCATTTGCGATTAAATATTAACAATAAATTTTTTTATATGCAAGAAAAATTTGCAATTTTTTGTAAAAATTGTATATTAACGCCACAACAGTTCTTTTTATGGAGGCAAATCTTGAAAACATCGGAAGATGTATTAAAAAAAGCGCAGCAAATTTTGGCAAAACGCAAAGAGCGCGAGAATGTCAAGAAAAGAGTTGAGGAAGAAAAAAGAAAGTTTACGGAAGAAATAAACGCTGTGAAAAAAGCGAGAGAAGCGGAATTACATCAATACGCCCGAGAGATTTGGCAATGGGTTAATCAATTTCTCATTACCGACGAAGCAGCTGTTATTTTTTCGGCGCTTAATCCGATACTGCTTTTTACCGCACGATTTTGGCAGGGAGCTCCGGTTAATTCCCAGTCAGAGCATGCTTCTATGAGCTTAAAGGTAGAATCCTTTTATTCTTCGCAGATAGGTGTCTTGATTTATGAAGAACATAGTAAACAATGGTCATCCGGACACCAAGACTGCTATAATCCGGCAGATCTAGTTAATAATCTGCATCCTGATTTTTTAAAGCAATTTGCCGAGGCGTTAAAAAACGGAGTGGTGTGGGAAAAAATAGATCAGGATTTATCCCGATTTATACATTAAGAAATATATTGGAGCGTGTACGCTCCTTTTCTTTTGGCTTAAATTGGCTTGAAGCGGAGAAGAATTATTGTTATCATTTAATCATTATGCAAATCATTATTTCTACCAAGAATATAACGCTTGATGAAGCTTTGGATGTCTTTGTTAGAGAAAAGATAGGCGGATTAGACCATTTAATAGGCAATGATAAGTTCGAAGCCAAAGTTGAAATCGGAAAACCGTCTCTTCATCATCGCAGTGGTGAGGTTTTTTATGCTGAAGTCAATCTTAGAATAGGGGGCAATCTATTGCGCGCAACCTGCTCGCATGAGGACTTGCGCAACGCCATCGTTGATGTTAAAGAAGAACTTCAATTGCAAATAAAAAAGTTCAAAGAAAAAAGAACTGATGCGGCGCGACAACCCTTAGAAATTTAAAAAAACGCCCAAGGTGAAAGGCTTTTTCAGGCACGGCGTAAATTCCTGCCCGCTTCGCCGGAGGCTTCAGCGAGGCGAGCTGGAATTTCGCCTCTCACTCGGAGGCGATTCCCGCGAAGTTTCTCGCGTGAACCTTCGCCTTTCCTCCGTCGGGTTCCGTAAGTCCCGAAAAATCTTTTCACCTTGGGCTTATTAATTTTAAAATAAAGTATGTCATTTTTATCCAAAATATTTGGTGATGCCAACCAGCGATATATAGATTCTCTTAAGCCGACGATTAGTCGGATAAATTCGCTTGAAAATGATTTTGAACAGCTTTCAGATTCGGGACTTAAAGAGAAAACAATCCAATTCCGTGAACGCTTAAGTCAGGGGGAGACACTTGACGACTTATTGCCGGAAGCTTTTGCCGCAGTACGCGAAGCTTCCAAGCGCGCTCTTGGTCAGCGTCATTTTGATGTTCAATTAATGGGCGGTATGGCTTTGCATCAAGGTAAGATTTCCGAAATGAAAACCGGCGAAGGCAAGACGCTTGTCGCCACTC
>MGLG01000049.1:2842-6186 GCA_001795975.1 Candidatus Yanofskybacteria bacterium RIFOXYD1_FULL_42_10
TTCAGCGGGGCCCCGCTGAAAGCGGTGGCTGGCGGAGGCGTGCATATTGTTACGGTCAACGATTATCTTTCCCGGCGAGATTCGGCGTGGATGGGACAGATATATCACGCTCTCGGATTATCGGTCGGTTGCATCAACCACGACTCAAGTTTTTTATATGACCCTTTGCATAGCGAAAAGATACATGAATTAGAAAATAATAAATCCGGTTTGCCAGTTCCAAGCCCCGATTCTAAAGAAGCAGTTTTGGATAAAGAGAGAGATCTGACCGGATCATTCCGGGTAGTCCATGAGTTTTTAAGGCCGGTGACGAGACGCGATGCCTATGAAGCCGATATTACTTATGGCACCAATAACGAATACGGCTTTGATTATTTAAGAGATAATATGGCCTATACTTTGCCGGATATCAGTCAATCAAGGGGGCACAATTTTGCGATTGTTGATGAAGTTGATTCCATTCTTATTGACGAAGCGCGCACGCCCTTGATTATTTCCGCGCCGGACACGGAATCAACTAAAATGTATGAAACTTTTTCTAAAATCGTGCCCCGTTTAATTGAAAACGAAGATTACAATGTTGATGAAAAATTAAAAGCCGTCTCAATTACTGAAAAAGGAATAGAGAAAGTTGAGAAAATGCTTGGCTTGAAAAATATTTATGAAGAAGGCGGAGTGCGGAATGTCCATCACCTGGAGCAGGCGTTGAAAGCTGAAATTTTATTCAAGCGGGATCGGGATTATGTTGTAAATCCCTCAACTGACGGAGGGGAAGTGATAATTGTTGATGAATTTACGGGTCGGCTGATGCCGGGCCGTCGTTGGTCGGAGGGCCTTCATCAGGCGGTTGAGGCAAAAGAGGGAGTTAAGGTGGAAAAAGAATCTCGCACCTTAGCGACCATCACTTTTCAAAATTATTTCCGTCTTTACAAGAAACTGGCCGGTATGACCGGAACGGCTCAAACATCGGCTGAAGAATTTCATCGTGTTTATAATTTGAGCGCGATTGAAATTCCAACCAACAAACCGATGATTCGCCGCGACGCGCCCGACAGAATTTACAAAACCGAAACGGGTAAATTTCGGGCCATTGCCAAGGAAATAAAAGAAAAACATGAAAAAGGCCAGCCGGTTTTGGTTGGCACGGTATCAATTGAGAAAAATGAGATTCTTTCCGCTTTGCTGAATAGGGAGGGGATTCCGCACAATGTTTTAAATGCAAAAAATCATGAGCGGGAAGCGGAGATTATCGCTCAAGCAGGCAGATCATACGCCGTAACCGTGGCGACCAATATGGCCGGCCGCGGTGTGGACATAATTCTTGGCGGCTCGCCTCGATTCGGCGAAGCGAGTAATCCCATAGATGCCCAAGAAGCGCAAAAAGTCCGCGAAGCCGGAGGTTTGCATGTCATCGGCACCGAACGCCACGAAGCCAGGCGCATAGATGACCAGTTGCGCGGACGCGCCGGCCGGCAGGGTGATCCGGGTTCGTCTCAGTTTTTCATTTCCACCGAAGACGATTTGGCGAGAATATTCGGCGGAGACCGTTTGAAGAGAATTATGGAGACATTGGGCGTGGGCGAAGACGATGTTATAGAAAACAGATTTGTTTCAAATGCTATTGGACAGGCTCAATCGCGGATTGAGGGACACAATTTTGATATCAGAAAATATGTTTTGGAATACGATGATGTAATGAATAAGCACCGCGAAGCGATTTACCGTTTACGCAAAGATGTTTTATCGTTGGATAATAACAAAGAAAAAATAATAGGGTATCTTAACGGACAGATTGATAATTTGGTGGCTTTTCATGCCCAAGGCCAGGAATATGAATGGAATATTGAAGAAATAAGTGAGTCAATTAAGGCGTTATCCGGCCTTGAGTTGCATTCTGAACTTATTGAAATTTCTAAATCTAAAGACCCCTTCAAATTAGTGGAATTTATTAAAGAAAAAATATCAGCATTATATGAAGCAAAAGAAAAAGAGCTTGGAACAGAAAGCATGAAACAGCTTGAAAAGCTAGTTTTATTAAGAACGGTTGATGAATTGTGGATGGGTCACATTGATGCGATGGAATATTTGCGGGATTCGGTGCGTTTGAGGGCCTACGGCCAGAGAGATCCGCTTGTTGAATACAAGACCGAGGGCCATAAAATGTTCCAGCAATTAACTGGCGCGATTGAAGCGGAGGTGGCGAATCTGATATTCAAAGTTGGTTTTGTTAATCAACCTAAAAAGATTGATTTGAAGGAAAGCCGTCCGAATATTGTTTCCGGTGAAGAAACTGCAATTGAGCGTGAATCTCAATCAAGACAAGGACAGCCAGCAGAAAGCGAAATAAAAATCGGTAGAAATGACCCTTGTCCGTGCGGAGCGACACATTCAGACGGCCGACCAAAAAAGTATAAGCATTGTCATGGCAGATAGTTTGGTTTAAAAATAAACTAAGCGGAGTCCCGCACCAATCCCGCCCCCGTTTAGGCGGTCAGCGGAAAAGATTGGTGCGGGATGGTTCAGGAAAGAAGTATAAAAAGTGTCACGGGGCGTAAAAGGAAAAACGGCCGTAGCCGTTTTTTAGGAGAACTATTTGGGTTGATTGCCGGAGTTTTGCAAATATTTCGCGATGGATTTTTGAGAAATATTGCCGAATTGGTTATAAACAAACTCCATTATGTCTTGTAATGAAATGTTGTTTGTCCAGGCGAATACTCTCATTCGTTTGTGTATTTCCGGGGAAATTGCCGCAAAGATAGTTTTTCTATTCCGTTGAAGGCACAAAGTGATCATTATTGTTCCAGCTCCTTAACGAGGGTTTTCGGGGTTTGGAGGGTTTTTACAATTCTCATCACAGTCGTCTCCTTTGATAAAGTTAATTGTTGGGGTGTAAAGGTACGCAGGTAATATGCTGACATATTTTACTTAAAAAGTCAATCATTTTGGAATTATGAGCATTTCTTTATTGTAAACCCGAGACTGGCGGTCATTGCCGCCAAACTGGCGCTGTCGGTTATTTCTATTCTGAAATATTGGTTATATGCCGGACAGGTTTGAATTATCCAGGTAAATCGTCCGATTTCTGCGGGTATATTTTGCGCCAATACCTCGCCGTAATTATCAAAAGAGGCAAACAGAAAAATATCAACTTCGTCTATGCTTCCCGTTGCGGTCCATTGGATTATGACGCGGTCGCCGCTGGAAAATGTTTCTCCTCCTCTTGGATAAGTAATCCGTATCATTTTTGACGGCAAGGTCGGGGCATTATTGCAGTTGATTGCCGATAACAACATGATAGCAACCGTCAACGAAAAACAAAAATTAAATCCGTGTTTCATTTTTCG
>MGLG01000049.1:6193-7718 GCA_001795975.1 Candidatus Yanofskybacteria bacterium RIFOXYD1_FULL_42_10
TTTAAAGTGCGTTGATTGTTTCAACATAATATACTCGCTCTCTTTTATTTTTTCAAATGTTGGGTTAAGATAAACGATATGGTTGCAAAAGTTCAAAACACGATCAAAATCTCCAGAAGCGGGTTGAAACTATTTCTTGATTGTCCGAGGTGTTTTTGGCTGAATGTCCATCACAAAATAAAACGCCCGCCGGGATATCCGTATACTTTGTCGGCGGCGGTGGATTATTTGGTGAAACAAGAATTTGACAAATATCGGGTGGACGGCAAACTCCCGCCTGTTTTTGCCAAAGAAGGACTGGATGCAAAATTATTTGTCGATGAAAAATTGCATGATTGGAGAAACAATTTTCGGGGCGTTTCATATTTTGACGAAGATTTAAACGCAATCTTATACGGCGCGGTTGACGATATTCTTGAATTTTCCGATGGTTCTTTGGCGGTGGTTGACTACAAATCATCCGGTTCCAAAGAAATTAAGATTTACGACGACTACCAAAAACAGATGGAAGTTTATTCCTGGTTGTTGCAGAGAAACGGCTATCAAATCCAGCCCCACGCATATTTTGTTTTTTATGTCGTCCAGAAAGACGGCGGAGGATTTGCCAATGTTTTGCCGTTCAGGGAAGAATTAAGGCGGGTGGATATTGACCCAGATTGGGTCGGCGATACATTTGAAAGAGCGATTGAAACCGCACGCCGGGAAACCGCGCCGGCAAATTCCGATCATTGCGACCACTGCCATTTCGTAGAGATGGCTTCGCAACACAAAATAATCCAAGATTTGAATATATAACTGATGGCGTCGTTGCTTTTTGTCGTCGTTTTTCTGTTATTTAGGACTCGTACGAGCCCTAAATAACAGAATGGGAGCAGTTAAGATTTATGAAAGAAAAATTTATCATTCGTTTTTTAGAAGAATTAATAAGCGCGTTTGGGGAATTAAGCCGTTCTTTGGGGAGGGTTTCATATAAAGGATTCAGGTACAACGATTTTAGTATAGATCTTTCCGATGACAGTAAAAAATATTTCGGTTTTAAAAATTTAGAACGACGAGGCATTATAAGAAGAAAAAACAGTGATGAGTTTATTTTTACAAAAAACGGGCAAAAATGGTTTCAAGAATCGCATACGCGATATTTTAAAAATAAAAATAACGGGAAATGGGATGGCAAATGGCGGGTTATTATTTTTGATATTCCTCAAGAACTGCACAACGAACGAATCAGATTCAGAAAAAAGATAAAATCTCTCGGGTTTGTTATGCTGCAAAAAAGTGTTTTTATTTTTCCGTATCCATGTGATGATGAAATAGGCGATATTTGCGGCAATTTAAATATAAGCGATTTCGTTGATATAATTGTGGCGGAATCCCCGGGTTTTAGAGAAGCAGAGCTGCGTAAAATTTTTAATTTGGCTGGTTGGGAATCATAAATTGTTATAATATGCTCGTACGAGCATATTATAACAATTTATGATTCCCTTGAATCTTTTTCGATACGCATTAGCGCTCATATTAGCCATTG
>MGLG01000050.1 GCA_001795975.1 Candidatus Yanofskybacteria bacterium RIFOXYD1_FULL_42_10
GTGATAAGAAGCATAATTATTGAGAAGGGGGGGCGGAGCTTGGTTATTCATCTATCCCAAAAAACCCTTATTAGATCTTCCCCGTGGCTGTGTTCTATTTTGAGTTTTCCGCCGGGGAAAGCAGAATCCAATTTTTTGCCGATTATAACGGCAAGCTGATTTTCGGAGGTGTAAACTTTTATTTCATTGCCGTTGTCTTCCGTCCATAATACCCTGTCCATCGGGTCTCTCTCCTTCGCCATTTCATCCGAATTCTTTATCGCCCCCAATATATAATTTTTAAAATTTGGACTTCCCTCTACCTGAGCTCGGGACGAAGGTTGGACTTGAGACTTTAGACTTATTATAATTTCCCCTTCATATGTTTTCGTTTTTAGCATTTCACAAGCGGGACAAACCGCAAATTTTATCTTCTTGTCTTTTTCCGCTGAAAAATGCTTATCTTCATCCATCATGTGATGCCACGACTTGTCAAAAAACACACTTTTACATTCGGAACAGATAATATAACCGCTTCCGGCCAAACCAAATTCCTGTTCGTCTTTTGGAGCTCGTTTTCGCCGAGGTGCCATTGAACCCCTGCGCACAGCCTGATTTTTAGATACATTTTGATATTGAGACATCATTTTTTCGTTAAATATTGTTATTTTTATGAGTTTCGCGTTTAGCCAAGTTCGAGGCAAAATCGAGTATTGGGTCGAGCCATAGTCGTCTATGGTGAGAACCAAACGGAGATTTTAACGAAGAAATTGGCTAAACCCTTGCGGTCTGAAATATGATAAGCCCAAAGATTTCGGGCTTCATATTTCAGACGCGAAAGTCATGTTTATTTGATAAATATAGCATATACTGCTCCGCTTATAAATACCGCCGCCAAAAAATAAAGCAGCCATCGCGGTATTTTTAAACTGTATTCCGGTATTCTGTCGCCCGTTATTTTGGATTTTCTAAAAATTAACACCAAAACAACGCCCTCTACGCCAATGCCCACCGAACCGGCCAAACTGATAACATCAATAAAGGTTCTCATTCCGCCCAAGAACAAAACGAACGGCGGCAAAATCACCAACAACCAGGATAATTTTCGTGAAATGCCGAAATCAAGATTAAAAATATCAAGAAACGCTGAACCGAGCATAAGATAAGAAGTGCTTACGGCCAAAACGCCGAATAAAGAACCAAAAAACACTATCGTTCCGCCCAACGACACGAACAATCCGGAAATAGCGTCCGGCGTGGTGGTATCGCCGGAAACTCCCAAAACTGAAAAAGCGAAAATAAAATAAAGAATCGCTACCAACAAAACCGAAACTAAAATTGATTTTTTAAATAATTCTTCGCGGCCGGCCAATAATTGCCTTTGCATGGGAACAGCCGGCAAACCGGCAAAAGCAAAAAGTAAAATACCATAAGGCAAAAACCAATACTCCGAAGTAACGCTTGAAAAATTGGCAAAATTAATTTTGCCGATTCCAAATATGAAAATTGACATAATCACCGCCGCGAAAAGAGCGGCTAAAAAAAGCTCAACCCAAGAAACCGTTTTTATCCCCTTAAAAATGATGACCGATAAAACCGCAAAAAATATCGCGCTGTATGTTGCCGGTGAAAAATAAAAAAAATTGGAAAAAATGTTGCTTAAAAAATCTCCGGAAATTATTATATAAGCCAAAAGAGCGGCATAAGTGCTTAACGCCGCCGTAAAGAAAACCGCTTTTTTAAAAAAGGGGCCTAAATATATTTGAGCATAACCGACCAGCTGATGCTTAGCTTGAGTTCTCAAAATAATTTCCCCGTACATAAAATCCGTCAGCAAGGTTATTCCGGCGATAAAAATTAAAAACAAAAAACCGACCCAAAAACCGGCTTTGGCAAAAGTAAACGGAATTCCAAAAACCCCCACCCCCACCATTGTGCCGACAAGAACCGCGGCTGACCGTAAAAATGTTTTGTCTTTCCAAATCATCGGTTATACTCGTCTTCCTTTAACTTCATTCTCTTTCTTAATTTATGCTCAATCACCCACAAAGAACGCAAAACCAAAAACACGGTTCCCGTCACCAAAAGCGCGTCTTTGTAAAATCCCAATCCCACGGTAATACCTATTGCCGCCACTGCCCACAAACTCGCCGCGGTAGTTGTGCCCTGAACCTTGCCCTCTTGCCTTAAAATAGCTCCCGCTCCAATAAAACCTATTCCAACGATAATATTTGAAACTATTCGTGAAGGATCATAATTGACCAGCCCGGCATATTGTTTAAAACCGTCAATAGAAATAGCCGCGAGCAATGCCGAGGCAAGGCAGACCAAAGCGTGGGTTCTCAAACCGGCAACTTTATGGGAAATCTCTCTTTCAAAACCGATCGCCGCTCCCAAACCCGCCCCCAGCAGAACTTTTAGAAAAATAGTAAGTTCCATATATTAACAATATTAAAATATTCTCTATGGCAATACAATACTTCTTTTTTCGCACAATAGTAAACCTTTTTCGGGCACAACATAAATTCCTGCTGGAATTTTGTCTTTAACTCGCCCCGTCGGGCTCCGTAAATCCCTCAAAGAGCTTACTGTTGTGCGATTCAATATTATTTGAAAATAAAAAACCGCCTTTCGTTTCCTTCTAGGCGGCTCACATAACGCGAACGAGTCGCACTTCAATAAAAATATTATTAAACTAAAGCCTGCGGAGCCTTTCAATGGCTTTTTGCGGACTCATATCTGTGCGAGTCCCTGAATCATGTGTCAGCACTAACACGCATCCTAATTTTCTGGCTATAAGCTTAATGTCCCCAAGAGTGCTTTTACCGGCAAAAACCTGAGCAAGCATCTTTGTCGTAATATTAGTTTCTCGACAAAAATTATCGCGACTCCAAAACTTTTCCATAATAAAATCATTTATTTGATCTTGGTAATTTGGCATTGCCACCTTGCCTTCGGCAATTCCAATCCTTGCCTCAAGATCATAACCAATATCCGCGGCTGATGAATTTATCTCGATCTGATATTTTTGCCGTAGCAGATTCCGCCGATTGGCAAATTCGTTCCAATCAGGTTTGGTTTTGTAAAACTCTACAACTTCGCGCAGAAAAGCCAATTCTTTAGCATCCAACTTAGACAAATCAATTTTCCGTAATCCTGTGATGGTTTCATAAAACTTCGGCTTTTTCTTAGCCATCTCACACTTCCTTTCTATCAACGAACATGACGAAATAATAAGACTGAGACTCAAAATTGTCAAATTTTATAGTCAATCAAAAACCGAAACTGGTTGCTATATTTCAGACCCGCAGCAGGCAGGCTTGGTGTCCAGCCGAAGTTAAAACTTTATCCCACGCAAAACAGTAGGCTCTCAGTCTTAATATGCTTTATCTAACTAACAATATTTGAAACGAATGCTGGACCTGCCGTCGCGAGGACTAATGGAGGCCGCCGCTGGAGCGGCCGGAGTGGGCTGAAATATGGCAATCAGTTAAGGTTTATTTCAGCGCCATCTTGAGCACATCCTCCATCGTTTTAACAAAAACGAATTTGAGATCTTTTTTGACTTCTTTGGGAATATCGCCCATATCTTTTTTGTTTTCCGCCGGTAAAATAACCGTCTTGAGTCCGGCGCGATGAGCCGCCAAGACCTTTTCTTTTATTCCGCCAATTTCCAAAACTTTGCCCCGCAAGGTCACTTCTCCGGTCATGCAAACTTCTTTATGAACCGGCTTTTTCAGAAACAGCGAAATCAACGCCGTAGTAATAGCCGTACCCGCTGACGGCCCGTCTTTCTTTATCGCTCCCGACGGAACATGAATATGGATATCGTCCCGGATAAAATTTTCCTTCACGCCCAATTTGGCAACATAGGTTCTGGCAAAACTCAATGCCGCCTGAGCCGATTCTTTCATTACCTGCCCCAGCTGGCCTGTCAATATAAGTTTGCCGTGGCCGGGCATCTTGGCAACTTCAATCGAAAAAACTTCTCCCCCGACCGGTGTCCAGCCAAGCCCGGTAACCACTCCGACTTCATCTTTAGTTTCGGCGATTTGATGGGTAAATTTGGCTGGTCCCAAATATTTGTGAATCTCATTTTTGGTTACTGCGACTTGCTTATTGGAAGGAGATTCCACCAATTTTTTGGTCACTTTTCTGATAATTGCCGCCAGTTGCCTCTCCAAATCTCTTACTCCGGCTTCATGGGTATGCTGTCTGATGATATCCGAAACAGCCGCATCGTTGAAAACCAGCGCCCGTTTCTTTAAGCCGTGATCTTTAAATAATTTAGGCAGAAGAAAGTTTTTGGCGATATGCAGTTTTTCGTCTTCGGAATATCCGGGAAACTCAATTATTTCCAGCCGGTCGCGCAGAGCCGGCGGAATGGTGTCCAAAATATTTGCCGTAGTAATGAACATGACATCGGACAAATCATAAGGCACTTCCAAATAATGATCGGAAAAAGAATGATTTTGTTGGGGGTCAAGCGCTTCCAAAAGAGCCGCCGACGGGTCGCCCCTGAAATCCATGCCAATTTTGTCTATTTCATCAAGCATAAACACCGGGTTTACGACCTTTGCATTATGAACTCCCTGAATAATTCTGCCGGGCATCGCTCCGACATAGGTTCGGCGGTGACCACGGATTTCGGCTTCGTCTCTTAAGCCGCCGAGCGAGACCCTGACAAACTTTCTGCCCAGCGCCCTGGCGATGGACTGCCCGACCGATGTCTTACCGGTTCCCGGCGGACCGACCAAACATAAAATCGGCCCCTTTAATTTACCGACCTGTTTCTGAACGGCTAAATATTCCAAAACTCTTTCCTTGACTTTATTCAAACCGTAATGGTCTTGGTTGAGAATCTTTTCCGCCTGTTTTAAATCAATATCTTCTTTTTCTTTCTTTAACCACGGCAGTTCCGTTAATAAATCAAGATAAGTTCTTAAATAAGAAATTTCGGGATTAAAGGGCGGCATTTTGGACAAACGGTTCAATTCTTTTAGCGCTTTTTCTTTGACATCTTTGGGCATGCCGGCCGCCACGATTTTGCTTTTCAACAATTCCGCTTCGCCTTTTTCGTCGTCAACGCCGAGCTCTTTTTCAATGCTTTTTAGCTGTTCTCTCAAAAACAGCTCTTTTTGCATTTTGCCTATCTGTTTTTTGGTTTCCTTGGTGACATTTTTTTCAGCTTCCAATATTTCTATTTCTCTGGCAAGAAACTCGTTTAATTTTCTAAGAGCGTCTATCGCGCTTTCTAATTCAAGTATGTTTTGCTGATTTTCCGCTTCCAAATTTAAATTGATGGTCATCAAGCTTATCACTTGCTCAATGTCTTTGACCTGAGACATCATGTAGATTATTTCCGGCATTATTGTCGGAAAAGACTTTATTTCCGAAATATGGCTAAACAAATCTATCGCTCTTCTTAAAAGCGCTTTTTCATCAAGATTATCTCTGACAATAAGGGTAATTGGTTCTATTTGTACTTTAAAAAACGGTTCTTCGGAAATAAAATTAGCGATTCTCGCCCTGATTAATCCCTCCACATCCACCTTGGAAGAACCGTCAGGAAGTTTGAATACGGAAACAATTCTGCCGATCGTACCCAGCCGAAACAAATCTTTTTGCTCAACTTTGTCTTCTATGTTTTTTTGAGTGATAAAAAAGACCAATTTATTGGTTGATAAAGCAAAATCAAGAGCGCCGGCGGATTTGGGCCGCTGGATTATGATAGGAGTAATAGCCTTGGGAAATAAAACCGTGTTTTTGAGCGCGATCAAAGGCAATTCTTCAGGTATTAAAATGTTGTTTACCCTAAAATCTTCCATATCCTTTTAATAAATCCTCCTCTCGGCAAGCCGCGAGGTATCAAGAGGAGGCTTCGCCTCTTGATACCGCCGCAGAGCGGCGGAGTATTCACCCCTTTTAGCTTCGCTCGGGCAAAATGTAAATAAGAATTTCCATTTTGCCCCTCGCTCGCTAAAATAAAGTTACGAAAACTCTAATTTTTGAGAAATCCTACCGCTTGTTTTTAGTAGAAGAAATCTTCCCGAGACGGAGCGTTTTTAACTATTTCAAATGCCTCTTCGGCATTATCTACAATAGTGTACAACTTTAAATCTTCTTCGTCAATAGACTGCAATTTCTGATACATTTCCTCATGCATCCAATTATGGATCGGCTCCCAAAATTCTTTTCCGACTAAAACAACGGGAATCTTGTCGGAGATCTTTTTGGTTTGAATAAGGGTTAAAAGTTCAAAAACCTCATCAAGCGTTCCCAGTCCGCCCGGGAAAAAAACATAGGCCTGCGCCGCAAAAGACAACATTACCTTTCTTACAAAAAAATAGTGAAAAGCGGAACTTTGATTAACATAGGGATTTATTCTTTGTTCTGACGGAAGTTTAATATTCAATCCTATGGATTTTCCTTCAGCTTCCGCGGCGCCCCGATTGCCGCCTTCCATAATGCCCGGCCCCCCGCCGGTAATCACCGCGAATCCGTTTTTTGCCGCCAAAGCTCCTAACTTGCGGGCTTCCTCATACCAGCGGCTCCCTTCCGGAAATCTTGCCGAACCGAAAAATGTTACGGTCTTTTTAAAATCAGCCAAAAACTGCCAGCCCTCAATAAATTCCGACAAAATCCTAAAAACCCGCCAATGCAAAGAAGATCGAAAATCTTTCGGTTCTTCTTCGTGAGGCAACTTAGACGCCGGCAAATTCATACTTCCCTTTTGGTTTGTATTGGTCATGTTTAAAGATTAGTAAATTTTTATGAAAAATGAAAGAGGATATCTCCTACACACCTATCGGTCATAAATATGGTGAGATGCAACCATAAAAACAAATGCCCAATA
>MGLG01000051.1:0-1821 GCA_001795975.1 Candidatus Yanofskybacteria bacterium RIFOXYD1_FULL_42_10
GAACAGTCACGCCCGCGGATGAAGAAGTAATCAAAGCGATAACCGCCAAAACCGGCAAGCAAACATTTGATGTGAATATCCGGCTTATTGCTTCAGCTCTTTCTCAAGCGCGGGCGGAACAGATATTGCAAGATTTTCAGGGAGCGTTTGTCCAGTTTTCGTCTCCCGATTTAAACGGCTTAAAAGCAGTCAAACTTGCCGGCGGAGCATTATCAAAATTAATTTATAATTTTTCTTTCCGTCTTTTTAACAACAAACAGTCTCTTCTTATGTCAACAGAGGAGATTAACAGTTTGTATCATTTCCCCGTGGCTTCAACAGCCGCTCCGCGAGTCAAGTTTTTAAAGGCGAAACCGGCGGAACCTCCGGCTAATCTGCCTCAAACAGGCGTAGTGTTGGGTAAAAATGTTTTCCGCGGACAAGAAGTTCAGGTAAGAATGTCCGAGGAGGACCGGCGCCGGCATTTGTATATTATCGGGCAAACCGGCACCGGTAAATCTACTCTGATGAAAGCTTTGCTCCGTCAGGATGTGGAAAACGGCAAGGGCATTTGTCTTATTGATCCTCATGGAGAATTTGCGGAGTTTGTATTGTCTATCATTCCGAAAGAACGCGCCGAAGATGTCATTTATTTTGATCCGGGCGATATCGCAAGGCCGATGGGATTAAATATGCTTGAAATTGATCCGTCCCACCCCGAACAAAAAACAATGGTTATTGACGAGCTCTTTGGGATTTTTGACAAATTATACAATCTTAAAGAAGTCGGCGGGCCGATGTTTGAAAAATATTTTAAAAATTCCGCGCTTTTGCTTCTGGACGATTACACCAACGAAATTCCCGTTTTGGCCGATATCGGCCGGGTTTTGGTGAACGATCAATATCGGGCCGACAAATTAAGCCGTGAAACCAATCCGTTGGTCAAAGAATTTTGGCAACTGGAGGCGGAGAAAGCCGGCGGAGAACAAAGTTTGGCCAACATCGCTCCTTACATTACTTCCAAACTCAACGCTTTTATTTTTAACGAATTTTTAAGACCGATCATCAATCAAAAGAAAAGCTCCTTTAATTTCAGAGAAGTTATGGACAGCCAAAAGATTCTGATTGTTAATCTTTCAAAAGGCAAAATAGGGGATATTAACGCCAATTTGCTTGGCATGATTATTGTCGGCAAGCTGATGATGGCGGCATTATCCCGCATAGACATATTGGACGAGAAAGCCCGTAAAGATTTTTATCTGTACATGGATGAATTTCAGAATTTCACGACCGACAGCATTGCGACGATTTTATCGGAAGCCCGAAAATACCGCCTTGATTTGATTGTTGCTCACCAATTCATCAAACAGCTCAAAGAAAGCATCAGAGACGCCGTTTTCGGCAATGTCGGCTCCATCGCGGCGTTTCGCATCAGTCCCGACGACGCTGAATTTATGAAAAACAAATTTGAACCGGTATTCAGCCCGCAAGATTTGATGAACATAGACAATTTAAACGCTTATGTTAATTTACTGATTAACGGACAGACGGCGCGGCCGTTCAATATCAAGTTGGAAACGGAAAGAGTATTCGGCGCCGGTTCTCCGGAAATCGCCCGAGCCGTCAAAGAAATGTCTTTCATCAAATACAGCCGGCCGCGGGAAGAAGTGGAAAAAGAATTGCTTGCCAAGTATAGTTCAACAAGCTGACAATGTAACAAGATAACAAGATTTATGTTTAATAAAAAAGACGCTTTGTATTCCATAATTACGGGTTTTACGGCGGGGTTTTTAGCTTGGCGCATATTCGCCTTTTTAAATATCTCCAATTTTTATTTCTTGC
>MGLG01000051.1:1919-6223 GCA_001795975.1 Candidatus Yanofskybacteria bacterium RIFOXYD1_FULL_42_10
AGTTCGTCGCCATAGGATTTACCAATGCAACGGTTGATTTCGGCATACTGAATTTATTCATATTTCTTACCGGAATTACAGCCGGTTTTTGGTATCCTGTTTTTAAAATAGGTTCTTTTTCGGCAGGGCTGATTCACAGTTATATTTGGAACAAATATTGGGCGTTTAAAGCGGGAGCCAGTAAAGGAGGCAAAGCGGAATTTTTAAAATTTGCCGGCGTGGCGATAGCCGCTCTTTTCGTAAATGTCGGAACAGCTTCGTTCGTGGTTAATTTCGTCCATCCCGTTTTGGGAATAGACGCAAAAGGATGGGCTAATATTGGCGCCGTTGCCGGTTCGGCGATGGCTTTGTCTTTTAGTTTTATCGGTTTTAGATTGACGGTATTTAAAAAATAATGAGGAAAAAACATTGTTAGTTTGTTAACTTGTTAGCTTGCGAATTTACCAAAGGCAATATAACAAGGTAGCAAGATAACAAGGAAGTAAGTTGCTTTACCGAAAATACCGGCCGCAGACCTTTTCCCAAGTGGTTGGGCAGGAACATGTGGTCCAGACACTAAAGGGAGCTTTATTAACTGGCCGAACAGGCCATGCTTATTTATTTAGCGGGCCGAGGGGAACCGGGAAAACTACAATTGCCAGAATTTTTGCCAAAGCGTTAAATTGCGCGGAACGAACGCAGAATCCGCAGAATATTCCGTGTAATAAATGCGCTGCCTGTCTTGCCGTCAATGACGGCCGTTCTTTGGATTTGATAGAAATAGATGCCGCCTCAAACCGCGGCATTGAAGATATCAGAAATCTTAAAGATTCCGCCTTAGTTGCGGCCCCCGGAGGGAATTATAAGATTTTTATCGTAGACGAGGTGCATATGCTTACCAAGGATGCTTTTAACGCTTTGCTTAAAATTCTTGAGGAGCCGCCCAGCCACACCATTTTTATATTAGCCACGACTGAACCCCACAAAATTTTACTCACCGTATTGTCGCGTGTTCAAAGGTTTGATTTCAGGCGCCTTACCGTTAAACAAATTTCCGAAAAAATAAAAGAAGTGGCCAAAATAGAAAAAATCGGCATTGATGACGAAGGCGTCAGAGCAATCGCCGCTTCTTGCGACGGCGCCCTGCGAGATGCCGAAGTTTCTCTGTCCAAAATACAATCGGCCGCATCCGGCGCTGAACGCATTAGTGTTGATACCGTTAACGATATCCTCGGCTTAATATCCTTCAGTTATTATCCGGAGTTTTTTGGTTATCTGGCAAACGACGATAAAGCGTCGGCGGTTAATCTTGTGCACAAAATATACGAATTAGGCATTGATTTGGAGCATTTTTCCAAAGAATTTATTGAATACCTCCGAAAAATTATGATTTCCAAAATAAATCCGGCCACATTAGCCGCTGTTGGAGAAGAGCCGGTTGTTCCGATCGGCGCGGAAATTACCGGACAAAAATTAGTCCGGATGATAAACGCTTTTTCCGCCGCAAGAAACGAAATTAAACTTTCTCCGATTCCCCAGCTTCCTTTGGAGCTTGCGATTTTAGAAGTTACGGATTCATAAATCTAATAATGCTTAATATTATTCTTCTCGGTCTCACTTCTTTATTGGCCGATTTTTCCAGCGAGATGATAATGCCGATTTTGCCGTTTTTCATCGCGTCTTTCGGCGGCGGAGGCATCGCAATCGGTTTGATCTTCGGCATCGGCGATGCCGTAGCCGCAATTCTCAAAGTTATTTCCGGATATTGGGCCGACAAAACTAAAAGATACAAAACATTTGTTTTCGGGGGCTACGCTTTTTCGGCATTGGCCAAGTTTTTATATCCGCTTGCTTCCGGCTGGAGCCAGGTGGCGGTAATCCGGCCGATTGAAAGAATGGGCAAGGGATTCAGGGACGCGCCAAGAGATGCGATAGTTTCAGAATCGTTGCCGGACGGCAATCGGGGCAGAGGATTCGGGATTCAGCGGGCAATGGACAGTATTGGCGCGATTATTGGTTCGGTTTTTGTGCTAATTTTGTTTGTTTTTTTTAATATTTCTTTTAAAACTTTGTTTTTAATTTCGGCGATTATAGCGTTGGCGGCGGTTATTCCTATTTTGTTTGTTAAAGTGCCGAAAGAATTGAAATTGGCCGTCAAATCGGTTTCCTTGAAAAAACTAAATCCAAAAGCCAAGAAATTTATTATCATCGCAACCATGTTCGCCTTGGCGAATTTCAGTTACGCTTTCTTTATCTTAAAAGCGCAGAGAACATTTATGGGGCTTGGTTCCAACCAAACTCTTGCTTTAGCGATACTTCTTTATATATTTTTAAATATTTTTGACGCGGTGTTTTCCGTTCCGGCGGGAATTTTATCGGATAAAATCGGCCGAAGAAAAGTGATTTTTATCGGTTATTTGCTTTTTAGCGTCGTCTCATTCGGCTTTATGATTATTTCCAAAGTTTCTTTTAATAATTTAAGCGGTTTTGGAATATTGTTGGCGCTATTTGCGTTGTACGGCTTGTTTAAAGCGTTTATAGACGCTTCCCAAAGAGCTTTTATTTCAGACTTGTCGGAATCAGAAATTCGCGGAACCGCACTGGGCACCCTTGAAACTCTTACCGGACTTGCGGCAATTCCCGCCGGAATGATTGCCGGTTTTTTGTGGAATTTCAACGCAATCTATACTTTTAGTTTTGGTTTTACGGTATCTTTTGCGGCGGCTTGTTGGCTAATGATAGCAATTAAAGAACGGTAAATGGCGTCTTGTCTTTTTATTTCATTTTTAGTAGAGTATTTTTAATATAGGACTTTGAAAAGGACGGCGAGGAGTGTTAAGAAATTTTGTTGCATTTCTTGCTCTATTGGCCTGCGCGGGCGCAGTTGTTTATTTCTTTTTTCTTTGGGAAAGATTTCTTAATTATATATTTTGGCGCAAAGACCCGACAAGCGTTATATTACGATTGTTTCTTAGAAAAGATAAGAGAACGCTGAAAATATTTTATGAAATTTGGGAATCTGCCGTTGATAAGGATTTTAAATTTAGATGCCCCTGGATAACAACGACAAAACAATGGGTAAGACCGTTACCTTTTTGGGGAAGAGCGTACCTTTCAAAAAATATGATAGTGATTACCGGCTATTTAATAAATCAGTTAAACGATTCCGAACTTTCAGCGGTAATCGCCCATGAATTGGGACATTTAATTGATTATCAAACAAAAAGAAAAGGGCATCCGTTTTTTACACCGGAAAAGGCGGCCTTACTGGGAAACGAAATGATGGCTTGGGAAATTGCCGATTATATAACTTCCCCTGAAATCGTGGATAATTATTTTACCAAAAGAAATAGTTTATGAGCCGTCCGATTTACGGGCGGTTTTTAGTTGAAAAAAAGGCGTTTGGGGAGTAAACTTTAAGATATCATACCATTATGCATTTTAACAATTAGACAAAAATTGCATTGTGTGAACCATTTTGATTTATTCATACACGAAAATCATAAACACAGAATTAACAATGTTTTAAACTATTGGGCCGAACAAACAAGTTTTCCGTTAAAAGAATTTAATCATATTTATTATAAGAAGAATAAAATCAGTACAAATAGAAAAAATATAGGAAATTCTTATTTTGGCGTTTTAAAGCTTAGGGTTAGGGCAAGTTCTTCGTTGCTTAGAAAAATAGCTGGATGGATTCACGGGGTCAATAAATATTATTGGGGAGTGGTGTAATTGGTAACACGCCTGCCTTTGAAGCAGGAAAGTCCAGGTTCGATCCCTGGCTCCCCAGCCACAAACTTTTGAAATGATATGAAAACAAAATTTCCAGAAAACTTTTTGAATAAGATCATCTACGGTAGTGCCGTTGATGTAATGAAACAAATACCCGACGGCTCGGTGCATTTGGTGATTACCTCGCCTCCTTACAATCTTAAAAATTCTACCGGCAACGGAATGAAAGACGGCCGTGGCGGAAAATGGGCAAACGCCGCCCTGCAAAATGGCTACTCGCACCATAACGACTGCATGCCACACGATGAGTATGTGAAATGGCAAAGAGATTGTTTAACTGAAATGATGAGGATTATCCCGGAGGACGGAGCCATTTTTTACAATCACAAATGGCGTGTGCAGGGCGGCTTATTGCAAGATCGCCAAGACATCGTGAGTGATTTTCCGGTTCGTCAGATTATTATTTGGAAACGGAAAGGCGGCCTTAATTTCAACGCCGGATATTTTTTGCCGACTTATGAAGTTATTTACCTTATTGCAAAACCAAAATTCAAACTTTCAACAAAAGCGAACGCGCACGGCGATGTTTG
>MGLG01000051.1:6256-6566 GCA_001795975.1 Candidatus Yanofskybacteria bacterium RIFOXYD1_FULL_42_10
GGCCGCCTTTCCGGTGAATCTCATTGACCGGATTGTTTCTGCCACGGACGCTAAAATTGTTCTGGACCCATTTATGGGCTCCGGCACAACGGCGATTTCTGCGATAAACTTCAAGCGGGATTATATTGGAATTGATATTTCACCGGAGTATTGCGAAATGGCACGAAAAAGAATAAAACAACATCAATCCCAAATTAAACTTTGGTAAATACCATGACAAAAAATAAACCGAAAACTTATACAAAACCGGAACTGATAGCTAAGCTGAAAGAAATATCAGCGATGGGCTTTATTCCTAACGCGCGGCGAG
>MGLG01000052.1:0-126 GCA_001795975.1 Candidatus Yanofskybacteria bacterium RIFOXYD1_FULL_42_10
GAATAGGGGACACTTTTAACGCTTCAATTGGCCAGGGTGATTTCCAGATAACGCCGCTGCAAGCGGCGGTATACGCCGCGGCCATCGCGAACAACGGACGCCTTGTTCAGCCTTATGTTGTTGCGC
>MGLG01000052.1:217-451 GCA_001795975.1 Candidatus Yanofskybacteria bacterium RIFOXYD1_FULL_42_10
TCGGGCTGTTCTTGAGGGGACTGCCCAGGGACTTAATGGATTAGGAGTTACGATTGCGGCTAAAACCGGCACCGCGGAAATGGAATCAGGCGCCGGCAAATTCGTTAATTCTTGGATAATAGGTTTTTTCCCTTATGAAAAACCAAGATTCGCTTTCAGTATTATTTTAGAAAAAGGACCGGCAACAAATTTAGTAGGCGGCGTTTTTGCCAGTCGTCAAATTTTCGAATGGAT
>MGLG01000052.1:499-915 GCA_001795975.1 Candidatus Yanofskybacteria bacterium RIFOXYD1_FULL_42_10
TAAATATTTATTAGTAGAAAAATTTTCCTTATCTAAAACAGCTAAAATTTCAATTCAATGGCTGCGATTTTTTTGATGTGGAAAACAGAATCGTATATTTACACGATACTATATGTCGGTTTGCCATCGCGACATAAATTATTCATTACTTATCCACAGAAATTTTGTGTTTGATTTAGCTGATATTTTAATGATTTGATATAATAAATTTATATTCAAATGAACTGATACGATATATCGGAGAATATATATCGGATAGATTGAGCATAAAATATTTTATGAAAGACATAAAGATAAAACAAATATTTCATATCATTTTTGCCGTTGCCGTAACCGGTTTATTCTTGAGAATGTTTGTCGTTGACACTTTTGAAGTAAAAGGGGATTCAATGGCTCCTGTTATTTTGAAAGGCGAC
>MGLG01000052.1:959-3950 GCA_001795975.1 Candidatus Yanofskybacteria bacterium RIFOXYD1_FULL_42_10
AATTTCAACTTCGGCAAATATTTCAGGCGAAGAACCGACTAACGACATAAATAAAATAATTGCGCTTTTTGAAGAACGGGACGAGAGGCCGGATTTGATAATTGACGCCGGAGTTCTGCCCAAATCCGAACCGTCAACGGTTTTGGATTTGACCAATCCGTGGCAGCCGAAAATTCTGCGGGTCGGCCCTTCCAAACCGGAACAGTTGTTAAAATTATTAGAATTCTAAATTTAATATTTTTAAACTTGACGGGTGAGCCGGTTGGTATAATATATAGTCAGTTCCTATCATTCTAAGCGGGAGGACAAGATGATTAAGAAATTGGTTATTTTAGCCGTCATTTGTTTGTCGTTCGGTTTGACGGGGGGATTTGCCAAAGAATTGCCCAATTATTTGAAGTGGCGTTCCATTGAGGGATACAACGGCCAGCACAGTTATTGCAATAGGGTCCAGAGATTCCACTATGTTTATCTGGACGAATCTAGCAAAAAGCAAACCGTGATGACTTATTTTTTCGTCAACGAAGTAAACGGCGACAAAGTCCGTCTTCTTGCCGATAAAAATGGCTATGAGGTTCTACTGACTTATTTCTATTCTGACGATAAAACCTATTGCCCGCGCTGCGTGCCGTGCATCAAGCCGATTTATCAGCATCATGATTTTTATATCCGTAATCATCCCGATGAGCCGTGGCGAAAGGTTTCTTGGCGTGAGGCTCAGGAGTTTCTTAAAGTTCGCGGCGTATTTGTAAGAGAGATAAAGTAAGTTTTGGCCCCTTTCTTTGCGTTAATCGCGTAGGATGGGGCCCCTTTAAATTATGATTATAAAGGGTAAGATAATTGCCGATAAAATTTTAGAAGAAATTAGAGAAAAAGTTTTTGTCCAACACCGGAAGTTGGTTTTGGGCGCTGTTTTGGTGGGCGACGATTCGGCTTTAAAAAAGTTTGTGGACCTAAAAGCCAAGGCGTCTGAAAAAGCCGGTATTAATTTTAAATATTTTAATTTTCCGGAAGATATTGAAACAGGCGAATTATCCGAAAAGATAAAACAAATCTGTAATTTAGGTGAGGTTAGCGGACTTTTAGTGGAGTTGCCGCTTCCAAAGCATATCAACCAGCAAGAAATTCTTGATTCTGTCGCAATTGAAAAAGATGTTGATGTTTTGTCGTCAGAAGCGCAGAAAAAGTTCTATGCCGGCAATTTTAGCGTTTTACCGCCGGCAGTAGGGGCGCTGAGGATTGTTATGAATAAAATCGGTCTAGATCCTAAAAATAAAAAAGCGGCTGTTTTCGGACAGGGACTGCTTATTGGTAAACCAACCGTCTATTGGTTAAAAAGTGTCGGCGCTGAAGTTTTTGAAATTGATGAATTTACAATGGAACCCAAGCAATATTCTATCAAGGCCGATATAATTGTTTCGGGTGTCGGTAAGCCGAATTTAATTACCGGTGATATGGTCAAGGGCGATGTTTCTGTTTTTGATTTTGGTTACGGTAAAAAAGATGGTCAAACGATGGGGGATGTTGATTTTGCTTCTGTTTCTCCGAAATGCCGGCATATCACTCCTGTTCCCGGCGGAATAGGGCCGTTGGTAGTTGTGTCGGTTCTAAAAAATTTGGTAGAATTAAACTCATGAATACAACTCTTTTTTGGAAAATTTATTCTTTATCCGGGGATAATTATTGGCTAGATAAGTTTATGATTTTTTCGGCTGAATGGCTGGGTTATTTGTTGGTGCTTGGGATTATAATTCTTTTTGTTGCCAATCGTAGAAAATATTTAAATCTGGCAGTGGTTTCTATTGGCTCAGCCATAATCGGACGCGGTATCTTCGTTACCACAATCAGATTTTTTTATGAACATCCACGGCCGTTTATGGTTTTTGATAACATCAATAAACTGATAGACCATGATGTAACCTCGTCTTTTCCTTCCGGCCACGCGACATTTTTTTTCGCTCTTGCGGCGGGAGTATATTTATATAATAAAAAGCTTGGTGTCATATATTTTGTTTTGGCCGGACTTATCGGTTTTGCTAGAGTTTTTGCGGGAGTCCATTGGCCGTATGATATTGTTAGTGGTTTTGTTGTCGGTATATTATCCGGATTATTAATTCAGTTTTTAATAACAAAAAGCGCCTTTCGAGGCGCAATTAGGAAGATAAGTTTTTTAAGGTAATCTGTTCTATCATTTTTTTGGATAATCTTTGCAAAGTAACAAAGAGTAACAAAGGGAACCATTGCGGTTGCAATGGTTCCCTTTGTATTTACTGGGCTTTAAAATTAGAGATTCTTGTTGCCCATTTTTTCTCCTTCTGCGCCGATATTGGTGATTCGGCATACCTTGGCGTCGACCTTAAACTGGTTCCAGGCAGAATTTCTCTCGTTCCTTAAAACAACTCTTGCATCCTTGTTGGATTTGCCAAAAGCATTCCAAGAGGCCTTAATGGCTCGTCTTCGTTCTTTTGTGTTGTTGACTCCCCAAGCGGCGATTAAATCATTTTTCCTAGCATTAAGCGCTGTGGTTATGGCAGTTGAAAACTTGCCGAAAGCAGTAATTATGGAACCGTCTCTTTTGGCTATCGCATTTTGCATGCAGACTAAGCCTGGTGTCGGGGCGGGTGTTGGAGTAACATCGGCAGAAGCAAAACCAAACATTCCCAAACTCATCGCAGCAAGAACAAACGCAAATAAAATTTTCTTCATATAATTTAATTTAATAAATGTTAATTAGTACCTTCGTCGACCCTTATGCTAAGGCATTTCGGAAGAAAACCGTCATTTGGCGGTTCTATAGTATATAATATAACGGCCAATGCGGGCTGACTGTGACATGCTGTTATTTTCCGAAAGACACCTTTAGGTCAATGCGAGCTTTTTCGGCCGCGGTTTTAAAATCCTGATTTGCTTTGGTGAGAGCGTTTTTGTAGTTGGCCGAAGCTGATTTAACAAGTGGAGTCGGAATTCCGATTTTTTGCTTGTCGGACATTA
>MGLG01000052.1:4344-12136 GCA_001795975.1 Candidatus Yanofskybacteria bacterium RIFOXYD1_FULL_42_10
AGTCTTTCATTTTGGCGAGTTTTAAGAACTCCTTCACGGGTAATTATTCTTTGATCTAACAAAGAAACAGCCTGATTCAGGTTGGCGCAAAAATTAGGTCTGACCACGGCAAAAGCGCTGTCGGAAAAAGTGCCGGTTGCAATAACGGCAAATGCGGTTCCGAGGACGATTGTTGTTTTATAATTCTTCTTCATTGTAAAATTGGCCAAGGTTATCCAGCGCCTGGTCATCTGAATTTATAAACGAAACATCGGCATCTTCATTTTGGGCAAATTGCTGATTGTCGGCCAAGGCGATTGCTTCGTCAATTAAGGCGTCAAGGTTGTCAGTGGCTAAACTTGTCGGTTCGGGCGAAGGAGAAGTTGTTTTGTTTTTTTCTTTGTCGGTAATTGCCGGCGCGGAGACGGCGGGTGCCGGCGTTGTTGTTAGCTCGGCTGTTTTTTGGGATTCTTCTGGTAATAATTTGGAGTAAAATACGGATACAAGTACGGCGATCATGGCGACGGGAACGGCAAATTTAAACCAAGGCGCAAATCCGAAAGAGGGCGAGTGATTTTCTTGATGTTCGGTTCGTTCGTCGGGAATTTGAGAAATTATTTTATAAAGCAGTTTTTTGGGCGGATGAATCGCGTGTTTGGCCGTTTGAACGGTTGTCAGAGTTTGAAATAATTCTTCAAGCTCGTTTTTATTTTCGGGAAACCCCTCGACTCCGCTCGGGGCAAGTAAATTTAAAATTTTAGGTATCGGTTCGCCCTTTTCCAAAAGTTCCAGCGCTTTGATTATTATTTTTTCCGTTTGTTCGTTATATTCCATATTCTTTAAAATACTGTTTAAGAATTTTTAAGGCCCGGCATTGCGTTTGTCTTACCGCATCTTCCTTTTTGTCTAAAATTTTTGCGATTTCGGTCGTAGACAGGTCGTTTATGAATTTTAAGATGATCACTTCCTGCTGTTCTTCGGTAAGATTTTCAATTGCTTGATAAACTGCTTGAGCCGTTGATTTTTGGTCAATAAGGTGTTGGGGATTTTCGAATGACTCGGCGGACAGCGTTTCCGGCGGTTTGTCAGTCAAAATATCTTTCTTTTTTCGCCAGTGGTCTATAACTGTATTTCGGGCGATTGTGAAAAAGTAAGCGAGCGGCTGTTTGTTTTGTTCTTGAAATCCGCCGATTGATTTAAAAATTTTTATAAAAACTACTTGGCTCAAATCCTCGGCTTCTTCTTTGCTTTTTGTTCTTAAATAAATATAGCGGTAGACCGGCTTGAAGTACAATTCATAAAGCTGGCCGAATGCCTCGGTATCGCCGTTTTTGGCGAGCTGCATAAGTTGTTTTGGGTCTTTTTCCGGTTTATCACTGTACATAATATATAACGAAATATGAGATGGTTTTGTGATCTCGGTGTCTTTATTGTAATTGTACCAAGCTCGCGCCTATTTTCAAAACAAATGATGTGGGACGCGCTTCGCGCGTCCCACCTTCTGGCTTTGAAAAAGCCGTTAAGTTTCCTATTGGTGCAGTATTCTTGAATTAGTTCGAACCGCTTTCGCCCCTCGACGGGCTCGGGGCGAGGAAATCCCCCCGTGAAAATCAGGAAAGGCGGCGGCTTGTACTGAGCGACTCGTCCTGAGTCTTGTCGAAGGAAGTCGAAGTGAGCCGCACGACTGACATTCGCCAGTTGGCAAATCAAGTTTTTCTTCTTGACCTGAGCTTGTCGAAGGTTGGCGGCATTCGGATTACTGAAATTCTAACGAATTTCAGTATCGGCGGCAAATTCTTTGCTCTTTGAATTATAAAAAAGGAGCGGGAAGATTTCTCTTGCCCGCTCCGTTGAGCCCGACTTGACATGTTCCTAGAACAGGTCGCGCCATTGCTGGAGAATGTTCTCTGGGTAGACCGATTCGCCGAGCGTACGAAGTGCTTCACCCGCCTTGGCGTAGCTCTCGGCGAGCTCACTCTTGAGCGGAAAAATAATCTCTTCGAGAACCATCGCGAGGGTCTGCTGCCAGCCGACGATGTCATCGCCCATGAAGCCGTAGAGCTCGATGTCGCGACCGAGACGCTTTCCGTCGAGCTTGAGAAAGCGCGCGGCACCACCGACGAAATCCTCGCTTTCGTCTTCCTCGTTGAACGCGAGGCGAAGACGGCCACCGGAGTGCTGAACAGCGAGCTCGGCGATCTTGAGGAGCTCCGCTTGCTTGCCTTCGAGCTTGACCGGCTCGCGACGAGGGATCACGACTTCGCGACTGGGTTCGTCGATCTTGCGAAGGTTCGAGAGAATGCCGCGCCGAGAGTTCATGTAGACCATGACGGTTGCGCCACGACCTCCATAGAACCCCATGTCGTCGTGCCACTTCTCATCACACTCGACCGAGATTTCTCGGTTGTTCTCGCGGATCGTCTCGACGATCGTGCCCTTCCGCCAGATGTCGTTCGTTGTTCTGACCTCGACGCGAGTACCGAGGGGAAAATCCTCCCAGCCCTTCTCGAAGTCGTCCATGTCCGGATCGTTCCAGCGAAGCCTTCCGCCCGTCGCTTCTGCAAGGCGGTCGATTCTGCGGTCGATTCCAGAGTTTTCTGCCGTCATCATTGGTATTCCTCCTTTCAGGGAACTGTGTATTCCCATCTAAGCACTATCCTAGATTTCATTCAAGGAAATCATATCAGACCATAAAAGTCAAGAAGCGGCAAGTGCCGTTTCTTGGAGAACAAAAATCAAATGATTAAAATTTTTCTTTTCTGCTTCTAACGGAATCGGGAATTTCTTTTTGCCCCGAAAACTCCATACGATTTGGTGGCCGAGTCCTTCCTTCGTCAGGATAAACTCCGCGAGGCGACATCTGAACCTTTGACTTTTCCAACATGGTGCCCGAGGTGGGAGTTGAACCCACAAGTCCGTAAGGACACACGATTTTGAGTCGTGCGCGTATGCCAATTCCGCCACTCGGGCTTATTTATACAAATATCATATTAACACTTTTTTACATTGGTTTCAACGGGATTGTAATTTATTTTGAGTGGTATAAAATTAAATTATTATGGCTCGCATCATAAGCGTCTGCAATCAAAAGGGCGGAGTTGGGAAGACTACCACCACAATAAATTTGGCGGCCTATCTTGCCGCTCTCGGCAAATATGTTTTGCTTGTTGACTTGGATTCTCAGGCCAACGCTACCATCGGTCTTGGCGTCCATGTCGCCGACAATGGTTCCAATGTTTATCATTCTTTAATTAGCGATCTTAACCCTAGTTTAGCAATCCGCAAAACATCTTTGTTCGGTTTTGATATTTTACCGGCGGCGCAGAGCTTAGCTGGAGCGACGGTGGAATTGGTGACTATGGAAGAAAGAGAAACCCGTTTAAAAAGAGTTTTGGATTCAATTCGCACCAATTATGACTATATTCTGATAGATTGTCCGCCTTCGCTGGGCCTTTTGACTATCAATGCTCTTACTGCGTCAGAAAGAGTTGTCATTCCAGTTCAGTGCGAATACTACGCACTTGAGGGATTAAGCCAGCTTTTAAATACCATTGAACTGGTAAGGAATGGTTTAAATTCTGATTTACAAGTATTGGGTGTTTTACTCACGATGTTTGATAGAAGAAATCAATTAGCGCATCAGGTTGTTAACGAAGTGAGCAAGAATTTCCCTGGCAGAGTTTTCAATGCTATAATACCAAGGACAGTATCGCTGGCAGAATCGCCGAGTTTCGGTAAAACGATTTTACAGTTTGATCCGGATTCCAAAGCAGCCAAGGCATATAGGCAATTGGCGGAAGAAGTTATACGGCTTAGTTAAAAGTTATAAAGTCCATCAAGTTTATAAAGAACTTTATAAACCTTAAGAACTTGATGAACCTTCAACTAATATTATGAAAAAGTTCTTCGGTTTGGGAAAAGGACTGGGGTCGTTAATACCAGCCTCGCGAATGGTAAAGCCGGAATCTCTGAAGGAGAATGTTTTTTATGTTGAAGTAAACAAGATCAAACCGAATGCCGAACAGCCGAGGCGTGATTTTGACGAAAAGGGGATTGAGGAGCTTGCCAAATCAATCAAGAAATACGGAGTGCTTCAGCCCTTGCTTGTTTCCAAAGTGGAAACCGAAACATTGCGGGGGTTGGATGTTTCTTACAATCTGATTGCCGGCGAGAGACGCTGGCGGGCTTCCAAGATAGCCGGACTGCCCCATGTGCCGGTTATTATCCGAGATGATTTTGAAGAGAAAAAGACCCGTCTTGAGGTGGCGCTGGTGGAAAATCTTCAGAGGAAAGACTTGAATCCGGTTGAAGAAGCCGAAGCGTATGAACGGCTTGCCAAAGATTTTGGCCTTACTCAAAAAGAAATTGCCGAAAAAGTTTCTAAATCCCGAGAAGTGGTGGCTAATGCCATCAGATTGCTCAATTTGCCGCAAGATATGAGACAAGCTGTCAGGACAGAAAAGATATCCCGCGCCCACGCCCGCGCTTTGCTTGCATTTGCCGATGAGAAAAAACAGAGAGAAATGTATAACCAAATTCTTGCCGGCGGAATATCTTCAAGAGAAGTTGAGGGCATCGCTTCGGCGGTCAAATCATCTAAGCCGGTAGCCAAAAAAGAAAACAAGTTTATTGAGTTGGAGAAAAATTTGGGCGAGACATTGGCGGCGCCGGTGTTAATCAAGGCGGCATCGGGCAGCGGTAGAATCATCATCAAATTCGCCAATCTTGAAGAACTTAACAAAATCGCGAAAAGTATTATTGACTAATTAATAATACTTTTCGCCCTGAGCGTGGTCGAAGGGCGAAATCAATTATTGATTAAAATTTATTTCTCGGATTTTTCTATCGGCCAATGAGCACTTAGGATTCTTGTTTCTTGGGCGCTTTTTATATTTGAGCAGGATGATAGGTGAACGGAAACGCCGCGGTTGAGCGTCATATATCCCTTAATTGTTTTGTCCGGAGTCGGATTGCAGCATTTGGCGAGTTTATAGAGGAACCCTCTCTGCCCCTGAATAACCGGTTCGATGTACTCACGGCAAGCCGGTTCGGATATTAAGACAGGCGCTGTTTTTTGTTGTTTGCGTTTGCGTGCGGGTGGTTTGGGGATAATCTTTTTTTCGGCGCTTACCGGCGCCACATATTGAAGATTTTGAGGCGCGGGAGAATCTCTGAACCATGATTTTATTTTTTTTCTCGCTTCGGCGGTTTTGACTATTTTGAGCCAGTCAAAAGACGGTTTGGGATTTTTGCCTTTCAAAATTTCCACCACATCCCCATTCTTTAATTCATAGTGAAGGGGAACTATTTTGTTGTTTGCTTTGGCGCCAAGGATAGCATGGCCGAGGTCGGTATGAATAGCGTAGGCAAAATCAACCGGCGTCGCGCCTTCGGGCAGGTCTTTGACTTCTCCCTTTGGCGTGAAAACGAAAATCCTGTTCTTGAAAAAATCAATTTTTAAATTGGAAAACTCTTCGCCGGTCTTTATTTCTTTCAGGAAATTTTTCAGCTGGGTAACCCACTGGATGTCTTTGGTGTCGGTTTTAACGGGCTTCTTTTTCCCGCTTTCCGAATAGGCCCAATGGGCGGCAATTCCGTTTTCGGCGTAGTCGTGCATCCCAGCAGTTCTTATTTGAATTTCAACTATTTTCCCTTTTTCGCAGAAAATGGTGGTGTGAAGCGATTGATAGCCGTTTGGTTTGGGCAGGGAAATATAGTCCTTTATCAAGCCGGGCAGGGGTTTGTAAAAATTATGAATTATTCCGAGGGTCTCATAGCATGATTTTATGTCCGGCAGAATAATCCGCATGGCGACCAAATCAAAAATTTTGTTAAAATCCATATCCCGACGCAGTAGTTTCTGGTACAAACTATAATAGTGTTTAACCCTAGAATTCATCTCAATTATTTCTATGCCGGAGTCCTCCAGTTTTCTTTTGATGAGCGGTTTGGCTCTTTCTATATAATTTAAATTGTCGGCGTATTTGGTTTTAACCTGTTTCATTAGCCATGAATATTCGGCGGGATAAATATATGGGAAGGCCATATCTTCAAATTGTCCTTTGAGGTATCCCATTCCCAAGCGGGCGGCGATGGGAGCAAAGATTTCAAGCGTTTCCTTGGCAATGCGTTTTTGGTCTTCTCTTTGATGATATTTCAGCGTTTCCATATTATGATAGCGGTCGGCAAGTTTTATCAAAATAACGCGGATATCGTCGGCCATGGCGAAGAACATTTTTTTGAGCGAGCTGATGCGGTTGGCGTTTTGTTTTTGGTCTAAGCCGTGTTTTTCGGAATATTCAATTTTGCCGAGTTTGGTGACACCATCCACGAGAAAAGAGATTTCTTTACCGAATTCTTTTTCAATGTCTTTGGCGGTAAGACGGGTGTCTTCAACGGTGTCGTGGAGGAGACAGGCGGCAACAGTGATTGCGTCAAGTCCCAATTCGGAGAGAAAATAGGCGGCGTGAAGAGGGTGGGTGATATATTCTTCGCCGGACAATCGTTTTTGTCCGCCGTGGGCGGTCTTCGCGAAAAAATATGCCTTTTCTATCAAGGTTTTTTCCTGTTTCTTATATCTTGGATTTTCTATGATTTTCTCAAGCAGGGGAAGCATATAAAAATCCTATCCTAAAAAGAGGGGAAGCTCAAACGCTTTTTTTCTTACCGCGGCGGGGGGACTTTTTTTTGCACTTACAGGCAAGACCTGTGAACAGGTCTTGCCTGTAATAAATTATTTAGATAGTATACGAAAATGTCATTACGAAAAACATTATTTGAATCAGGCGGGTTCTACCATGTTTATAATCGTGGTAACAGCAAACAAACTATTTTCCACGACGAAGAGGATTATAATCGTTTTATAAAGCTACTTTTTCTTTCGAATGGAAAAGAAAATTTTAAAATGTGTTTTATCAGAGATGAGATTTATAATTTTAATCGCGGAGAGCAATTAGTTGATATCGGCGCATATTGTTTAATGCCCAATCATTTTCATTTACTTCTAACCCAATCTGAAAATGGAAGTATCAGTAAGTTTATGCAAAAATTATCTACCGGTTATTCTATGTATTATAATAAAAAATATGAAAGGACAGGCACTTTATTTGAAGGAAAATTTAAATCAGAACACGCAAAAGATGACCGCTACTTAAAATACTTGTTTTCTTATATACACTTGAATCCTGTAAAACTTTTATGTCATAACTGGAAAGAAGAAGGGATTAAGGATAAAAAACATGCTCTAACATTTATTGAACAATACAAATTTTCAAGTTATCAGGATTACACTGGGCATGCTCGCAAGCAGAAAGAAATTATCAATTTAGAAGTATTTCCAGATTATTTTTTAACAAAGAAAGTGTTTGGCGAAGAAATATTTGATTGGTTGGACTATAAACAGCTAAATTAAACAGGCAAGACCTGTTTACAGGTCTTGCCTGTAAGAGTCTGTCATGGTCTTGCCTGTAAGAGTCTGTCATTGGACAATCACGCTTTGACTGTAGCCGGTATGCATAGCCACTTGTCTCGTCGACCAACCTCGATATCTTGATAGCCTTACGGGCTTCCATTCTAACCAAAAGAAGTTTTGGATTTGTTGTATATGCCATATACATAGCAATTTACATGTCTGGGTGGTCAGAAGCTATTGAATGTACCTAATAGGGGCTTGACATTATTAAGAGAAAGATTTAATATATCGGCAGTTCCTTAACTTAGGAAACTTTGGTAAAAACGCCAAGAGGAGGGTGTATGAAAACCAAACTGTTCGTGTTCGTGTTCATTCTATCCATGGTGGCTATGCTGTGCGTGC
>MGLG01000052.1:12145-12569 GCA_001795975.1 Candidatus Yanofskybacteria bacterium RIFOXYD1_FULL_42_10
AGTGAGAACGACAACTCGGTTTTGACCACATTCACATATGGGATTACGGCAGGGAACCTTGGGACGGCCCAAGAGTTCGGGATTGGATTCTCCTTTCCCAAAAAGAGCTGCAAATGGATCGGTTTGACTGGCAAGGAATGTATTTTCACCGGGAATTACTCTACAAAGTTGGAATTCAATTACATGTCTTACATTGATTCTCGCGGAAGTATTAATTTTGGCGGCAAACACAAAGGAGAAGTAGATAGCTTTCCCGAACAGACCTACGGAAACTATTCGGTCTTTCTGACGCCACGCCAGCAAGGCACTTTGACAGTTAGCACGGGTTCCCGTCTTGGCAAAAGCGGGAAGAAGTTTGGATATTTCTGTTTGGAATTAACGGCCGGTTCGGCACGCGGACAGTATATCCGCAATTACCAATCTT
>MGLG01000053.1:0-147 GCA_001795975.1 Candidatus Yanofskybacteria bacterium RIFOXYD1_FULL_42_10
CTCCTTGAGGACTTTCTTCACTTTTATTGTTTTACGCTTCTCAACATCCAGCGTATGCTCCGCCATTTTTTGGTCTTGTGCGTTCAACTCACTGATACTTGAAGCAAAGTTATTCTTCAGCTCTTTATCAAGTATTTTGTAGTTCTC
>MGLG01000053.1:166-4145 GCA_001795975.1 Candidatus Yanofskybacteria bacterium RIFOXYD1_FULL_42_10
GCCCGAGTAGAGTTGTCGCCAATAGAGCGAAGACAGCGTGTAGTTGATTGAAGCACAAGAATGGTGCTTTTTGGCTTCTTGTAGAGGGCAACAGAGACAAGTGAACGACAGTTCCACCCCTCTGTTCCTTTGCCTACGAGTAAAACGAACTGCTTTTTGCTCTCGGCGGTATCAAGCTGTTTGAACTCATTAGCATTTTCTTCCGCTTCGGTGTGATATTCCAAAATAGTGGTTGGAGAGACATTTCTTTCTGCGAGGATACGCTCCAGCTTCGGTTTCAAGTCATTCTGCAAATCACTGATACTTGATGCAAAAAAAGCTATTTTCGGCAGTCGTCCTTCGAGTCGCTTCTTGTCATATTCAGAAATGAAAGTATCAATCACTTCCTCTAGGAACTTCTGGGACCGCACCACGCCATAGTCCAAGATACGGACCTGCTTCAAGATACCCTTCTCAATACCTTGTTTGAGACCGAAATGATATACCACATCAGAAATCATCTTATTGTTCACATAAGGAGTTCCTGTGAGATTTACCACGGAGACGAGAGGGGTGTGTTTGTGTAGATAATCAATCGTCTGGCGTGTTTTCTTCAAAGTTCCCTCAAGGGTTTTACCATAGGAGTGATGGGCTTCGTCCACAAAAATCTGGAGTGAACCGAGTTGTCGGATGGCTTGCAGTCGTATATTCTCAATCTCTCGTTTGCCAAGTTCATTCTTGTCGCCAAAAAGACGTCTGGTAGCATTACTGCCATCTTCACTCCTTGTTTTGAGGATTATCTTTTGCGAGTTAGAAACGATGACATTGTAGTTCCCGTTCGGAGCAAGAGCAGTGTCAGTGCTTTCAAGATAGTGATACTTGATGTTCAAAATGATATTTTCGTATTCTTTCGGCAGAACTCGTGAGTAGTCAAAAGTTTTGATTTCTTTCAAGCTCTCAATGATGGTTGTGTCTGGAGCAAAGACGAGGGCGTTCTTCGCAAAGCGTTCATCATCCTTGTGATAAAAGGAGAGAACGAAATCATAGAGCATCATCACTGCCATCAAAATCGTCTTGCCAGAGCCCATAGTGAGTGCATAGACCTGATTTGCATAGTCAGAGGTTCCGAACTTCTCATCAAGAATTGCCTGTATCTTCTCGTTCTTCTTTTTATCGTAAGCAAGCTCAAATGCCTCCTTGTCAGAAATACCGAGAGCACGGATGAGTTCAAGCTCATTTTGAAATGATTGTCGGAATACTTCCACGGACGGCTTGTTGCCTATAACCTCCTTGAGGAAAATATAGGTCTCCAGAGCTTCAATTTGTGGCTCGTGCAAGAAAGCCACCCGTCTGATGTGGGAGAGTATATTCTCGGTTTCCTTATGGACACCTGCGTAGCCGTCAGCACGCCACTGTGCCACCTGCTTCTGGATATTTTGTAGAAAAAAACTATCCATAGCTTTATGCATTTACCTCAAAAGTTTCAAAGTATTCTTCGCCAAGCACATCCACGACCTTGATAGCGACAGTATATTTACCCTTCTTTTGATACTCCCACGAATACTTGGTTTTGATGACCTCTTTCTTTTCTGGTAGGTCCATCACTTCGGCATTGAACAGCTTGCCGTTGTAGTCCACATCAATCGCTACACTATCAATAATTTGTTTGAAGTCGCCAACTTTTGCTCGGTGTTCTTTCTTGAGGACCTTCTCGTTTTCAATCTCCAGCTTTCGCATCAGTATCGGGGAGTAGAAGTCCTTGAGTTCCACGGAGAGTTTTTTGTCTTTCGCTTTGACCTCAATTTTTGCCTCTGGCTTTTTCTTGAAGATGAGGTTTTTCTTGTCAGTTGTAATGTCTCGGACTTCTATATTCACGCCCGTCTTGTTCTCCTTCTTGATAAAATCTCTCACATCAAGTTCCATACCCGAGCAGATGACAAGCACGCCTTCTTCATAGATTGCCTCTCCAGCTTTTGATTTTGCTTTCACTGTGAAGCTATCTAGCTTGTCGCCTATGCTCTTGAGCAGGGTGCGTATGTCCATCTTGTTTAGAACACGATTGAGAGGCATCACCTTCACAAAGTTCCTATCAAGAACGCCATCAAAGTAGGTCCGCTTCACTGGCTCTATGCCATACATCTCCATCACGATTTCTTTCGCTTCAAGCTCATTCTTGAACACATCGTAGTCGTTCACATTGAGCACTTTGAAACCAAGTGAACCCTCAAAGTTTTTTGTCTTTTCTCTTTGCTGGTCTGCAATGATTTGATTGAGGTATTTTGTAGTGGTCTGTATCGCCCCAAGGTTGATGTCGCACCCTATCCATTTGCGTCCAAGTTGTTGGGCAACTCCGCAGGTGGTCCCAGAACCTATAAAAAAATCAGCAACAACATCACCCTTTTTTGAAGATGCCTTGATTATTCTCTCAAGGAGATTTTCGTTTTTCTGGGTAGGATAGTTTCTTTTCTCTCCACTAAAACTCATTATTTGGATACTATCCATACTATCCAATTCATTAGAGTTCCAAGTATCTTCAATCGGATAACCTTCTCCCTCTGGTGTTGCTCCATCTCGGCGTTTATATCCTTTCGGATAAGGTATGTATTCTTTATTGAAAGTGAGATGTTTTTTGTTTTTTGAGTAGTAAAGAATAACATCGTGGTTTCGTATCCAATTCTTTGCTACTGATTTGTAGCCAGAAATCCAACCTATACGCCAAATAATTTCTCTCTGGAAGTTTTCTGTGCCAAACACTTCATCAAGAATGATTTTGAGATAATGAGAGCGTTTCTCATCCATATGCACATAGATACTTCCTGTTTCAGATAGAAGTTCACGCATCAAAAGCAGTCGCTCATACATAAACTGGAGATACTCGTCTCGCTCCCAAATATCGGTGTATTGTTTTTCTTCAAAGAGACCTTGCCCCACACCTTCAACCTGCTCGCCACGGATTTTTACTTTCTTCACATAGTCCGCCTTGCTATCAAACGGAGGGTCAATGTATATCAAATCAACCTTGCCACGATACTCCTTCAAGAGATGCGAAAGCACTTGCAGGTTATCACCCCAAAATAGCTTATTGAAATCCTTTGCACTCTTGTCGCCATATACCTCGGTCTCCTGTGCAGGATAAAATTGCACGCTCTCAAGGGGCTTCTTGCCTACCCACTGGAGAAGTGGGCGACCTTTTGCTTGTTCTACTTTTTGGAATTGTTTTGATTGTAATTGTAATTTTTGGGGCATACTAGGGATAGTTTTTATGCCTACTGGGGAACACAGAAAGCTCCCCGCCAGCGATAGCCCTTGCGGGCTACCCATAACCCTTTCGGACTATGACTATCCCTAGTGCTCTGACGAGGAGCTTCCTGCTAGGGATAGTTTTTCTGCCATACCTCGGAGTTTCAATTCACGAGGGTTAGGCAATCAAATTGTTAATAGATTTATGTCATATTTTTAGAGATTTCCAGTTAAGCCCATTACTATTAAAACAACAAGAACAACCATCCACACTCGCATAAACCAGAGTGTAGCTTGATTGAACCACCCCTCATCATTTGAACATTTCCGATACCTCATCTTTTTTGATTTAACAACTTTATTATGTCTTCCTTGCGGTATCTTCGCACTCTTTTGGTTCCGATGCGGATAGCAGGAAGGATGCCATTCTTGTCCCACTGACGTAGCGTGTTCGGATGGACCTTTAACAGCTCACACGCCTCGGAAAGAGTTAGGAGTTCTGGCATTTTGCGGTTCTTTTCTGTCATTGATTTTCTACCTACCTTTTGATACCTTTACCATACAGCACAGGGCTCTCTTTTGCAAAAAAGTCTGCTGGGGACAGAGCCCAACAATTACTATTACTATGTCATCACAGTATTCAGACCCGAGGGATTTCGTGCTTCATATCAGCAGTGAGCTTATTAGCGAGTATTTGAAAAAACTGCACGGAGTAGATTTTGCAATCGGCGATAAAAAAGAAAAAAGAGATGAATGTGCG
>MGLG01000053.1:4160-4435 GCA_001795975.1 Candidatus Yanofskybacteria bacterium RIFOXYD1_FULL_42_10
TTTATCTATAAACAGACAGAGGAGCTTCGCAACAAGGTCTTTATGGAACTTGAGTATATAAACTCGCTCTCGTCAGAAAATCACATATCAGCTCTTTGCTCATCAAATCTTAACATCAATAGAGAAAGTGAGATTGAAAGTCGGGCGAATACATACGATGAACGAGCCCTGCTTGCCTTTACGCTTTATCCGAAAGAGTTTGATGAGTATTACAGTAAGGCGAACATTCAAGAGCTTGGAGTGAAGGAACTTACCTTGCCAAAGATTTTTGACAC
>MGLG01000053.1:4516-5676 GCA_001795975.1 Candidatus Yanofskybacteria bacterium RIFOXYD1_FULL_42_10
ATACCTAGAGGACCTCCCAACAAGAGACACTGTATTTGACGGCAAACAGCTTGATGAAAAGCATATCCGTAAGCCCGTGTTTGATGTGGTATTCGTCTACACACCAGACCTCACAATGCTCGGTGTTCGGGCTCTTGGAGGTAAGGATGTCGTAAGTGAACTACAAAAGCTGTTCTGCTCGCATTTCCTCGGCATTGATGACATCAACACGGATGAGGAGCGATACTCGCTCGCTACTGCAAAAGACCTTGCGAACTTGAACCTTGTCGCAAACGCATCCTACGGCGTAGAGCGAGTATATTTGAAATCAATTCGGCTCAAGAACATAGGAGTGCCTCATAAGCTCTATATTGATGTTGGCGGAAAGGAACAATACTCTGGCACTGATGCTGTCCAGAAAATACTCAAGGAACTCCACCTTGATAGGAGCACGGAATGGGAGCCAGAGAGTATAAAAATTACAGTCGTTTTCAAGCAAATCGGAAGGGGTCGCCGTAAACAGGTATCGGTGTCCATCACTCCGCCTAACACCTGCGACCTCAAGAACCGCCCACAGGATGATATAGTCAGAAAGCTATTAAAGGACTGGGGTATCTATGTCGCTTAACACTATGAGGTGGTTTCTTGAACGCATATCAGCTCGGTCCCTACCCATCTCCTTCGATATCAAAGAACGGACCGAGTATTCAGATGATTTTGCAAAATTGGTCCAGAAGAAAATACTCAAACACTCAAGCAATCTGGATGCCGTAGATTGCGGTTTTTGCGATGGAGACGATTGCCATCAAAGCCAAGTGAGGAATGAGAACGGGAAGCTCTCTTATGTGTGCGACAACGGAAACGGCACGAAGAAACTCACCGATGATGATGTGGCTATCTTTGATTATGACAACGGCAACTTTCTCAAAACTCTCACTGATGAGCTGGGGCTATCGGTAGATGGAGGGTCTCATAAGGACGAGGCATCCTATTCCAATGACGCTTTCTTTCGTCTCGGCATATACGAGGATAAAGCTAAAAAGATGAAAGTTGAGGTCTATTATCTCCGCAACAACGATGCCTTTGAGCCCACTATCCGCTTCAATGAGCTTGGCAATCTGCCGAAGATGCTTATCACAAATACTATGAGAGCAGACCTCATTGCAGGAAAGGAAAACCTC
>MGLG01000053.1:5709-5847 GCA_001795975.1 Candidatus Yanofskybacteria bacterium RIFOXYD1_FULL_42_10
TCGGAAAAGACGAGCATATTTGATAGAAACACCTTTGCGAAGTGCTTTGACGCTATCCGAGGGGTCCGTTTTGATAAAAAGGATGGGCATCTGTTTTTGGATAATAAGCGTATTTATACCGCACCACTCGGCGGAAAT
>MGLG01000054.1:0-1894 GCA_001795975.1 Candidatus Yanofskybacteria bacterium RIFOXYD1_FULL_42_10
TCAGCACTCAGACAAGATATGAATAAATTCCTATCTTGATCTTCGTTAGATAAAATAAGAATTTCCATTTTGCCCCTCGCTCGCTAAAATAAACAGTCCGCCCCCCGAGAATCGAACTCGGAACCTTCTCCTTAAAAGGGAGCTGCTCTACCAATTGAGCTAGGGGCGGTTTACTATAATAAAATAGCACAGTTTTTTAGTTTTAACAAATTAAAAAAGGGAGTTATTCCCATTTTTTAATACGCATAAATATTATTTTTTTAACGACTCCTCTAAAATCTTTTTGAGTTCGCCGGTATCAACTTCTTTTTTGGGTTTTGGAACTCGCTCGCTTATTTTCATCCTTTTGCCCTTAAAATTAACCGGTCCCGAACTTAAAGCCGATTCCAAAGATGCCGGAGCGCTTTGATTTTGAACTATCGGCCTTGGAGCCGAAGGAACCGGCGGTCTGTTGTCCCGTCTCTCGTCTCTATAAAATCTATCGTCTCGCCCGCGATCGTCCCGTCCATGGTCCGGAAACCTTTGTCCTCTTCCGCCGCCGAATGACTCGCCATAATCGCGTCTCGGTCTTCGTTCTCTTTCTTCTTCGCCGCCGACTGATTCTTCACCCGATGATCCCGCCCATTCGGCGATAGCTTTTTCTACATCGGCTTTAGGATTAGCGTAGGTTTTTCTTGACGCGGCTATAATGTCATCGCGAAATGTTATCTCCGGCTTGGAAAATCTTTGCAAAGTGGAAGCCGAGAATCCTCTTGAAGAAATGCCGTTTATCATAAGCTTCAAATAAATGCTTTGTTTGCCCAGATTTACGATATCCGCCATCATAAAATCAGGCGCAAACCACTTTTCCAAAAATTCGGCGTCTTCCGCGCCGACCCTGAACGAAATAATCGTTCCCACATTGCCGAATACGGCGTCTCTGACCGGCTCTTCCATCTGTTTGATGTATTGGTGAGCCATAATCAAGCCGAGGTGGAATTTTCTCGCTTCGGACAAGATATTGGCGAACGATTCGGTGGCAAAATGCTGAAATTCGTCAACATAAAGGAAAAAGTCTCTTCGTTCCGGTTCGGGAATATCCACGCGGGACATGGCCGCCAACTGAATTTTGGTGACCAATAGCGCTCCAAGCAAACGGGATGCGTCTTCGCCGATTCTGCCTCGCGAAATGTTCACCAAAAGAATCTTGCCCTCGTCCATAATCTTTCTTATGTCCAAAGTTGATTTGGGCTGGCCGATAATATTTCTTATTAAATTGTTTGAAATAAACTGGCCGATTTTATTTTGAATCGCCGCCGTCGCTTCGGTGGCAAACTTGTCGGCGTATTTGGCAAACTCATCAACCCAAAACGCTTTTACAATCGGGTCTTTGACATTGGCGACAACCTTCTTGCGGTACTCTTTGCTGGCAAGCATTTTATTGATGCCAAGCAAAGTGGAACCGGGAAATTCCAAAAGCGCCAAAATCGTATTATTCAAAATATATTCCATTCTCGCCGACCAGGCATCAACCCAAATCTTTTTAAAAACGCCCAACAGTCCGGCGGCAATCAAATGCCGATAATCAAAATCAACGCTTTCCATTACATTGAAGGCGACCGGAAACGCTAAATCTCCCGGGTCAATGTAGACAACATCTTTAATCCTTTCTTCGGGAATAAAATCCAAAAGATCCACGACCGGATCGCCGTGAGGATCTATGAAAGCGATGCCATGTCCGGCTTCAATATCCTGAATGGTCATGGTCTTCAAAAACTCGGATTTGCCCATGCCGGTAGAACCAACCACATACATATGGCGTCTTCGGTCATCGGATTTGATGCCAAATCTAACCTTATCATTTCTGAAATTGGTTTCTCCAAGAAGCAATATTTCGTTGTCCGGCGGGGTAATC
>MGLG01000054.1:1910-6299 GCA_001795975.1 Candidatus Yanofskybacteria bacterium RIFOXYD1_FULL_42_10
TCTTGTTTTTAATTTTAACAATTAGCACGCTAACAATATAACAATACTGCATTTGCTTATTACGATACCGGCAATCCGACCGGCGGTTCGCCTTTTTTGGTTTCCACTCTCGGCAATAACGGCGCTTTGACGCCGATATCCGGAAAATGAAATATCGTCGCTAATTCTTCTACATTTAAAACAAACGGTTTTTTCATAAATGTTCTGTTTTTAAATTTGCTCCACAAAAATACTTTCTTGTTGTATTCTTTTTGTTTTTTAAACGGCCATCTGCACAAAGGCGCGGTCTTAATATTCATCTTAAAGCCGTTGAGCGATTGAGAAGCAAATTGCTTATATGCCCCCATTATTCCGGAAATATGAGCCCGGTGAAACACTTCCTTTGAACCGGCATAAATAAACCTGATGCCGCTTTCAAATCCTAATTTGGCAAAGCTTTTTTCTATCGCTTTCAGAATATCTTGCTTGCCGGGAGAAAGTTGGGCGTTGTCTTTTTTGTCATCTTTTTTTTCCACGGGGAAATGCCCGGGCACATATTCATCAATGGCAAATATCATTTTTGAAAGAAAATCAGGTTTGAGCTTAACTTCTTTGCCCATTATTTTATCAACAACAGCTTGTCCCTTTTTAATCCAGCCGTCCCCGGTGGGCCGGATAAGCAGCTGAATGCCGATAAACTCCCCATATTGCAAACTGCTTAAAACCTCCGAAAGCGAAGCTAACGGATCAACTCTTTTGACATCTTCTTTGCCCACCGCCACTTCCTCAAATTCGGGATAAGTTCTGATCGGATAAGCGTCTTCCTTGTTCAAAAGAAGTTCTGCTCCCCAAAGATCGTTTTTGTCGTCAGGCATTGAAGCCGGCCAGCCGGTAATGTAATCAACGGGCGCTTCGGTAATTTCGGTATCGGGATATTGGGCGTAAATTTGCGACTGGACTAATTTTTTATATGCCTCAATGGTTCTGACGAAAAAGTGGATTTCGCCGCCGGAACCTATTATTTCAAAAGAAAACCAATCCATAACCTTGCCCTTAAAAAACTTGTCTCTCCACTTAATCGGCAAAAAAACGCCGTGCAAGGCATTGAAAATTTGTTCGGTCGCTTTGGGACTTTTGCGGATTTCTTTGGGAATTTTTAATTCTAAAAGCGCCCATTTGAGCGAAGAAATATATTTGGTTCTCGTATAAACTTGATAGGCTTCAAACAATCCGAAAAACAACAAAACCGGCGCGTATGCCCACCAGTATAAAGAGAGAATATTATAAGCTTGATTTAAGCTGTCTAGAGCGAAAGATAATTGTTCCACGATATTAAGACTTGCGCGTTTGAGCCGCGAAGCCCAAACAATTTAGGCCTTTCTAAGAGTGTAGGTTCCGTCTTCGTTCTTAGCGAAGACTTTGGAATCCTGGAGATTTAACAAAATTGTATTCTCCTTTACCATTCTCGCATTCATTACGCTTGTTAGCAAGGCCGTCTTGTGTATTGGCTTAGAAGAATTTTTGAGAATATCAATTAAAACATCTTTTACCGTTCCCGCTTTGTATCCCCATTCCGATAAAGCATACATGCCTCGGCCAACCAAAACAAAACGCCCATCCTTGATAAGTTCGTTGTGAACGGTTTGGGTGTTCGCTTTTTTGCCCGAAAAATTAGCGATATTGATGCATTTGGCGATATCGCCAAAGTGTTTGGGGGCATTGGCTTTCTTTAAAACCAAATAGGCCTTGTCTTTTACGCCCCTGGGTTTAATTTCCGGCCAATTAATAAGACCGATCTCGTTATAAATATTTTTCCCGACATTTTTGCTGATGCCCAAAAAAGCGCCGAGATGGCTTGGAATCAATTCTCCGCCGTCAAAACCGGCAACTGAATATTTTGTAATCAAAGAGGAGAAATTAGAATCGGAAACCGGCTTTTTATTTTTTGCCAAAATATTTTCCAAAGATGACGCCGTATTTTTAAATGCGGTTGCGCGCGCATCATCAATCGCCCAAAAAGCATTAAAACTGTCGTTCTCCGCAAATTTCATCGGACTGTTTCTTAGAGCCAAAAGCAAAACAAGCAAAGAGTTGGCCGCGGCGTCCTGTTCATTGCCGCTAAACGATTTGAAAAGGTCTCTTTCTTTTATAACTCCGCCGTTTTTGTTTACGAAGTTTTGAGCAAGCGATACAAATTGATCAACTTCGCTGTCATTCTTTGAAGATTCCCTTAGCTGTTTAAGAATGAACTCTTCAATCTGCCTTACCCGTTCTCTGGTAATGCCATAGCTTCGTCCTATTGATTCCAAGGTTTCTTTCCTGCCTTTTTTCAAACCAAAACGACGGGAAATAATATCCTTATTCCTGGACGATAAATTCTTTAAAAGATTGGCAACCGTTTTAAGTATTAAATTATTGTTATTAGAACCCATACAAAATGGTTATTTATTGATTAGTTGTATAATATCACCACTCATAAAAGCTGTCAACCCTTCCCTTTTAAGCACTTGCTTTTAATGTCTCTGACTTGCCTGTTATCTCTTTTGGCTCACGCTTTTTCCGTTCCACCAAACCAATAACGGAGAGGCAACAAATATTGAGGAATAAGCTCCCAAAAAAATACCCATAATCAGAGCAAGCGCAAAATATTTGATGCTCTCGCCGCCGAACAGGTAAATGGCCATTAAAGAAAGAAGCGTGGTAAAGGTGGTATTTAGGGATCTTGTTAATGTTTGAAGGATACTCTTGTGAACCACCGCTCCAAAGCCCTCCCCCGCTCCTCCTCCTTTTATAATATTCTCCCTGACCCTGTCAAATACAACTACCGTATCAGAAACGGAATATCCCAATACGGTCAAAATAGCGGCAACAAAAACCGCGCTTATTTCTATTCCGTAAAACTTTCCCAATAAAGCAAATACGCCGACGGGAATAATGACATCGTGAGCCAAAGCGACGATGGCGGCAACACCCATCGCCCAACCGGAGATTGTTCGCGAAAGTTTTCTGAACACTATCGCTATATAAATAATTATTGAAAATAGGACAATTATAACCGCGGACAAACTCTTGCTTTTAAGTTCCTTGCCTATGACTGGGCCGACGGAATCAAATTTTAATTCTTCCATTCCGGCTGACGGAAATTGCGTTGAAATCTTTTTTAAAATATCCTGGTGAATTTGTTCCAATAATTCCCCGCTTTTTATAATAATTCCGCTTTGTCCGGCAAGATTGACGCCGGCTTCTTTAAATTCCGCCTCTCCGGAAAGAAGCGACTGTATTTCTGAAATTTGAGGCCTGCCATTTTTGAAATTTAATTCCATAACGCTTCCGCCCTTAAAATCAACGCCGAATTTAAGACCATAAATACCGGCTGCCACAATAGCCGAGAAGGCCAGGCCTACAGATATAAAAAATACAATTGTATAAATCTTTTTCATTCCGTTAAAATAACCATTTTACTTTTTCCGATTTCGGACCGACAAACAAATTTAGAAAATTTCTTGTTACAATGGTAGCCGTGAATAAACTTGTCAAAACTCCTATGCCGAGAGTAAGAGCAAAACCCCGCACAATGGAAGTGGTAAAAATATATAAAACCAAAGCGCCTATCAAAGTGGTAATATGGCTGTCGCGAATTGAAAGCCATGCCCTTGAAAAACCCTCGTGAGCGGCTTGATTCAGAGTTTTTCCGGCCTTAAGCTCTTCTCTCATGCGCGCAAAAATAAGGACATTGGCATCTACGGCCATGCCCAACGACAATATAAATCCGGCAATGCCGGCCAGGGTAAGAGTTACCGGAATTATTTTATAAACAGACAAGACAATGAGAATGTAAACCATTAAAGCGATTACTGAAACAACACCCGGCAATCGGTAAAATAAAACCATAAAAGCCGCAACAAGAATAAGACCCCAAACACCCGCCTTTAAACTCTTGGCAAGCGATTGGGCGCCAAGCGACGCGCCGATAGTTTGTTGACTGATTAATTTGATCGGGACCGGCAAAGCTCCGGAATTTAATCTCGTTGCCAGCAATTTGGCTTCATTCGGCGTAAACTTTCCTGAAATCACGGCTTTGCCATCGGGAATTTCCGATTGCACCACCGGCGTGGAAATGGGAATGCCGTCCAAATAAATAGCGACAACTTTGTTTAGGTTCTTTTTGGTGATTTGGGCAAATAACTTGGCCCCCTCTTCATTTAATTCCAAGCTGATTTCCGGAGAATAAGTTTGGGGATCAAACGAAAGTTGAGCTCTTTTAAGATGCCTGCCGTTGAGACCGGTGCTTTGGAACGGCTCCTCGTCAAGTCGTTTACCCTGCTGTTGTGCTTCTATGATGGCTTGGGTGTCAGCCTTTTCTTCTTTAAATTCCAAAAACGGTGTTTCACCGATCAATTGAATGGCTTG
>MGLG01000054.1:6324-7813 GCA_001795975.1 Candidatus Yanofskybacteria bacterium RIFOXYD1_FULL_42_10
TCGGCAACGCCAAAAAAATTAACTCTTCGTTCTATCACATCTCTGACACCGTCCATAGCGTCGGCCTTTTGGTCTATCGCGGAAAGATCCGCTTGATACAAAAGATGGGTCCCGCCAAGCAAATCTAATCCGAAACGAAATGGCACATTAAAAACATGAGGCAAACCGAGAGAGGTCTTGCCGTTAACAAAATCAACTCCCTTATTCACGGCTTGAGGATAAACAAAACCAAAAAGCAAAAGAGAGCCGATAATTATTCCGATAAACAGATAAGAATTTTTCATTGTTGAGATGATACCACGCCCCAAAATATATTCAAGAGGCCGGATGCCTACTTGGCGACCGTTCAAGATTATTCCTCTAATTTTTCTCTGGATTTTTTGGGGCCTTGCGTTTCCAGCCATTCTTTTATCAAAAGTGTGGCTCTGACATCATCTTCGTTGTATTTGAGAATTCTTTTCAGGATTGCATCGCCTGCTTGCCGGTCAGGCAAGTCTTTTTTATCAAGCCAGTCGTTATACCAAACCACCGACTCCGCTCCGCCGGCTTCAGAATCATCCCATTTATAACCCAAATATTTGGCGGCATCTTTCAAACTGTAAAAATAAAGAGGCAAAACAGCCGATTCCACCAGCCTTAAGTGCATATCAATCGTATTCTCCCGAAATTTATTTATTAAACTTTCCGGAGCGCCGTATTTTAAGGCCAAACGGTCAAAAACATGTCTTTCGTAGAAAGCATAATGATAAATGACGAAATCATCCAAACCCGCGAGAAAATCCAGAAACTTTCTCCACATTTCCGGCTCTTCGCTTTTATCTTTTGCCAAAAAATAATTATACTCCGGTTCACTGTTTTTCTTTTCCGTGTTTTTCACCAAAAATCCAAGGAGGTAATCAATATCCCTGGTCGGATCGCTTTCTATGTCAAAATATATTTCATTTTTCACCTCCGGAAATTCGGCCTTCTTTAAAATCACCGGCTCCTGCGAAACGAGAACTTTCGCCTGATTGTTGAGCCGCACCAATTTATCAAACGGCCAATCTTCCAGCTGGTTCCTTAATTCGTTAACATCGGCGTTGGCCAAATCAAAAACTGTTTTTATATTTAAATCGTAAAGGCGTCTTTGGTCGCCCTGGCTTAATCGGTAAACCAATGAAACATCGTTGCAACCCTCGGTTTCGGAAATGCAAAGCGAATACCAGGGAGTGCGCTTACAGCCGCTCTTTAAAAACGGCAGCGGTTTCTCCCCTTCCAATATTTTTTCTATCTGTTCAAGCGAAAGATGAAACTGATCAACATAATCGTTGACTAAAAATGACCTTTCGTTGCCTTCGGGGTCTATGACGAAAGCGTGAGTCGGCCTTACCCCCTGAAGCCGTTCAAGAATTAAACTGTAAAAAATCAGCTGAAACTTAAATTCATCGCGCAGGTCTAACGAACGCTGGGCATTATGTCGTTTATGATGCCCAGCGTTCGTTAGACCTGC
>MGLG01000054.1:7850-7949 GCA_001795975.1 Candidatus Yanofskybacteria bacterium RIFOXYD1_FULL_42_10
TTCATTCATCAAAACGCCGTGATAGATATTTTTCCCTTGCTTCATCAGTTCAAGAGTCGCCAAAAACGCTTCGTCCAAATCGCGCATCAGTTCGGGCTT
>MGLG01000054.1:8038-8351 GCA_001795975.1 Candidatus Yanofskybacteria bacterium RIFOXYD1_FULL_42_10
GCTTTTTTATCTTGGCATCCCCGTAGATGTCGTACCAAATCCAATGCGGGCATTGGAAAAATTTATAAAAATGTTCAGCTCGTAAGGGTTCAGTCGGCATAGTTGAATTTTATAGATAAAATTTGATTCTGACAAATCAATCGCTGACACAACCTCCATGCGTGCTGCGGAGCATACTTTTCTGAAATTCTGCTGATTTCATAAAAGCATGCTCCCTCCGCCGGTTGGTTTGGTATTTAGATTATAATTGGCAATAGAATTTCAAACTTATCTGAAATAAATCTTTGGATAAGAAAATATTTATTTCTTAATA
>MGLG01000055.1:0-7833 GCA_001795975.1 Candidatus Yanofskybacteria bacterium RIFOXYD1_FULL_42_10
GACGCTCTCGGCCCCATTACTTTTGGTGAAAAAGACGAGCTGATTTTTCTCGGCAAAGAAATTTCTTCAAGCAAAAACTATTCCGAAACAATTGCTTTTCAAATAGATCAGGAAGTGAAAAAACTCATTTTAAAAGCTCTTGCCTCGGCCAAAAAAGTTTTGGAAACCAAAATGGAAACTCTGCGTAAAATTGCCGGAGAACTTATCGTAAAAGAAACATTGGAACAGAAAGAATTTTACGCGCTGATAGGATAATTTCCCCAAACTCTTTCTCGGCACATCTTTTTTCGGGTACGGATTTTTTGAAGCTTAAAAAATCCTGAAGTTCTCGCCGAGGCGATTCCAGTGCCGGCTAAAGCGCGGCACTAAAACCTTCGCCTTGACCGTCGGGCTCGAAACCCCCTCCAAAAGATAAGCCTTCAACGAGTTTGAGAAATCAGTGCAAAAAGATAATTAATCACCATGCGGCCGTAGCTCAACGGTGGAGCAAGGTCCTTATAAGACCGAGGCTGATGGTTCGAATCCATCCGGCCGCACCAGAAAGGAAAAGCGCGCTTAGCTCAGTGGTAGAGCGACTCGTTTACACCGAGTAGGTCGGGGGTTCAATCCCCTCAGCGCGCACACGAATAAAATGAGTGTGCGTAATTAACGCAAGTAAACTGCTTTACTTGCGTCGGGGATTGAATGCCAGAGCGATGTTATTTTCGCAAATGGCGAAAATAACCGCGAGGCAAGCCTATGGCCGAGCATTCGGAAGAACGCGAAAGCTGGAGGCAATCCCCTCAGCGCGCACACAAATGTAACTTGTTTTGACCGTTGTCTTTTTTTTGTTTGTGTTAAACTTTAAGTATGGATACACAAAAAGGTTTTGTCAGCTTAATCCCTTTAATTATTGGTTTTATCATTTTAGTCGGCATCGGCGGCTATGTCGTTTTTGTTAAACGATATCAAATTCCCACCGCGACAATTACTCCTTCCCCAGCCACTTCATCAAACAAACAAACTTACCGAAACAATTTATTTGGAATTGAATTTTTATATCCTAAAGATTGGTTTATTTTTGATAGTAATGAGGGCGATATTCAAGTATTGGATATTTATCCAAAATCAGCGCAATCAAACATGGTTAAAAGCTCTTATGTTCATATGGCATTTATACCAAATAGAGAAATAAATTTTGTATGGGGTCCTGGACCAACAATAGAAGATTACGAGAAAATGTTTAGCGTGTCTTCAATGACTTGCAATAATTCCCCAGTCTTTGATAACTACGAGGAAATTAAAAATTGCCGATTGATGAAAATAGGCGATCAAAACAATTTGTTGTTTGAATATTTAGACAACAATAAATGGGAACAAGCTGCATGGATTGCTACTCCAGAAAATAAAAATTTCTTCGGGTTTATAATAGGAATGACTACAATAAATGACACAAACTTATCGTCAATTTTTAATGAGATTATATCATCTCTTCAGCTTCTGAAATAAATTAAAATTCAATTCTATCAAACATTAAAAGTGTCCGATTATCCGGCCATTTTTGATTAGTGTTGCACTTGGAGGTTGAATGTACCCCAAACTCTCTTGCCAAAAATAAGCGTTTATGGTAGCATTAAGCCATAATGACAGAGAAACAGAAACTACAACAGGTTAATGATTCTCTTAAGAAAAAATTTTTAAATAAGAAGTTAGTCTTCGGAAGGGGTTTTGCTGAGGCAAAAATCGTATTTGTCTGCGAAGCTCCCGGTCCGGAAGAAGAAAAAGAAGGCAAGCCAATCTCCGGCCATTCAGAAAAAATTCTCAATCAGCTCCTTAGGGCTACTGGCATAGACAAAAACAAGGTCTATGTCACCAATGTCCTTAAGTATTACCCTAAAGACAAAATACCGACTTCAAAAGAAATCAAATCTTATGTCCCGTTCTTAAAAGAAGAAATAAAAGCGATTGAACCAAGAGTAGTCGTTACTCTCGGCAATATGGCTTTAAACGGCATCGGACTTCGCCAACCGCTTGATAATATCCACGGCCGTTCGTTTAATTTCGGCTCTTATGACCTCTTGCCGACCTTTCATCCTCAACACGCGGTCAACGATGAACAAATCAAAGCCCATCTTCAAAACGATTTTATTAAGCTCCGCGAACTCATCAAAAAACCTTTGGTTCTTGATTCAGAAAAAGAAACATCCACTACGACAATCTAAAAAAATCTATTTCTTCCTCGCAATCGCTCGCTTCACCGCTTCTTTAATGGACGCAATTCCCATTCCGAAAATTTCTATCAACTCATCCGGTTCGCCTGATTCGCCAAATCTGTTTTGAACGCCGATATATTCCTGCGGCACCGGAAAATTTCTTGAAAGCGTTTCGGCAACAGCCGAGCCCAATCCGCCATTTATTTGATGTTCCTCCACGCTCACCACCGCGCCTGTCTTTTGAGCCGCTTCAATGATCGTTTTTTCATCAAGCGGTTTGACGGTGTGAGAATTTATAACCATACATTCAATTCCCTCTTTGGACAATTCCTCGGCAGCAATCAGGGCATTGTACAAAAGCATCCCGCAACCAATTATCACACAATCTGCCGCTTGCCCTGAGTGTATTGAAGGGTCGCGAAAAATCTCCGCCTTTCCAATTTCAAACGGCGTTTCTCCGGTTGTAAAAACCGGCGATTTTTCTCTGCCAAATCTTATGTATGTCGGCTTACTCCGCCAGTTGACGGATAAAGCCGCCGCCGCCGTTGCTTTTCTCGCCTCAATCGCATCGCACGGCACCAAAACCACCATATTTGGCTGAACTCTCATCAACGCAATATCTTCAAGCGCCTGATGGGTCGCCCCATCCGGTCCGACTGAAATACCGGCATGAGCGCCGCCGATCTTCACCGGAACATTATTCAAAGAAATTGTCGTTCTAATCTGTTCGTTATTCCTGCCCGGGCTGAAAACGGCGTATGAAGCAATAAACGGTATCTTGCCGTAATTTGCCATGCCCGATGCCACCGTCGCCATATTCTGCTCAGCCACGCCGACTTGCACAAACCTCTCCGGAAATTTTTCGGCAAACCAATGAGAGCGGGTTGACTCGGTAAGGTCAGCCGAAAGCACCACCACTCTTTGGTCTTTCTCCCCCGCCTCAACCAAACCCTTGCCGTATCCGTCGCGAGTTGCCGCCATTTCCAGTTTGGATTTGTCGGACAAATTGTCTACCAATTTTGCATCGGGATTTATCATATTAAAAATTTAATTTTCAACTGCTTATCAGGCTGTCCCGCCAACGGCGGGACAGCCTCCATAAAAAGTTGAATTATCTGCAACGACCGCAATCTCCGCATCGGCAACCTTCTCCATGCTTACACATCATTCCCTCTCCCATTTTTCCATCTTCCGTCATTTTTTTACCGGGCATACAACACTTACAAAACTTGGAACCGAATGCCAATAATGACAAGATGATAACATCTTTAAACAAATGTTCTGAATCCATCCACCAGATAGTTGTTACTCTCCAGTCCGTCCACCAAAATCCGATAGCGGCAGTCCATGCCAAAACAATCAAAAGTTTGGTTACCAAATGATGATGACATTTACAATTTCCGTGCATAAAACACACCTCCTTTCTTATTATTTTAGCGAGCGAGGGGCAAAATGGAAATTCTTATTTTATCTAACGAAGAGCAAGATAGGAATTTATTCATATCTTGTCTGAGTGCTGATAAAAGCTCATTTACATTTTGCCCGAGCAAGCCGCGAGGAGGATTCGTTTTATTGATGCTCGCTTGTTATCTTTCCGCCCAATGTTCTTAATTCGTCTAAAAACTTCTTCGCCTCTTCCGGTTTGGGCGGCACGCCATGCCATTTGTAATCAAACTCCATATCTTTGATTCCTTTTCCGGGAATAGTATGGGCGATAATCATTGTCGGCTTCTCGTAAATCGCTTTGGCTTCTTCAACCGCATCAACTATCGCTTCAAAATTATGACCGTCAATTTCAATGACATGCCAATTAAACGCCTCGTATTTTTCTTTCAACGGTTCAAGGGGCATAATGTTTTCAACCATCCCGTCTATTTGGATATTGTTGCGGTCAATTATTCCGGTCAGATTGTTTAATTTATATTTCCCCGCGAACATTGCCGATTCCCAAATATTTCCGGCCTCCTGTTCACCATCCGACATGGCGCAGTAAACCCGAAATTTTTTGCCGTCCATTCTGGCGGCATAAGCGTAGCCGGCAGCCTGGCCAAGGCCGGAACCCAAAGGACCGGAGGTAGTTTCAACTCCGGGTAATCTTTCTCTTTCGGGATGCCCCTGGAGACGGGAACCGAACTTACGCAAAGTTTGCAATTCTTCAAGAGGAAAATATCCGGACATTGCCATTACTGCATATCGAATCGGGCAGATGTGGCCATTGGAAAGAAACAATCTATCGCGTTCTTCCCAATCGGGATTTTTCGGGTCGTGATTTAAAATATGAAAATATAACGCCGTAAAAATATCGGCCATGCCCAAAGGTCCGGCCGTGTGGCCAGACTTAGCCTCGGTCAATTCGCCGATTAAAAGTTCTCTGGCTTGATTAGCCAGTTCTTCCAGTTTTTTTATTTTATCATCGTGAATGTATTGCGACATTTTTATGATTTATTTAAAATTACAACAATTCAGCCACCGCCAAGATGTGCTTCAGGAGCATCGCCCCATATCCCCACTCATTATCATACCAAGCCAAAACTTTTACCAAATCTCCATCTACAACTTTGGTCATTGTTAAATCAACGATAGAACCATGAGGATTGCGAAGAATATCAGTTGAGACAAGAGGTTCTTCTGTCACCGCCAAAATACCCTTCCAGCTTTCCCGTTGAGCGGCTTTTTTAAAAATATCGTTTACTTCTTCAACCGAAGTCGGACGGGCGGAAATAAAAGTAAAATCGGCTATGGAACCGGAAATCACCGGCACACGAAGAGAAATACCGTCAAACTTGTCGGCCAACGCGGGAATGGCCTTGGTCGCCGCCAAAGCCGCGCCGGTTGTAGAGGGAACAATATTTATTCCTGCCGCGCGGGCGCGCCTGAAGTCTCCTTTTTTATCTGGTCCGTCAACCAATCCTTGCGAAGCCGTATATCCATGAACGGTATTTAAGATGGCCTTTTTAATTCCCGGTTCCGCCATCATTACCGCCATCACCGGCGTTACCGCATTGGTGGTGCAGGAAGCGTTGGAAGTTATTTTATCGGATTGCAAAAACTCCTCGCCGACATTAGGCGTAGCCGTCGGAGTAATATCGTCTTTGGCGGGAGCGGTAATCACCACTCGCTTGGCGCCGGCCGATAAATGCGATTCCGATGTATCGCGCGATTCAAAAACACCGGTTGATTCAACGACAATATCTATGCCGAGATCTTTCCACGGAAGCTTGGACGGTTCTTTTTCATGCAAAACTTGCACTTTTTTTCCGCCAATCGTTAAAACATCGCCGCTCACAGAAACTTCTTTTTCATATGGCCCGTAAACGCTGTCGTATTTCAATAAATACGCCAAATTATCCGACGAGCCGATGTCGTTGATTGCGGCTATCTCCAATTTCTGAGAATCAAACGCCTGCCGGAAAAATATCCTGCCGATTCTGCCGAATCCGTTGATTGCTATTTTTATTTGTGCCATGTATTAATTTTAAATTAATTTTGCCACGGGAGCAAATGACCTTCTGTGAATTGCACACGGACCAAATTTAGTAAGTTGGCCTTGGTGATATTTGGTGCCGTAGCCCTTGTGTTTTTCAAATCCGTAGTCGGGAAACTTATTTGCATATTTAATCATCAGTTTGTCCCGAAAAACTTTGGCAATAATTGAAGCGCAGGCAATGGCAAAAACTTTTTTGTCCCCTTTTATAATTGCGGTTTGTTCTATTTCTAAACCTTTTATTTTGGTCTTGCCGTCAACAAGCACCATTTTTCTTAACGGAAAATTTGATTCAAGCCGGCCTACCGCTTTTCTCATCGCCTTTCTTGTCGCCTGATAAATATTTAATTTATCTATTTCTTTATTTGAAGCCGAAGCAATAACAAAAGTAAAATCTTTTTCTTTCTCAAGCTGTTCGGCAAATTTTTCCCTGTCTTTTGCCCGCAATAACTTTGAGTCCCTTAATCGGCGTAACTTGCGGTGGTTTTTATTATAAAAATTATTGGTCATCGCCACCGCGCAAACTACCGCCGGTCCGGCCAAAGAACCGACCCCGACCTCATCCACGCCGATTATCAAATCGTAACCCGATTTAAATATTCTTATTTCAATTTGTTTTGATGGAAGTTTCATTTTTAAACATTTAAACTTTAAATCTTTTTAGAATTGCCAAGTTTTAGCTGGTAAATCGCAATTCCAGCCGCCACGCTGACATTTAAGGATTCCTTCTGACCCAACATCGGTATTTCCATTATTTCATCAACATAATTTAAAATTTTATCGCTTAACCCCTTGCGTTCATGTCCGACAATTAAAACAAGCGGAAAATTCGGTTTATAAGCAAACGGGTTTACACTTTTCGGAGCCTGTTCAAGCGCCACAATCCGCATTTTATTTTTGTGTAATTTTTTAAGAAGTCTCCATGTCTGTTTATATTGTTCCCACGGCACGCTTTTCTCCGCCCCCAACGCCGTTTTTGCAATTTTATCATCAAAATTACCCTCATCATATGTCGTATTTATACTACGATCGTGAATTAAATCAGATGATATTTTTTGTATTTTTGGTGTTGGTGTAATGCCGCATAGAAATATTTTGGACACGCCCACCGCATCAGCCGTGCGGAAAATGGAGCCGACATTGTAGGCGCTCCGAATATTGTGCAATATTAAATAAATATCTTTTCTCTTCACGCTAAAAATGATACAATAAAATAAGTAATTTTCAATAAACAATAAATTTCAATTTACATTTTTCAATTTTCAATAATTTCATTGATATTTGATAAGTGTTCATTGATAATTCTGAATGTTAAAAAATTATAAACCCCTCGTTTGGACGGCAATGACATTTTTAATCGTTGCTTCGCTGTTCCTTCTTGTGAACACCAATCAAAAATTAAATACCGCCGCCACAACCAACACCGTGTCTTTCAGCGGAGAAGGCAAAGTTGTTTCCAAAGCCGACATAGCGGCGGTTTATCTTTCTATCGTCACCGAATCGGCTACCTCTAAATCAGCCCAGGATGACAATTCCAAAAAATCAAAAGCCGTAGTTGAGTTTTTGAAAAAACAAAAAATAGAAGACAAAGACATTAAAACAGTTTCTTACAACATCTACCCGCAATATACTTATCCGAGATACGATAAGCCGGTAATCAGCGGATATCAGGTCAATCAAACAATGACAATAAAAATAAGAAATCTGGACGAAGTAAGCGCAATTCTTGACGGAGTGGTCAGCGCGGGAGCAAATCAGATCAACAGTTTGAGTTTTGAAATAGACGAACCGGAAAAATTAAAAGCCGAGGCAAGAAAAATGGCCATTGCCGACGCAAAGAAAAAAGCGCGCGAGCTGGAAAAAGAATTGGGAATTGACCTTGGGAAAATAATTAATTTTTCTGAAAATACCGGCGGCTTTCCAACGCCTGTTTATCTTGAAGCTAAAGGAGATATGGGCGGCGGCGGAGACAGCGGGCCGTCGGTTCCATCGGGAGAAAATGAAATTTCCGTTAATGTTTACCTCACTTACCAAATAAAATAATAGAACTTACGCATTTTCACCATAAAATCTGCCTTTGGGCAGATTTTATTTTATGTTGCACTTGCAGGTTGAATGTACCCAAGTTGGTCTTGACATATATAGTCAATCTGTGAT
>MGLG01000055.1:7855-12027 GCA_001795975.1 Candidatus Yanofskybacteria bacterium RIFOXYD1_FULL_42_10
TCCCTCCCCCAAAAAAAGTTGGCAAAACCCCTCGCAAGAGGGGCTTTTTAATTCCAAATATTTAGACTTCTCTTTAATTAACCCCGACTAAATTGTATATCGGCAGTAATATAGCCGAAACAAGAACAGCGACGGCAAAACCAAGAATAAGAACCAAGATCGGCTCAATTAAAGTTGAGATGTTTTCAATGGCGTTGTCCGATTCCGATTTATAAAATTTGGAAACATGGTCAAGCATAAAATTTAACTTTCCCGTTTTCTCTCCGATGGCAACCATGGAAGACATCAGGGGCGGAATTTCTTTGCGCTTCTCTAAGACCTCCGAGATATTTCCCCCGCCGCGCACATTTTCTTCCGCGTCTAAAAGTATTTTCTGATAAACCGTATTTCCGACCAAGTCAGCCGTTATTTTTAAACCATCCAAAATCGGAATGCCTGACTTAATCAAGGTCGCCAAACTTTCGGACATCCTAGCAAGATACAAATTTCTTATCACTGACCCCAGCGAAGGAAAATTAATTTTCAAATTATCAAACCTGGCTTTTCCTTCCGGCGTTTTAATATATCGCCAGAGCAAAAATGAACCGCCGAAAACAACGATTACAATCGGGTAAAGAAACTTGTTGACGGCTTCAGTTGTAAAAATAAGGATTCTCGTGGTAAAGGGCAGTTCCGTGGAGCCCACTTCTTTAAAAATAGAAAGCAACTGCGGCAAAACATAAACCATCATAATAATGGTAACCACCACGAGAGCAAAAACCACGAACGCCGGATAGGCCAAAGCGCCTCTAATTTTGGAATTGATGGTCTGGCTTTTTTCAAGATAATCGGCAAGGTATAAAAGCGTTTCATGCAGTTTTCCCGATATTTCTCCGGTTTGAACCAATTTTATATAAAACTGGTTGAACATCTTGGAATGGGCCGCCAAAGCGCCCGACAAAGAAGATCCCCCTTCCACTGCCTCGGATATTTCGGTTATTACTTTTTTGAAAACCGGTTTATCCACCTGCCGAGCTAATGTCCGCAATCCTTCGGCAAGGGGCATATCGGCGTCAATCAGCGTGGATAACTGGCGAGTAAAAATAACAATGTCTTTATTGTTCGGTTTTGAAAAATATTGATTCAGGTCAGCCGAGAAAAGATCTTTTTTCAACGCCCGCAAAGACAAAACAACATAACCTTTCTCGTGAAGAATATTGACTGCGGCGTTTTCATCGGGCGCTTCAATATTGCCTTCAATCAATTCTCCGTTTTGAGTTTTTATTTTATAATTAAACTCCAAGAATCAACCTGTTAGCTTGTTGGCTTGTTAGCTTGTTAGCTTGAAACAATCAATTAACAAGGTAGCAATTAACAAGATAGCAATTAAACTCAAACTAACTCTTTCAATCCGCTTGGGTTGGAGGAATAAAATTCCGCTCTCTCCCAGCTTATTTCTTTTTTTCGGAAAAGATCGGCCAGCGATTTGTCCAAACTTATCATGCCAATATCCTGGCTTGTTTCTATAACCAAGTCCATTTGCCGCGGGCGATTATCTCTGATCAAGGTTCTTATGGCCGGAGTGGCTATCATTATTTCAATCGCCGGAATTAATCCGCCTCTCACTCTTGGAATAAGCCGTTGAGAGATAACTCCGGAAATCGTATTGGCAAGTTGATTTCTAATCTGCCCCTGTTGGTTGGGCGGAAAACTGTCAATAATTCTTTCTATGGTTTGAGAAGCGCTGTTAGTATGCAACGAAGCAAACACCAAATGGCCGGTTTCCGCCGCGGTAACAGCGGCGCTCATCGTTTCATAATCCCTCAACTCTCCTATCATTATCACATTAGCATTTTGCCTGAACACAGATCTCAAAGCTTTATGGAATGAAAAAGTGTCCTGATAAACTTCCCTTTGATCAATAACGCTTTTATCGGGAACAAATGTATATTCAACCGGATCTTCAATGGTGACTATTTTTTCGGCGCGCTCTTTGTTGATAAGATCAATGATAGCCGCCAAAGTGGTGGATTTGCCATGTCCAGTTGGACCGACAATCAATACAAACCCTTGCGAAAGTTTAGAAAATATTTTCACGATCGAAGGCAAATTTAATTCTTCCACGGTTCTTATCTCGTTGGTAATCAATCTCAAAGACGCCGCCAGTCCCCCTCTTGTCTGATAAACAGCCACCCTAAATCTGTTTTTGCCGGGAAGTTCATAGGAAAAATCCAACTCTTTGTCCGTTAAAAATCTCGTTTTCCTTTCATCGCCCAAAAGAGCGTAAACAATACCGGCCGTTGTGTCTTTGTCCAAGATTTTTTGATTGGTTAAAATCAGCAACCGCCCGTCCACTCTTAAAACCGGGTAATGTCCCGGCGAAATGTGCAAATCCGAAGCTCCCTGTTGCGCCGTTACCGATAAAAGTTCTTCTAAGTATTGGTTGTAATCTGCCATAAGTTTAATGTTTGTAAAGTTATAAAGTTCGTAAGGTTAGAGAAATTAATTTTTATTCAACTTTATAAACTTTATTAACTTGATGAACTTTATAACTTGACTACGCGCTGTCCCCCGCTTGGGCGATCTCCAACAGCTCTTCTAATGATACTATGCCCCGCAATACTTTCAAAATACCGTCTTGGAACATAGTTATCATTCCCTGCCTTTTGCCCTATTCTCTCATCGCCGACTCCGAAAGATTGCCCAAAATTATTTTTTCAAATTGATCGGTCATTTCCAGCATTTCAAAAATGCCGATTCTGCCTTTAAACGCTTTGCCTCCACATTCCTTGCACGGATCTTTCAGGTTGGGCTTATATACCGTATATCCGCTTTTTGAAAAAAGTTCTTTTTGATATTGTTCCGGCATCTCGGCCAAAGCGTCGTTTATTATTTTTTCTTCGGCGACATTCGCTTTGTTTTCCAGTTTGCAGGTTGGACACAATCTCCTCAACAACCGCTGGGCGGCGGCGACATTCAGTGTCGGCGGAATCAAATATTTTTCCACGCCCATGTCAACCAACCTCGGCACTACTCCGATTGAATCATTGGTGTGCAGAGTGGACAAAACAATGTGTCCGGTAAGGGCGGCTTGAGTGGCAAGAGCGGCGGTTTCCTTGTCTCTGATTTCTCCAACCATGATGATATCGGGGTCTTGCCTTAAAATATGCCGCAAGCCGCTTGCAAAGGTATAGCCGATTTCTTCGTGGACTTGGGATTGATTGACACCGTCCACAAAATATTCAATCGGATCCTCCAAGGTTACAATATTCACATCTTCGGTATTCAAAAGTTTTAGCATGCCGGCCAAAGTCGTTGATTTTCCTGAACCGGTCGGACCCGTGATTAAGATACTGCCGAACGGCTTGTCCATCGCCCGCTGCAATATCTCCATAGATTTTCCGTCAACTCCCAAATCCGGCAGATTGATTTTGTTGGTAAGCGGATCCAAAATACGCATCACCACTTTTTCTCCGTTTTTGGTGGGAAAAGTGGAAACGCGAAAATCCACCTTTCTTTCATTTATTTTTGTCGCGAATCTTCCGTCTTGGGCAAGCCTGGTTTCGTCAATTTTCAGATCTGAAAGAATTTTTATCCGAGTTACAATCGCTGAATGAAGATTCTTCGGCAACGAAAGAGCGGTGCTTAAAATGCCGTCAATCCTGAATCTTGTCCGCACTCGGTCTTCAAATGGTTCAATATGAATATCCGAGGCTCTTGTTTCAACGGCGTGTTTTATAACTACGGCAACAATTTTGGTAACCGGCGCTTCAGCGGTTATCTCTTCTATTGATGCCACCGACCCTTCTTTTACTTCTATGTCCTCCGCAAGAGATTCTAAGGCCTTCCCTACTTCGCCGGTCAAAGTCCGATATTGTCTGGCAATCGCGTCAAAATCTTTGTAGCTAAGCAAATGCTTTTCCAAAGCGTAACCTTTGTCTTCTGCGATAAACTTGAGCGCTTCCAGCGCCCCGACATCTTCGGGATTGACCACGCCGACCATTAAAGTGTTTCCGTCCTTGGCAAACGGCGCGATTTTATAAAAATTGACTATATCTTCGGAAATCTCTTTGAGCGCTTCTTTGTTTAATTCTATTTTGTCCAGCTCAACTATCGGAAGCCGGTACAAATTTGACTCTACCGCCAAGAGATCTTTATCTGAAATAACATTTTTTTCCAGTAAAACCCGGCCG
>MGLG01000056.1:0-1317 GCA_001795975.1 Candidatus Yanofskybacteria bacterium RIFOXYD1_FULL_42_10
TAGCTCAAGGTATGTTTGTAAATTTCAAAAATATAATTGACTCTTTCCACCCCAGTATTCCGTTCGGTATTGCTCAAATAGGTAAAGCTTTTCGTAATGAAATTTCTCCGAGAGATTTTATTTATCGAGTGAGAGAATTTGAGATTGCAGAATTCGAGTATTTTATTAAAGAAGATGAATGGGAAAAATATTTTGAGTATTGGAGAAAGGAAATGCTTGAATGGCTTGATGAAATAGGGATTGATAGAAAGAATGTTAAAGAAAATGATTTAAAAGAAAATGAAAGAGCACATTACTCTAAACGCACTATTGATTTTGAATACCAGGGTTCAATTGGAGATATGGAGATACAAGCTATAGCTTATCGAACTGATTATGATCTGAAAAACCACATGGAAGGTTCGGGAGTAGACTTAAGTTATCGAGATGAAACCTCGAACGAAAAATTTATTCCTCATGTTATTGAGCCAACCTTTGGTCTCGGTCGAATCCTACTTGTTGTATTACTTGAAGCTTATACCGAAGACGAACTCGGTGGAGAAAAGAGAACATATCTGAAGTTGAATAAAGATCTTGCGCCTGTCCGTGCGGCAGTTTTCCCGCTTCTTAAAAACAAGCCGGAATTAGTTTCCAAAGCTCGAGAAGTTTACACAACGCTTAAGAAAGATATTTCTAGTATTCAATTTGACGACAATGGCAATATCGGTAAGCGCTATAGGAGACAAGATGAAATCGGTACGCCTTATTGCATCACTATAGACTTCGACACTCTGGCGGATGATACCGTGACATTGCGCGACCGTGATAGTGGGGAGCAGAAGCGTGTTGTTATCGCAAATTTGAAAGAAGCTATTATTTAGGGTATTCTGTCTTTCTCATGAATTTCAAGAAAACCACGCTTCCCAATGGTTTGAGGGTTATCACCGTGCCGGTGAAGGATAATCCGGCTGTAACGGTGTTGGTAGTAGTTGAAACCGGGTCAAATTACGAAAGCAAGGCCGAGAACGGCCTCTCCCACTTCTTAGAGCATATGTGCTTCAAAGGTACCACAAAGAGACCGGGAGTAACTGATATAGTTAAAGAATTGGATGGTCTTGGCGCACAAAATAATGCTTTCACCCTTAACGAACTAACCGGTTACTACGTTAAGGCAGCAAAGAAACATTTTTCTAAGCTATTTGAAATTGTCTCGGATATGTACCTCAATCCAACCCTGCCGGTAGCAGAGTTGGATAAGGAGAGAGGGGTGATAATTGAAGAAATCAATATGTATGAGGACTTGCCACAGAAAAAGGTCTGGTATGTACTCTCGGAGCT
>MGLG01000056.1:1361-2711 GCA_001795975.1 Candidatus Yanofskybacteria bacterium RIFOXYD1_FULL_42_10
GGTACTCCAAGAAGTGAGAAAGAATTTCAAGGATATCCTGAATGGTAAAAAATTTTCTAAACCAACTGTCAGAGCACACCAGAAATCACCCGGGCTCCTTGTCCATAAAAAGAAAACTGACCAGACCCACATGGTGATGGCCTTTCGCGCCTACAGCGCGGGAGACAAGAGGGTTCCAGCCCTCTCCGTGCTCTCTGAAATTTTAGGTAAAGGAGCATCATCGCGCCTGTTTACTAGACTGCGTGACGAGATGGGCGCTTGTTACTATGTTTACGCCGAACACGATGAGTACACAGACCACGGTGTCTTTATCATCTCGACGGGTGTGAATGTCTCGCGTACTCAAGAGGTGACAAGGGTCCTCCTAGAGGAATGCGGCAAGCTCTCCAAGATTCCTGTTTCTAGCGAAGAATTACAAAAAGCCAAGGAACATCATATCGGTCACCTATATCTGAATCTTGAAACCACAGACTCAATGGCCGAATTTTACGCCAACCAGGAAGTTACTACTGGTAAATTGAAAAGACCTAAAGAACTTGAGAAAGCCGTTCGGATGGTCACGGCTAAAGATGTTATGAAGGTAGCCAAAGATATATTTAGAAACGATAAATTAAATCTTGCTATCGTTGGGGACATTTCTGACCCTAAGGCGATAGCAAAGACTCTTCTGTTCAAATAATGATATTATAATTTTATGGATAATAAGCAGAAATGGGAGATTACTACTAGTAGCTGGGTGCGGGGCGTGATTGTCTTGGCCGTAGCTTATGCGCTCTATCTCATTACTGAATTCATCCTAGTGGTCATCGCTTCAGTTGTCATCGCTTCGGCTATAGAACCGATAGTCGTCTGGGCGAAGAAGAGAAACATCCCTCGTCTGCCTGTGGTTTTTTCGGTTTATTTGGTCTCGGCACTGGTGTTCGCCGGCCTTTTTTATTTCCTTCTTTTACCTCTGGTCGGCGAGATATCAAGTTTCATCAGGACTCTAACGATCTATTCTAACTCCGTCACGAATGGCGGAGTTCTCTCTGAAATGTTTCGAACCCAGAACCTATTTGGCGGCTTCGACACTCCCATTTTAATCAGGGAATTAAGCTCTCGACTAAATTCTTTAGCCAGCTTTCTTTCGCAGGGAATATTCTCAAGCGTCTCCTCCATTTTCGGCGGGGTCTTAAATTTCGTTCTCATTCTGGTGCTCTCTTTCTATTTGGTAGCTCAAGAAGACGGTATCAGTAAGTTTCTGAAAATGATTACACCCATTGAGCATGAATCCTATGTCATCGGACTCTGGCGGCGTTCACAGCATAAAATTGGCCTCTGGATGCAGGGTCAGCTTCTCTCATCGGCTCT
>MGLG01000056.1:2804-2968 GCA_001795975.1 Candidatus Yanofskybacteria bacterium RIFOXYD1_FULL_42_10
GCTTTTCGGCGCGACCCTGGCGGCCATCCCGACTTTATTTGTGGCCTATACTTGGGGTGGCATGAGCATTACGCTCATCGTAGCCGGCATCTACATCGTGATTCAACAGCTTGAGGGTAATCTTATCTATCCTCTAGTGGTCAAGAAGATAATTGGGATGCCAC
>MGLG01000056.1:3072-5320 GCA_001795975.1 Candidatus Yanofskybacteria bacterium RIFOXYD1_FULL_42_10
GACTTTGAGGAGCGCAAGATTGCTCAGATGTCGGGAACAAAGTCCTCTTCATAGCTTCGTGTGAAATCATTTTATATAACAACCACCCTACCCTACGTCAATGCGGAACCGCATATCGGTTTTGCTATGGAGATAGTTCGTGCGGATGTGATTGCGAGATGGAAGAAATTAAATGGATTTGATGTCTTTTTTAATACTGGTACGGATGAGCACGGTTTGAAGATTTATAAGAAGGCACAAGAGGAAGGTATAGATGTAAAAAAATTTGTAGACAAACACTCAGAAAAATTTAAGGATCTAATAAATTTGCTAGGCATAAACAAAGACGTTCATTTTATTCGCACGACAGATGAAAAGCATATAGATGCGGCACAGGAATTGTGGAAAAGATGTAAGACTAACGGTGATATAGAAAAGAAGATATATAAAACCAAATACTGTATTGGATGTGAACTTGAGAAAACCGATTCAGAGCTTATGGATGGCGGGTGCCCAATACATCCCAATATAGAGATAGAGACTAGAGAGGAAGAGAATTATTTCTTTAAATTTTCAAAGTATCAAAAGAAACTTCTTGAATTATATAAATCTAATCCGAATTTTGTTGTTCCAGACTCAAGGTTTAATGAAATCAAGTCATTTGTTGAGAGGGGATTAGAAGACTTTTCAATATCTCGGTTGAAGGAGAAAATGTCTTGGGGTGTGCCTGTACCGGATGATCCGAAGCACGTGATGTTTGTGTGGTTTGATGCTCTCGTGAGTTATGTTTCTACACTCGGGTGGCCTTCTGATGAGGAGAATTTTAAAAAGTTCTGGGTGGAAGGGACCCCCACTCAATATGCAGGTAAGGACAATTTACGCCAACAGTCTGCTATGTGGCAGGCCATGCTTATGTCCACAGGACTTCCCAATTCTCACCGGATAGTCATAAATGGCTTCATAAATTCTGGTGGGCAAAAGATGTCCAAATCTCTAGGCAATGTAATTAATCCGACGGAAATGGTCAATAAATATGGTGTCGATGGCACTCGCTATATACTGCTTAGACACATAAATTCTTTTGAAGATACTGATGTGACTTGGGAAAGATTAAATAAGTGGTACGAAGCTGATTTGGTGAATGGACTTGGAAATCTTGTGGCGCGTATTATGCAAATGGCAACACAATATTTAAATGGTTATGTAGGCACTTCTGATGCGCGGGAAATGTTAGAGATTGGTAGATTTATTGAAAATTTTGAATTAAATCGTGCCATATTTAGCATATGGTCTTACATAACTGATCTTGATGAGATGATACAAGAAGAAAAACCATTCGAATTAATAAAAACAGATAAAATAAAAGCACAAAAACAAGTCACTTTTTTAGTTAAAGAGCTTGAAAGAATTGCAAGAAATCTCAAATTATTTATGCCAGAAACTGCGGAGAAGATATTAAAGGCAATTAAGGAAAATAAAAAACCAGAAAATCTATTTCCTCGTAAAGACTAAATGCCTAAATATTTTGACGTACATTCTCATCTGAATGCCACTGAATATTCAGAGGATATTAATGAGGTGATAAAGAGACTCGAGGAGACCGACACTCACACCATAGTAGTGGGAACAGATCTCGAATCTTCTAAAATAGCCGTAGAGTTGGCAGAAAAGCACGAAGAAATTTACGCCTGTGTGGGAGTACATCCCGTAGACAATAAAAATGAGCACTATGATATATCAAAGTATCGAGAATTGGCACAACATCCGAAAGTAGTGGCGGTAGGAGAGTGCGGATTCGATTTCTATCATGCTGACAAAGCTCGAGATTATAAACGGCAGAAGAAATTATTTTTAGACCAACTCCGTTTTGCTGTTGCCCACGACAAACCCATCATGATTCACGCGCGTGATGCCTATGAAGAGTTATTGGAGATTCTTGAGCTACAGAAGAGAAAGTATGGCACGAGACTCAGAGGCAACGTGCATTTCTTCGCTGGTAGCGTGGCGGTCGCCCAAAGATTGTTTGATCTGGGGTTCAGCATTTCTTTCACCGGGGTAATCACGTTTACTAGAGACTACGACGAAGTTATTAAAGCCGCTCCACTTGACATGATTATGTCAGAAACGGACGCGCCTTATGTGACCCCGGTGCCGTATCGAGGTAAACGTAATGAGCCCAGTTTTGTTGTCGAGGTAGTCAAGAAAATAGCAGAGATTAGAGAGGAAGACGAAGAGAGGGTGAGAGTTGCCCTTGTCAATAACGCGCTCT
>MGLG01000057.1:0-1692 GCA_001795975.1 Candidatus Yanofskybacteria bacterium RIFOXYD1_FULL_42_10
AAAAATTCCGGTTGAAATGGCTAAACAGCATAAAATTTTCGTTGAGGGCTGCCAAACCCACAGTGGAATGTCCGAAAAACAAGCGGAGCAAATTTGGAATTTGTTTGAGCCGTTCCAGGGATACGGTTTCAACAAGGCCCATGCCGCCTGCTACGGCCGGGTCGCCTACCAAACCGCCTATATGAAAGCCAATTATCCAGCCGACTATATGTGCGCCGTCCTCACGGCTGAAGCTGGCGATACGGAAAAAATTGCCGAGATAATCACCGAATGTCAGCGAATGGGCATTCCGGTACTGTCGCCTGACATTAACAGCTCTTTCAAGGATTTTACGGTTATCAAAAATCAACAATCGGCAATTAACAATCAACAATCGGCCGACCAAATCCGTTTCGGTCTTCTGACTATTAAAAATCTCGGGGAAGGTGTCGCCGACGCCATTATCGCCGAACGGGAAACCTGCGGACCGTTCAAAAATATTGATGATTTCGTTTCCCGTTCGCCTATTAAAATTTTGAACAAGAAGTCGCTGGAGTCGCTGATAAAATGCGGCGCCATGGATGCCTTCGGAGAACGCAACTCGTTTTTGTTTAATCTTGAAACCATTCTCGCTTTCGCCAGAAATAAAGAAAAAAACGCCAACAGCGGACAAGTAAGTTTGTTTGGCAATACTGAGACCGCCTTGCCGGCTCTGCGTCTCGCATCGGCCGTTCCGGCTCTGCCTTGGGAAAAATTAATGTGGGAAAAAGAACTGTTGGGGCTTTTCGTGTCCGACCATCCGCTTAACAGTTATCAGCAACAGCTAAAACTGGAAAATGTAATTCAAATAAAAGATGTTTCGGCGCATTCCGGTTCCGTAAGAGTGGGCGGAGTTATCACCAAAATTCAAAAAATTATGACCAAAACGGGTCGGCCGATGATTTTCTCCTGGGTTGAGGACCTTACTTCCAAAATTGAAGTGGTCGTTTTCCCCAATGTTTTGGAAAAAAACCCCGAGGCGTGGAAAGAAAACAGCATCATTGTCGCCCGCGGCAAAATAAACGACCGCGATGGCGCCCTCAAACTCCTCTGCGATGATGTAAAAACTCTCGCCTCAATGGCGTAATGGCATAGTTGCTGTAAAAAATAATAAAAATAATCGGATGACATGTTTTTCGGGCACGACATAAATCTCTACTGAGATTTTGTCTTTAACTCGGGCCGTCGCCCTCCGTAAATCCCTTAAAACATGCCATCCGATTATTTTTATTTAGCAAGCAAACGGATGAGTCTTTGAGCGGGTTTTGAGGTCGAAAGCGGGCATGGTTTTTTGCGAAGCAAAAAGAGCGAAGACCCCCAATTTCTGAATTGGGGGCTCGAAGAGCCTCATCCTTGAGCGAGCCACGCTGGGGCGAGCGAGAAAAGCGAAAAGATTGCATCCGCTGGCGTAGGTAAAAACGAAGCGGGAGTTTTAATTTTGATTTTTATTGTCGTTTTGCTATCATTAATTAATTATCAAATGGAAAAATACTCAATCAACACAATCCGCCATACTCTCGCCCATGTGATGGCTTACGCCGTCAAACAAATGTTTCCCGAAACAAAATTCGGCATCGGACCGGTTATTGAAGACGGATTTTATTATGATTTTGACACCGAACATTCATTCAGCGACAAAGATTTTGCCGAAATAGAAAAACGGATGCGCAAAAT
>MGLG01000057.1:1804-5312 GCA_001795975.1 Candidatus Yanofskybacteria bacterium RIFOXYD1_FULL_42_10
AGGGGTGAAAGGCCGGCCGAAGCCGAGGAAGATTTGAACAAGGAAAAAAACGGCCAAATCAGTTTTTACAAAATAGGAGAATTTATTGACCTTTGCAAAGGGCCTCATGTTTCAAACACCGGCGACTTACCCGAAGATGGATTCAAACTATCCCGCGTCGCCGGCGCTTACTGGCACGGAAGCGAGAAAAACCCCCAGCTTCAGAGAATCTACGCCCTCGCTTTTGAAACCAAAAAAGAACTGACCGATTACGAGACAATGCTTGAAGAGGCCAAGAAGCGCGACCACCGCAAACTCGGCAAAGAACTTGAACTTTTTACCATTATAGACGAGATCGGGCCCGGCCTGCCGTTATTTTATCCCAAAGGCACAATTTTGAGGCGAATTGTTGAAAATTTTATAACCGAAGTCCAGGAAAAACGCGGCTATACGCCTATTTGGATTCCCCATATCACCAAAAGCGAACTTTACAAAATTTCCGGCCACTTGGACAAATACGACGCCATGTATCCGCCGATGAAATTAAAAGACGAGGCGGATTATTACCTGAAACCGATGAACTGCCCGCATTTTATGATGCTTTACAAGTCGCTCCAGCACTCTTATCGGGAACTGCCCATCCGTTTCGTTTGCACCACTACCAATTACCGCTACGAAAAATCCGGCGAATTATCGGGCCTGACCCGCGTTCGTTCGCTCACTCAAGATGATTGCCATGTTTTCGCGGCGCCGGAACAAGTGGAATCTGAAATAGAGTTGATGCTGGATATGGTAGAGGAAGTTTACAATGTTTTTGGATTTAAGGATTTTTGGGTGCGCATTTCCACTCACGACCCCAAGAACCGAGAAAAATACATCGGCGACCCGAAAATTTGGGAAAAATCGGAAGCGGTTTTGACGAATGTAATTAAAAAACGCGGATGGAAATACGATATCGGTATCGGCGAAGCAGCTTTCTATGGGCCCAAGCTGGATTTTATTTTCAAAGATGTCATCGGCCGCCAATGGCAGCTTTCCACCATCCAATTAGACATGAATCTGCCCGAAAGATTTGATTTGGAATATGCAACCCAAGACAACACCAAAGCAAGGCCGATTGTCATTCACCGCGCCATACTCGGCTCCACCGAAAGATTTCTCGGAATTTTGATAGAACATTTTGCCGGAGCATTTCCGCTTTGGCTAGCGCCGGTACAGGTTGCGATTCTGCCCATTTCCGACAAACAAAATGATTTTGCCAATAAAGTGTTAAAATCCCTCACCGAAGCCGGCATCCGAGCCGAAGCAAACACCCTTAACGAAACCCTCGGCCGCAAAATCAGGGATGCGGAATTAAAGAAAATCCCCTACCTTGCCGTCATCGGCGATAAAGAAATCGTCGCCAACGCCATCGCCGTCCGCCAACGAGGCAAAGGCGACATCGGCCAGATAAAACTGGAAAAATTCATAGAACAACTCCAAGAAGAAATTTCTTCCAAGAAATGAATCTTTCTCGCTTGCTAAAAACACAAAAGTCCCTCACCAGTTTTTATAAAAACTGGTGAGGGACTTTTTACGGGGAATAATGCAGAAATGCCAAACTCCATAAGTATGTTTTCAAAATATTTCCCGCGGCTATGAATAAAATTCCCGTAAACCAGCGGCGAGACCGGCAGAATGTCAGACCCATGATCCACAAACCGAAAGGTCCCACTCCGAACAAAAACATCAGCGAGCACCCCAAGGCGTAACCGCCCCACTTTATCGTAAAGAAGATAAAACGAAACCTTTTGCTGTCTATAAAATTATTCACCTCGGTTTTCTTAAGAACATTTCCAGAAATAAATCTGGCAATATTAATTCCTGTTTCTTTGATTAATTGAATCAGCAATACAATGGCGGCGACAAATCCATTATTGTAAAATTCTTTAATGATCTCGCTTGTGGTGGGCTTTTGCGCCGCTAAGATGGCTTTTGAAGCCACAATCTCTTTAAACCGTTCAAGCGGAACGAAATACCAATAAAAAAGTTCAGCGGTTGCGCAAATCGCGGCAATATAGAAAAAGGGGGCGCCACGGATACCGGTCGCAAAGACCAAAAGTGGCATCACCACAAACTCAACATTCAAAAACAGAACTAATGCAGAAGAAATAAAAACCCAATTTCTTCTCAACCAGTTCATTATTCCTCCGTTGTCAAAGAACTCTTTTTAGTTATAATAGCCAAATGAAAGAAAAGCGCAATCAAAATAAACCACAGGTTATAGTCATCGTCGGCCCGACCGCTTCGGGCAAATCTAACTTGGGCATTTTACTTGCCCGCAAATTCAATGGCGAAATAATTTCCGCCGATTCGCGTCAAGTTTACAAGGGCATGGACATCGGCACGGGAAAAGTACCAAAAGATAAAAACCAAAGATTGTATTTATCTCACGATCGTAGTATAAATACAACATTCAAAAACAGAACAAATAAATATTTTTCCGAAGGAATAAGACATTACCTTCTTGATATCGCTTCGCCCAAACAAAATTTTACCGTTGATAGATATAAGAAACTCGGAGAAAAAGCGATACAGACAATACTAAATAAAAACAAGATTCCCATTATTGTCGGCGGAACCGGATTTTACATTGACGCCTTGGTGAGAAATTTAAACCTGCCGGAAGTTCCGCCCAATAAAAAACTCCGCAAAGAACTTGAGAAAAAAACAGTCGAAGAGTTATTTGCCAAACTTAAAAAATTAGACCCCACTCGAGCAAAAACCATCGACTCGCATAACAAACGCCGCCTTATCCGCGCTTTAGAAATAATCTCTGCCATCGGCACACCCATTCCCGTTCTAAATACTAAATACGAAAAGCTTAATTCTAAATATTCGCTTTTGTGGCTTGGCGTTAAATGGCCTCAAAAGAAGCTGGCGGAACGGATAAAACTCCGTCTTGATTCAAGATTAGAAGACGGAATGATAAAGGAAGTTCAAAAACTTATTAAAAGCGGGGCCGGTTACCACCGATTGTTTAATTTTGGTCTTGAGTATCGACAGATATCGTTGTGGCTTAAAATTACAAAACCCAAATTACAAACTCCTAAAGAATTCAAAAAAACAGAATATTACCAAAAACTTTTGAGAGAAATTATCAAGTACTCCAAGCGCCAGATGACTTGGTTCAAACGCAACAAAGAAATAAACTGGGTAGACTCCTCCAACCAAGCAATTAAATCAACCCAAAACTTTTTATAATTTCAGTGCTCGGGATAGAGTGACTATTTCGGGCACGCCGTAAATTCTTGCTATAATTTCGCCTTTTACTCGCTCCGTCGAGCTCCGTAAATCCCGAAAGTAGCCACTCCACCCCTCCGCTTAATCACAATCCTAATTTTGTTTTTAAGGTATTCGTATTCCCATGTTTCAACATTCCGCGATAAGATTGGTCAGATACGGCACATTCCGGTTCTCGTCCGAGCCCTCCCATTATGTACAAAATGCCCTCTATACCACTGCTCATTGATCCGCCGGCCGGCGGACT
>MGLG01000058.1 GCA_001795975.1 Candidatus Yanofskybacteria bacterium RIFOXYD1_FULL_42_10
CTTGCAGTCGGAAAATGAGATAGCGCGGGCGCTTATCGCCGGCAAAGATTCGGCTCGGCTCGTTATTGACGATATCCAGCCGCTGGTATCTCTTGAAAAAATAAACAGCCTCGGCATCAAGAATCTTTTGGGCCGCGGAGAATCGGATTACGGCAAATCCAGCCCGTCAAGAATTACAAATATTAAGGTCGGCATTGCCAAATATAACGGCCTTATCATAAAACCCGGAGAAGAATTTTCATTTAACCGATTTCTTGGCGGAGTTGACGCCGAAAACGGCTTTGAGCCGGAATTGGTAATTAAAGGCGGCGAATTGGTTAAAGAATACGGCGGAGGAATCTGCCAGGTTTCAACAACATTATTCAGGGCGGCGATTCTTTCCGGCTTGCCGATAACCGAGAGAAAGCCTCATTCTTTTCCGGTTCAGCATTATAATCCCCAGGGATTTGACGCCACCATTTATCCGGGCGTAACGGATTTAAAATTCGTTAACAACACGCCAAATTACATTCTCATTCAAAGCCGAGTTTCGGGAAGCAAAGTAATTTTTGAAATTTACGGCACGGATGACGGGAGAAAAATAACCATGGACGGCCCTCATCAATATGACCAAAAAGAAAACGGCTCAATGAAAGCGTATTTCGTCAGAAAAATTTCTTTTGCGAACGGCGCCGCCAAAGAAGAACGATTTGATTCGGTTTATAAAGCTCCTATGCCCCTGGCAAGAAATCCGCTGGAATAAAATAATTACCGGCTTGTATTTTTCCCATAAGAAGTTTAGTGTCTTAAACAGATAAAAGCTCGTTAACATTCGGAGGAAGCCATAATGAAAACATGGCCGATGGTTCTGATATTTTTGGCGCTTATGTTTTTTAACGGTCTTGGTGTTTTCGTTATGAATTGGCAGATAAAATATGTACCGGCCAAAATGTCGTTTAGGAATTTTTTAATTCTATACGGCCTTTTGATGGCTGTTTTTGTGGCGCCGATCAATGTCCTGTTTTATAGAATAGTTTACGAACATGGCGGACACAAAATCTGGACAGCGCGAGTGCTGGCTCAAATTTCAACATTCATCGCCGCCTACTTTTTAACCAAATGGATGCTTGACGAAGTGCCGGCAAAAGGAAATTTTGTCGGCGCGATTCTTGCTTTCGTCGCCGGATTATTCACGATTTTCTGGCGTTGAAACCCCCGCCCCATCTCGGGCGGTTTTGTTTTAACATATGGAACTTATTTTTATCAGACCTCTTTCTCTTTTCTTTCTTTTCTTAAATTTTAGCGTACGCTAAAATTTAAGAAATTAAGAAATAATGAATAGTTTTGACATTTCCAACGAGAAGTTGACGCCATAGAGCGTCGCATGCTCTTCGTGGTGCCGAGGGTGGGATTTGAACCCACACGCTCTTGCGAGCGTCAGCTCCTAAAGCTGATGAGTCTGCCAGTTCCTCCACCTCGGCATTATAAAACCGTTCTCTTTTCACTAATAATATCTTAATTTCTTTCCAAAAAACAACCCCGCCTCTTTTGAGGGGCGGGGTTGTTTAAAATACTTAAGATTAAGCATATTCGCTTAATTGAAGAAAGTTCTTGTTACCAACTTTGCCACCGTTTGCAAAATTACTCCGACACCAAGGACAACCGCGGCGCCGATTACTCCGTTCTTAATTCTATTTTTGGCCGTGGCAACCGCATCATCGTTTCCTCCCGCCGCCATCCAGGTAACGCCGCCCCAGATAATGAAGATAACAGCCAAAATTACGCCAACGACAATCAAAAATTTTGCTATCGTCTCAATGATTGATTGAATTTCAGTCAAATCAATACCTGAATCCGCGCCTCCTATCGGAGGGGTCGGCTCATTCAATGCCAACGCAAAAACCGGCATTACCAATACCGATAACAACAATACAGCGTATCCTAATTTTTTAATATCCATCATAACCCACCTCCCTTCATTGCCCTCCGAAGCTTGATGCCAAGGAGAGTTACAATTAATAACCTATTACCCAAATTACCGGAAAAAGTCCCTATTAACCAGCACGGCTATTGTCTGAATGATTACCCCCACACCCATAACTATCGCGGCTCCAATAACGCCGTTCTTTAACATTGTCTGCGCCTCCCCCACTTTGGCGCTGTCCGAACCGGCATACATATATTTTACTCCCGCTAAAATTATAAAAATAACCGCCAAAACCCCGCCAATTAGAATCAAAAAAACAGCAATAGTGTGAATAATAGCTTCCACCTCTCCCAGTGTTACCGGTATGCCTTCCGGCAACTCGCCATAAGCGGAGACAAAATTAACCGCTCCGGCCAAAACCACAACTGCGACCGCCAAGACGCCAAGCATTATATTTTTTTTGTTTTTCATGAAATAAAATATATTGTTAATTGTTATCTTGTTAATTGTTAAAATTTTAGCAACCAACAATTAGCAATATAGCAAGTTAACAAGCTAACAAGTTGAATCAATACGCGGTACAATCAAGGGGAATAATCAAACTGTAATCGGCGCCTAACCCGTTGGCTATCGTAGCAATTATAGTATAAGTTCCTAAAATAACCAAGATACCCACCAGCCCGTAAGTAAAAGAATTCTTCGCTTCTCCGAATTTTGTCGCATCGGCTCGAGCCAACATAAACTGAATGCCGTAATAAACTATCATTACTACGATAAATATCAACGCTACTCTTGTGAACCAGCAAACTAAACCGGTAATAATCCCGAACACGCTCTGGATGGTCAGGTCAACTCCAGGAAATTCGTCGCCGTCCACGGCCCGCGCCGTAAACGCGCCGAGCGAAACAAACCAGGAAACCACAACCATCGGTAAATTTTTTAAATTTATTTTTTCCATCTCTTATTCGTATTATAGCACAAAAAAGTAGATAAACCGTTCTGCGGGCACGACATAAATTCCTGCTGGAATTTTGTCTTTAACTCGTCCCGTCGGACTCCGTAAATCCCGCAGAACGGTTTATCTACTTTTTTAAAAATTGCGCTTACTTGTTAAACTGACTTTTTACGGTGTTGGCGGAGCGCCAAGTTCCAAAATACTCTTAATCAGCGAGATAAATCCTGAACCGATTAAAATAATTGCAAGACCGATGACGGCGTATTGAAGCATCTTTTTTGCTTCGGTCACCTTACCAATATCGCCCTTTGAAGTGAGGAATAAGATTCCAGAATAAACAATCACAGCAACAGCGATGGGGATAGCGAGAGTGAAAATCCATTTGACAATTATGCTTACCAGCTCGGCGATGGTATTGGCTCCGCCCTGCAACGGATTGGGCACCTCAAAGGGATAATCTTTTGTCTCGCCGGTGGGACAAGGCTCCAGGGGCGGCGCGCCACAGTTGGTATTCCCCCCACCAGTACCGCCACCGATAGTTACAAGCTGATCACAAGCATAAGTTTGTTGTCTCATGCAACCGCTATCAAAAGAAGAACAATCTATTCCCGGACAACTATTATCATTAAGCGTTGCGCTGCATTTAAATTGTTTTTGATTCGTATTGGCGGTCAGAATAAAGCATCCAAATTTAAAATCCGAAGCGGGATTATTGCACTGGGTTTCTCTGATGGGCGTACATCCCGTTGTCACACCGGCCGCTTGCGCATCAGCCGTGCATTGGGTATTTGAAACACAACTGCCATTACTGTCGGGATTCCCTTTACACCTGTAATACTCGTCAGCCGGGTCAATAAACCCGCACTGCATTGTATCCGCGCCGCGAGCTAAAAAATCTTTTTGAGTCCTCATGGCGTGGTAAGGTTGCAATAGGGAGCCAGGAGAACCCACGCTAACATTTAAAGTAAAAGGCACTTTTCCATCTTTATTACTGTCTTTTGCCTGTACATTAAAAACCGACGATTGATAACTTATTGTCCCTTCCGGCGGGGTAAGGTCTCCGCTACTCCATCCTTCATCATTTGAAAGTTTGACGGTCAATCCCAAATCTTTACAAGATGAAACATAGTCCGAATTCCACGCCACAATAGCATTGACTTTAACTGTCATGCCCGCCGCTCCGCTTCCGGGAACAAGAGTAATGTTGGCGCTAAGACGAGAATCTAAAGATTGGTCAAACGGATTGCGAAAACAATCTACAAAATTAGCATCTGCCCTTTTAACAGGAAAAAATAATAAACTGATAACAAATACCGCTACAAATATAATTTGGAAAATAATTTTATTTTTCATAATAACTTTATAGTGTCGGATTCCCCGGCAACTGACTCGGCGGAATTACCGTTCCGGCGGATTTTTTCTTGCGCCACAACCGCCAGGCATACCACCCGCCAAATGCCGCCCCTCCTCCAATTAAACTATAAATCAAAACGGTTGCCAATCCCGGAGGACCGCCGCCGGAAGAAGGAACCGTCGGCGCAACTGTCGGCGGAGGCGTTTGAAGCAATTTGCAATCGTTGCGGCAGGTCGTCGTGTCTTCTCCCGTATCGCTGTTGCAGATACCGTCATCGTTGCAGAAGGAACTTTGGCTTACAAATATGGAAACTAATTGCTTCCCCTGGCTGTCGTAAAAATTGACTTTCTGTCCGTCAGGAGCATAAGGAGCTTTAGCGGTGAGCTTGCCTTTTACAAATTTGATATTCCCGCCCTTGGGGTCAAATTGGAACACCGAAACAACTTGGTTTAACAAATTAACAACTTCTCCCCGATACGGGAATTGGGCGGTTATAGTTTCGGGAACAAATACCTCCGGAATCACATCATACTTAATCTCATAATCACGGTCAGCAAATAACTGACCGTTGTCATAGTACAAATAAAAAATATAGCTTGGATTAGGAAAATCAATTTGTTCTGCAGCCATAGCTATATAGCCCAGCCAAAAAGATATGATAATTATAAAAATTGTGTAAAAAAATTTAGTCATTTTAATTACCGCTACAACCTTGTGAACTAATATGAGTATGGTCTGTTCCAAACTCAATATAGCCAAAATTGCAGGTTGTTTCCAATTTTTGTAATTCGGTATTTAGTTGCGTTTCCGTATAAGGCGCTTTGGCGTTAAAATCAACACCTAACGCTCCTTGGGCGCCATTTGACCCGCCGTAATGGCAAGACCGGACTTTATGAGCGCAAGAACCGCATACTCTTTCTCCCCGCGTATAATTGCATAAATCATTAGTCCGTTCATAAGTATAAATTTGGTTTTGGTCAATCATGCGGGAAAGTTTAGAATTAACACATGATATAAGTGTGTCCAATTCGGGAGCATTTTTTCTCGGATAGGGCACGCCGTATTTTTGCGCCAATGATTGTCCATCGCACGCGGTTGTCGTACCTATTTTTAATGTAAAAGTTTTAGTCGCCGATAATTTGGGCGAAGAACCGTCTTCAACTTTAATAACCAGGGTGGCGGTACCAGCCGCGGTTGGCGTGCCGGTTATAACCCCGGCATTGCTCATTTTCAGACCGACCGGCAAAACACCGCCTTGCAGTACCCACGAATACGGCGTTATCCCCCCATTCGCTTGCAAAGTAAAAGTGGGATAAGCGGTGTTTATCGCGCCGTCAGGCAAAGAAGTCGTTGTAATGGTTATTGACTGAGCGGTAGAAAGCACTCTTAAAAGATATTCTTTTGTCGCCGATAATTTGGTGGGGGTGGTTGAATCCTCAACTTTTACGGTGAACTCATAAGGACCCAGGTCATTTTCTGTTGCTGTTCCGCGAATTTCACCTTCGTCAAAAGTAAAACCTGACGGTAAATTTTCGGTGGTCGAGCCTTCAATCGGCCAACTATACGGTCCCTGTCCGCCGGAAACTGAAAGCCTTTGGGAATAATAATGGTTAATCACAACATCCGGCAAAGTATCCGGAGAAATGGTCAGTGTGTCCGATTCCGGTTCTGTCGGAGCGGTTCCGGTGTATGTGCATTTAAACTTGTTCCAGTCGGTGACGATGTTCACGGTTTCCGTCGTGCCGTCGGCT
>MGLG01000059.1:0-254 GCA_001795975.1 Candidatus Yanofskybacteria bacterium RIFOXYD1_FULL_42_10
GTGGCCGACGGTTGATATCGGCGCGATGGTTTCCAGCTGGCTTTCGCGGGATATTTCCATTTCGCAGGAAGCGACGATGGAAGAAATGAGCTTGTTCAGCGGAGCAGGCGCGCAGGCGGCCGAGCAGTCCAAGGCTGACCTTGCTGAAAATGGTTCTTATCTTGCCACCTACGGAGTTGATTCCACCCGCGGGGAGATACAGGTTAGCGGTTCGTCGCAGATAAGCGGGGGAGAGGCGAAAATATTCTTTGACT
>MGLG01000059.1:480-2225 GCA_001795975.1 Candidatus Yanofskybacteria bacterium RIFOXYD1_FULL_42_10
GACGCCGAGCATAAGTCCGGCGGTTTCCGAAACGCCAACTCCGAGCCCGACAATTTCTGAAACCCCCACTCCGATGCCAACGCCAACTGAAACGCCAACACCTACTCCTACACCGACACCTTCAGTCTCGGAAACGCCGACTCCCACGCCGATAGTCTCGGAAACGCCAACCCCGACACCGGCTCCAAGCGAAACCCCGACACCTACCCCTGCACCGTCTGACACACCGACTCCGTCTCCGATGCCATCCGAATCGCCAACGCCCACACCGAGCGACAGTCCAACGCCCACACCCGTTCCGTCTGACACACCGATGCCAACGCCAAGCGAAACTCCGATGCCGACCCCATAAGAGTTTAAATATTTAAAAATTTAAAGTTAAGAAAGGTTTCAATATTGATATTTAAATAGTTAAATGTTTAAATATTTAAGACTTTAAACAATCGGAAATATGTCCACGATACAAAAATTTGAAGACCTGATTTGCTGGCAGAAAGCCAGAGAGTTAACCAATGAAATATATGGAATGTTTAAAAATTTAAAGTTTAAAGATTTTGGCTTACAAGACCAGCTTCAGCGGGCGAGCGTTTCAATTATGTCCAACATCGCCGAAGGCTTTGAGCGGGGGACAAAACAGGAATTATTAAATTATCTTTTTATCGCCAAGGGTTCCGCAGGAGAAGTCCGCGCCCAGCTGTATGTCGCTTTGGACGCAGGATATTTAAATATTGAAACATTTAAATATTTAAACAGTTTGGCGGTGGAGTGTTCTCGGCTGCTTCAAAGTTTTGTCACAAAAGTAAAGATTTCACAGTTTCAGGGCCTGCAATACAAGCATGAGAAACGAAAAGGCATGTCGGATATAAACAAAATGATATTGGACAACAGTCCCGGACTGAAAGAGTTGTACAATGCGGAGAAAGACGAGATAGAATTTTGGAGACAACATTAAGAAAGTTAAATATTTAAATATTTAAAAATTTAAAGTTAAAAAAAGTTTAAATATTGAAACATTTAAAGTTTAAAAGTTTCAATAAAGTTTAAATGTTCAAAGATTTAAATATAAAAACATTAACATCAAAAAATAAAAATATTTAATTGAAGAATGTCCGGACTGGAATGCACGGACACACTGAAAATTAAATGTTAAAAAGATGAATTTTATGGAAGAGGAAAATTTTGAGCCGACATTGACAGCATCCTCCGGGACCTCGGATGAAGGATGGATGGCGGCAGAAAATGTAGAAATTGCAGGAACGGAAAAGCCTGAATTACTGACACCGCCTCACAGCGAGGCGCTTGAAAAAAAGAACACCGTTTACGAAAAAATCGCCCGCTGGTGCGCGGTTGCGGCGATTTTTCTTGCGCCGTTGTTCTTTTTGCCCTGGACGACCGGTATTTTGGAATTAAATAAACAGGCGTTTTTGACCGTCATTACCGGAGCGGGGCTTGTTTTTTGGTTTCTCCATGTCATTATTTCCGGTCAGATGGCTATCCGGCGCAGTTCGGTTGATTGGGGCGTGTTGGCTTTTTTCGGTTCGGTGACGCTGGCAACTATTTTTTCTCTAACGCGGTTTAAAAGTTTATTCGGGCTTTCAACAAGCTTGAGCGATTCGCTTCTCGCAGTCGGCAATCTTACCATTTTGTATTTTTTGACGGTGAATCTTTTCGGTAAGGGCGCCAAGCTGAAACTGATATTAAGCGCTTCAATTTGGCTCGCGCTTTTGTTCGGTCTTTTGCAGATG
>MGLG01000059.1:2312-3011 GCA_001795975.1 Candidatus Yanofskybacteria bacterium RIFOXYD1_FULL_42_10
TTAAATATTTCAATTTTAGGCTTCACTTTTTCGCGGGTGTTTAACACCGTCGGTTCGTTAAATACTTTGGGCATGGTCGCCGCTTTGAGTTTGCCGTTGTTCAGTCGCGGAAGAATGGATAAAGGGCGATTGCGGAAATATATGAATATCTCGGGAACGGCTATCGCTTTCGCCGTATTGTTCATATTAAACTGGTGGGTTTTATGGGCGGCGGCGGTTGCCGGAATGGTGGCAATAATTATTTTTGACAGTTTAAGGACGGCGGAGTTGAAAAGTTTAAATGTTTCAAAATTGCAAAGTTTCAGGATTTCAAAGTTTTTGTTTCCGATGACGGTTATTGTTTTAGCGGTTTTTCTGACTATCGTAGGCTTGAATTTATCGGTGATTAAAAAGAATTTTCCGGTTGAAGTCGGTCCGTCATTCAGTCTTTCCGGCAATGTGACCAAGTCGGTTCTTTCGGAAAGCCCGATTTTGGGTTATGGACCGGAAAATTTTTCGCTTGCTTTTGATCAGTTTGGAGCGGGAAAGTTGGCGGGCTCATCTCTCTCGGGATTAAAGTTTTTTGACGCGACGGCCCAAGTCATTAATTTTGCCGTTCACGGAGGAGCGGTTATGGTTTTGGGATTTTTGTTTTTGCTTTGGATGATTTTACTGACCATAAAAAAGGGATTGGCTGCCGGCGGGAAAGATTATACCGGA
>MGLG01000059.1:3117-6165 GCA_001795975.1 Candidatus Yanofskybacteria bacterium RIFOXYD1_FULL_42_10
GCGGGGCCCCGCCAACGGCGGTGGTCGCCGCTTTGGTTGCCGTGACCGTGGCCATGTTTATTTATCCCGCGAACTTGACCCTGTCGTTTTTCTTTTATGCGCTGCTGGCCTTGCTGGTTTTGTCATCCGGCGGAGAAAAAAAATTATACGATATTGAGGAGAAAGCGGTTGTTTCGTTGGTATCTTCTTTGGGTTTTGTTGGAACGCTGATTTTAGTTCTCGTTGAATTATATTTTGGCGCCACTCTCTATGTTGCCGATATAAAATACGCCAAAGCTCTGGGAGAAAAGGATGTTTCAAAACAAGTTGATTTTTTGGCGCAGGCGATAAATTTAAACGGCAATGACGACCGATACTATCGCTCGGCGTCGCAGGCGGCCTTGAATTTATTGGCGAAGGAATTAAACGCAAAAGTCGATAAGAATGACACGCAACAAGGAGCAAGAATTCAAAATTATATGAGTTCGGCGATAAATCTTGCCAAACGGGCGACCGAAATAGCTCCCAGGGAAACCAATAACTGGGCCAATCTTGGAAGCGTATATCAGGGATTGATCGGTTTAGTCGGAGGGGTAGATGAACTCTCTGGAACGGCTTATGCCAAAGCGGCCGAACTAAGGCCGGGTGACGCGAATATTTATAACGCTATCGGCAATGTTTTTCTTGGAAAGGCCGATTTGCTTTTTCGTTTAGCGGCTTCCGGTTCGGCTAACGCCCAGCAATTAAGGAGCGAAGCCGGTTCCGCTCTTCAAAAAGCGGAAGAGAATTATAAGAAAGCGACGGAAATCTCAAATAATTTTGGATTGGCGATATACAATTTAGGCGTGGTCTATGACAGGCAAGGCAAATTGAATGAAGCGATAAAACAGCTTGAAAAAATAGTGCCGTTCAACAGCAATCAACCGAATTTAGCTTTTGAGCTTGGTTTGCTTTACTACCGCAATAACCAAAAGAACAAGGCGTTTGATCAGCTTCAAAGAGCAATATTGCTTTCACCCAATTTTTCCAATGCCCGCTGGTATTTGGCTTTATTGTTTGAAGAAAGAAAAGATCTTCCTTCGGCGATAGAACAGCTTGAAAAAATAATGGACTTGCCGGAAAATAAAGATAATCAGGTTGTGTCAGGCAAACTTAACGAATTAAAGAGCGGAAGAACCACTATTCCGCCCCAAAAAGTATTAGATCAAAAACCGCTTCAATAGTAAAAATATTTAAACATTTAAATATTTAAATGTTTCAGAAATGCTTCAAGATTTAAAGTTTAAAAATTACAGGACAATCGCCGCGGTCACGGCGATTGTCCTGTTCTCTTTGTCGTTTTATTTTTTGTATTTGCCGGTTTATGCCGTTAATGAAGAATTTACCGTTAACGAAGGCGACGGTCTTTCTCGCATTGCCGAGCAACTCAAGAGCGAAAATTTAATAAAAAATGAATTGTTTTTCATTTTTTATGTTAAGGCGCTTGGTTTGGAAAAAGAATTGAAGGCGGGCAGTTATATTTTTAACGGTTTTATTAGCGTTCCAAGAATTGTTTCTTTGCTGGCCGAGGGATTCGCCGAAGGAAACGATGTTCGGGTTTTCATTTCGGAGGGCTCAAATATTTGGGAGATAGACAGAGTTTTATTTAATGCCGGATTGTCCGGAAAAGGAGATTTTGCGGGGAAATTTTATCGCGACGAAGGTTATTTATTTCCCGATACATACCTTATACCATCTCAAAAATCAATCCGCCAATCGGCGGAAAAAACTCAAAATTCTGAATCCGCGACAGAACTGGCAAATAAAATGAAAAATAATTTTAAAATAAAAACCAAAGATATTTTGACGGGGCTTAGCGAAACCAAAAAACGCGAAATTATAATTATCGCTTCCATTCTTGAAAAAGAAGCGAGAACGGAAAACGATATGCGTCTTATCGCCGGAATTATTGAGAAAAGAATCGCTTCCGGAATGTTATTGCAAATTGACGCAACGGTCAGTTATGGGGCGTGTCAAAGGGAGTTTAAATATTTAAATATTTCAATGTTTAAATATTGCGATGTCAGCCAAATCGGTGTAGCCAATGAAATAAAAACTGATTCGGAATTTAACACTTATATGCGGAAAGAACTTCCGCCGTCTCCGATATCCAATCCCGGACTGAAAGCGCTGTCAGCCGCCGCAAATCCCCTCAAAAGCGATTATTTATATTATCTTTCAACGAGAAGCGGGGATGAAATTATTTTCTCCAAAACTTCGGAAGAACACGCCCAAAACAGGAAAAAATATCTTGAACTGTAAAGAATTGACATTAAATTGGTGCTTTGCTAACATGATAATACTGTAGACAAGGAGCGGCGAAAGCATAGGTCTCCTCGAGGTAAACGCGATATTTCGAAATATCGATATGGCGAGTTTGGGTCGAACCTCCTCCGTTTTAATTTCGGAGGTCAAGTCTGCGGTAAGCAGATTTTTGTTTAATTAGAACATAAAATGAAACCAAAATCACAAAAGAAAGAAGAAGTAGCAAAATTAAAAGATAAGCTTCCCAAGTCAAATATTACCGTTTTTACCACCTTTTCGCGAGCCGGCGAGAAAGGTCTTTCCGTCGCGCAAATGTCGGAATTAAAGCGCCTTTTGAGGCAGATTGATGCCGAGTATTTTGTTTCCAAAAAGACTCTTATTGATGTGGTCTTGAAAAATTTAAAATACGGCGGAGCCGATATTTATTCAATGGACGGTTCAATCGGATTAGTTTTGGGCGGCGGCGACCCTTATGCGATTTCCAAGAAATTGTATGAATTTGCCAAGAAAAACACTGCTCTGCAATTTTTTGGAGCTTTTTTGGAAAACGGATTTATCACCAAAGAGCAATTTATGGAAATGGCGATGATGCCCTCAAGAGAAACATTGTTCGCCAGATTATTCGGCATGATGAAGTATCCGATAAACGGGTTGATTATAATATTAAATCAAATTAAAGAAAAACAAGCTAACAATTTAACAAGCTAACAATTTTGCTTGCTATCTTGCCATCTTGTTATCTTGCTAAAATGGCAATTAACAAAG
>MGLG01000059.1:6265-8982 GCA_001795975.1 Candidatus Yanofskybacteria bacterium RIFOXYD1_FULL_42_10
GCCGGCGGAGCCAAGATTCAGGTAATCAAAGTCCTCCGCGAATTTACCGGACAAGGCCTTAAAGAAGTCAAAGATATGACCGATAAGGTTCCGGCAACGGTTAAAGAGGGAGTTAAAAAAGCGGAAGCGGAAGAAATAAAAAAGAAATTGGAAGAAGCGGGAGCGACGGTAGAACTCAAATAAATACTTCTCGCTTGCTAAAATAAAACAAAACCCCGCCTTTTCAAAAGGCGGGGTTTTGTTTTATTGTTTAAAGATTTTAATATTTAAATCTCGCGGGTTATCTCACTTCCCAAATTTTGTTATCTTTTGAAATGATATAAATTATCTCGCCTTCTCCTAAAAATGCGTTTTCAATCGGTTCCGACGAGCCGATAACGAGAGTTTTTTCAAGCGCTCCGGTGGCTTTGTTTATCAGATAAATTCTTCCGAGGGTTTGGTTGATCAGGTATAAGGTTTTGGAATCTTTAGTTGTCAATAATTTGCTTTTTTCTTCCGGCAGAACAAAGGTGTTAAATTCCCCAATTTTATCGCCTCGGAAATAAACGAAAAGGGCGCCTGATTTGTTTAATATGTAAATGTTGCCGTCAATAGCGATAAGGCGGAGATCGGGCGGCAGTTTAACTTCGCTCTTTAGCCAGGAGTTCGCTTGGGCGTTATCAGTTTTGCCGGCATCGCTGATTTTAAAGATCGCATCGGCAAGCAAAATATAAAGATTACCTTCATAAAGATTAAAATTTATCATCTCGGACGGCAAATTATATTTTCCTGATTTTATTTTATCCGTTTCGGATGTTATCAGGGCAAGCTCTTTGATTTTGTCATCGGGAAGAGTGTCTTTTAAGGTTAAAGACGCCGGAACTGCCGCATCTAATCCGTCAAATTCTTGTAGTATCTGTTCTTTGGTTTCGGCTGTTTTGGAAGCGTCAGCGGTATTCAAGCTTGTTATCGCCGCCATTAAAAGTTCTCTTGCCGAAGCGGGGTCGTTTTGGCTTATTTTGGCTTTTGCCAACTTGAGGCTGGCTTTGGCTTCATTTACCGCGCCATTTGCTGTTTTGTCGCCCGGACTTTGTATAAATATTATTTTAACAGTAAACGAAAATACGACCACTATTCCCAAAATAACGGCAAATAAGGCTATTTTGTTGCGGGGTTTTGGCAGGAATGGACGCATTTTATTATAGACGGCGGTTAGGGGGTTGGCTTTTTTCCCGAGGGCGAATTCCGCCGGAATTATTCTTGGGAAATCTTTTGGAGATTGAGCGGCGGGAGATTCCGGTTTATTTAATAAATTCATAACAGATTTTTGGGGCGGCGATTCTTCCGGCTGGATTTGAGGAAAATGCGCCGGCTCTTTTGTTTTGTTTAAATTGATGTAAAAAGCGGCGCAGCAAAACGAATCTTTTTTTTCTTTGATTGCTTTCATTTCGTCAATAAAATCATTGCAGTTTTCTTTCAGCAATAAACTTTTTACGGTTTTTTCTCTTGCCACAAGCGAATGATCGGGATAATAAGCTAATATTTTGTCGTCAGCGGCGATTTTTCCGGAAATAACATGGGAAAATTCTTTTTCCTGAACGACTTCTTTGGAAAAAAGATCAATGTTATTTAAAATATCTATCGTTTTGCCGTCGCGAGCCATTAATATTTTGAATTTGCCGAGTTTGGAAATATTAATATTTTCTCCGGCAATCGCAAAAATTCCGATATTAATCTTAAGATCTTTGTTTTTGAAAAATTCCTCAATAACGCCGTTTATTTTTTTAAGCGTTGACGAAAAAGCTTCTTTGGGCGTTAATTCTTGTTTGGCGTAATATTCTCTTTTGGCGAGAGAGGCGACTAAATTAATTATATAGGAAATATCCGCAGAATTGGAACCGGAACCGTCCGGCGCGGATTCTGCGCCGGAACGGCCGTTTTGAACATTGCCGACGACAAAAAGATTGCCCAAAGTTCTTTTGGCATCGTCTTGGCCGTAATCATAAGAAAAAACATCGCTGCGTTGAGTTTCGGAATTATTTTTAATTAAGATTTCTTTCGCCTCGGATTTTAAAAATATTTTCTCCATTTGCGCGGATGATTTTTTGACATTTAAAAAATGTTTTTATACACTCGTAGTGTCTACTGTAATTTTAGTTTTTCATTTCGCAAATGTCAAAGAGCAGTAATCAACTGGGCCGAAACACTTTAAACGAGTTATTCGGCTCCAAAATCAGGGTTAAGGCGTTGAGGTTTTTATTCAGGAATTATCCCGAAAATTTTAGCGTTGTTGAATTGGCGAAAAGAATACAGGAACGCGAAGAAGCGGTTAAAAAAGAAGTTCGCAGTTTTTTGAAGATAGGGCTGATAAAGAAAAAATAAAAACCAACAACGCAAAATCAAGATATGAAAAAAAATAAAATAAAAAAGACTAAAATTAAAATAGTTGCGAAAAAATTACACCGCAAAAAACCGGTCGCTAAACATTCAAAGACTCCGAATCGCAAGCCGCGCTACGCGCTTGATCCCAATTTTGAATTTTTTTCGGAATTAAAAAGCTTGATTTTAAAAGCTTCTCCGGCAGAAAAAGATTTATTGATAAAAAAGATTTCCGCGCTTGGAAGAATAAAGTTGGCGGTGATTTCCGGCATATTTTTGAATACCGATTCGGCTTCATCAGCCAACGCCGCGGCGGATCTTTTTATCGTCGGGGACGATATCAGCAGGGACAAATTAAG
>MGLG01000059.1:9028-9129 GCA_001795975.1 Candidatus Yanofskybacteria bacterium RIFOXYD1_FULL_42_10
TTGAGGCGGAAATCGGCCGAGAAATTAAATTCAGTTTAATGGACAGGGAAGAGTTTGATTATCGCTTTGGTATGTTTGACCGGTTTATCAGAGTTCTCTTG
>MGLG01000059.1:9153-9536 GCA_001795975.1 Candidatus Yanofskybacteria bacterium RIFOXYD1_FULL_42_10
AACAAAATTGGTATATAATACGGAGGGAGGGCGTTTAGCTCAGCTGGTTAGAGCGTTGCATTCACATTGCAAAGGTCGCTGGTTCGAGTCCAGCAACGCCCACCAATATCAAACTTTCCGATTTTTGCCCGACCGAGCGTTCGGTTTGGCGCGTGCCTGCCCGCCGAAGCCTCGGCGCAGGCGCGAAGCGCGCCGTCAGTTCCGTTCAAAAAAGGTTCGGATTTCGTCAAATAATCGCACCATAAAAGACATCTCGCAATTTTTAAATATTTGTAAAAAATGCCCGATTTGAAAATCGGGCATTGGGATTAAGCTGGAGGCGGGTGCTTTTTCTTTTTGTAATGAATCCTCCTCGCGGCAAGCCGCGAGGTGTCAAGAGGAGG
>MGLG01000059.1:9656-13328 GCA_001795975.1 Candidatus Yanofskybacteria bacterium RIFOXYD1_FULL_42_10
CGAAACTTATCCACTGATTAACAGTTTATCCGGCAAGTTGGCGACGGAACCGATAATATGGTTTTCGGGAATGCCGGCGACGAGAAATTCTTCCCTGGTATGAATGCCTCCAGCGAGAACGGCATAAAATTCCAATCCGCAATTTTTGGCCAACTGCCAATCGCCTTCAAGAGTATCCCCGATTAAAATAATATTTTGTTCTGAAATTCCAGCTTGCTTGCATTTTTCAAAAACCGGAATCATCATTTTAGGATCCGGTTTTTTGGTTTTTGTCCAATTCGGTGTAACGATAAAATCAAAAAGCGGCATGAGACTGTTTTTTCTGATTTGAAAAAAAACGCTTGGCAAATGTCTGTTGGTAAGAATGCCAAGATAAAAATATTTGCATAATTTTTCAAGCGCCTCTTTGGTATTTGGAAAAATTTCATAACTCTCAGAACTGTCCATTTCTTCCCATGCTTTCATAAAAACCTGTAATTTATCCGGGGCTTCTTGCGGCCAGATAGAAAACATAAAATCTTGTTTGCCCAAAGATTTTTTCCAGCCGGATATGATTTTTTCTTCTATGTTTGATTCAATCGGGAGTGAACAAGACTCGGCCACCTTAATAACGCGTTTTAGGCTTTCTTGCACCGAATTAAGAATAGTTCCGTCTAAATCAAAACATAGACAACCGCGAGTCCTCGTATATAACTTATCCACAAGCGCCTCTAAAAATTGAAAAAGGTCTGAATTGAGGGTAGCAAATCAAAAGATTATTCGCAAGAAACGAGCGGGGGACTAAAATTTGACATACCGAGTTATAAACATTGCATTGATTTGGCTGAAGTGTTAAATTGTGGGTAGAAGTGTTAATAAATAGACTTATTTGTGGATAAGTCTTCCTACGAATTACGAATTTAAACGAATTTACTGATAAAATCATAATTTTGTTATTCGTATATTTGCAAGAGAAGAGGTAAGTAATCAGCAGCATATGTTAATAGGAGAGCATGCGCACAATTTGGACGCGAAAAGAAGATTGGCCATACCCTCCAAGTTTCGCAAAGAGTTGGGCGAGGGGGCAATTTTGACGAGGGGATTAGACAATTGTTTGTTTATATTTCCTTCAAAATATTGGATGCCTTTTGCCGAAATGCTGGCTGGTCTGTCCATGGCAAAACAGGATACCAGGTCTTTTGCGAGATTATTTTTGTCGGCGGCGACGGAGGTTGAATTTGATTCTTTGGGAAGAATTTTGGTGCCGGAACGGCTAAAAAAATATGCTGGTTTGAAAAAATCAGTCGTAGTGGCGGGATTGTTCAACCGATTGGAAATATGGGATGAAGACAAGTGGAATGATTACAAATTAACTTTAGAGAAAAATTCAGACAGCATTGCTGAAAAGCTTGGCGAGCTGGGGATGATATGAGCGAGATCATTCACAAACCGGTGCTTTTGAAAGAAGTGATTGGGTGCCTTAATTTGGCGCCCGGAAAAAATATTATTGACGCGACCATAGACGGCGGGGGATATGCGGTTGCGATTTTGGAAAAAATTGCGCCGGAGGGTCTGCCTGCCGGTGAAGCGGGGAAATTGCTCGGCATAGAGATTGATAATACGCTGATCAGAGGAACGGAATTGAGAATCAAAGAAGCCGGATTTTTCGAAAATGCGATTTTAATGAATGACAGTTATGTAAATTTAAAAAAAATATGCGAAGAAAAAAAGTTTGAACCGGACGGAATAGTGTTTGATCTTGGATTATCTTCCTGGCATTTGGAACAAAGCAAGAGAGGATTTTCTTTCAAGAAGGATGAAATTTTAGATATGAGATTCAATCCCGAAACTCAGCCAAAAACCGCCGCGGAAATAATAAATCAATATGGCGTTGAAGATTTAGAAAAAATTTTTAAAGAATACGGCGAAGAACAATTTGCGGAAAGTATCGCCAAGGCGATTGTTCGGGCGAGAAAATCAAAGCCGATCATCAGAACGCAAGAATTGGTCGGAGTAATAGAGCCGGCTGTTCCCGAATGGTACAAGCATCGGAAAATACATTGCGCCACCAAGACCTTTCAGGCATTGCGGATAGAAGTTAATGACGAACTGGAAAATGTCAGACGGGGAGTTTCGGCGGCGATTGATGTTTTGAAAAGCAAAGGAAGATTGGCGGTAGTGTCGTTTCAGGGGTTGGAAGACAAAATGGTGAAAGAAATTTTTAAAGAAAAAACCAAAGAAGGAATCATAAAATTTGTTGTGAAAGGAACAATAAAACCGACTTGGAATGAACAAAAAGAAAACCCGCGCTCAAGAAGCGCGAAGATGAAGATTGTTGAAAAATTGTGATATTTAAATATTCGGGAAGATAGCCGGGATGAGAAGGAATGCCTCAACCCGAAAGAGTGTCCGCTCAAAGCAGATTTGAAAAAACAATCAGGAAGTGTCCCGACAATCACGGATTTAACCGCGTCGGTCTGTTTAATATTGCGATGCTGGCGATTGCCGCCGCGTTTTTGTTGTTTTATGTAATCGGAGCCAATAAAATCACGGCTCAAAATTATAAAGCTAAATTATTGAACGAAAAATTGTTCGTTCTCAATGAGGCAACCGCCAAACTGATGCTAAATAAAAATTCTTTTGACAATTCCGCGCGCGTTTTAGAATTTGCGCAGGGGCGGAATATGATTGAAGCAAAAAACATTACCTATTTATTTGAGAATCGGGAAGTTGCCATTCAAAGATGAAAAAATATGATAATTTAAGAATTAACATCTTTTTTGGTTTGGTTTTGTTGGCTTCCAGCCTGATTTTATACAGGCTTTTTGTTTTATCTTACATTAAGCATTCGTTTTATTTGCTCACCTCGGAAGTTCAAAATGAAAATATCAGCAATATTCTTGCCCGGGGAAATATTTATTTAAGGGAAGGGGACGATTTATATTTGGCCGTCACCAATAAAAAAAATCCGCTTGCTTACATTGCGCCCTCTTATTTTGAAAAGGGCGTAGATGGGGTAACCGCAAATCGTTTAATTGAAATTTTAGGAATAAACAGCGACGCCATAGAAAAATCCGTAGAATCCAAAAGCAGTTCTTTTAAGGTTTTAAAAAGAGACCTTAGCAATGAGCAAGTTGAAAAAATTAAAAATCTTAAGATCAAAGGAGTGGGGGTTTCTTATGAAACGGACAGGTTTTATGCGGGAGGCAGCTTGGCTTCCAGCGTGCTCGGTTTTGTCGGGTACGGTGAAAACGGCCGTTCCGGACAATATGGAGCCGAGTCGTTCTATGACCAAGAGCTGTCCGGTCAAAAAAATAACGCCGGAAACTCCATGGATTCCAAAAAATTCACCGGCGCGTTTGCGGCCTTTAAAAATTATTTTTTAAAAAAGATCGGGAAAAGTCAAAATGACGGCGGCAAAAAGGAAACGATTTCCGCCAATATGAGACGGCCGGCTGATCTTGTTTTAACGATAGATAAAAATATTCAGGAATTTATTGAAGACAAACTGGGCGGTTTGATGAAAAAATGGGAAGCGGCCGGAGCCACTATTATTGTCCAAGAACCGTATTCGGGCAAAATTTTAGCCATGGCCGATCGGCCGACATTTAACCCTAATGATTACGGCAGTTTTAAGACCGACCTTTTTTTAAACCGAAGCGTTCAAGATATTTTTGAGCCGGGATCTTCATA
>MGLG01000059.1:13363-14457 GCA_001795975.1 Candidatus Yanofskybacteria bacterium RIFOXYD1_FULL_42_10
TTCAGTGAAAAGATTTTCGGCGTTCGCACAATGTCTGAGGTTCTGGAAAAATCAATCAATACCGGCGCTATGTTCGTTGAAAATTTGGTCGGCGATGATAATTTTTTAAATTATTCCATCAATTTTGGTTTTGGACAAAGAACCGGCATAGATCTTCCCGGCGAGTTAAGCGGCGATATCGCCAATCTTTACAGCGGCAGAAAAATAAATTATTTAACCGCTTCGTTTGGCCAGGGTATTGCCGTGACGCCGATCCAACTGATAAACAGCTTCTCGGCCATAGCCAACGGAGGTAAATTGATGAGGCCTTATGTCGTTGAGAAAGTAGTTAAAGGGGGGAGCGATGAAATAATCACCAAACCGGAAATTATCGGTATTCCTTTTTCCGAGAAAACGGCAAATAAACTCAAAGCGATGCTGGTAAGCGTAGTTGACAACGGTTTTGATAAAGCAAAAATAAAGGGTTATGATATAGCCGGAAAAACAGGTACGGCGCAAATACCCGATAAAAGCGGAGGCTATGCGGAAAATGAGTTTATTCACGATTTTCTCGGTTTTGCTCCGGCCTATGATCCCAAATTTGTCATACTCATAAAAATGGACAGGCCAAAAGGAATTACTTTCGCGGCCGACAGTTTGTCGCCGACTTTTCGGGAAATAACGCAGTTTTTGATAACTTATTATAAGATTCCGCCAACACGATAAATCTTGTTAATTGTTAGCTTGTTATCTTGATCAAATTAAATCAATTAACAATTATCAATTAACAATTAACAATCCTTTGTCGTTAAAAATTCTTCAATTCATCTTAACCTTATTAGCTCAGTTGTATATCCGGCGGCATAGGCCTGTTATTGTCGCCGTGACCGGCAATGTCGGAAAAACATCAACCAAAGAAGCCATTGGCGCGGTATTGGCCAAAATTAAAAGAAGCCGAATGAGCGCGGGCAATCTGAATAATGAGCTTGGCGTGCCGCTGACGATTTTAGGCGATTGGTCGGACGAGTATTATGAAAGCGGCGGGTCTCCGTTTTTTTGGCTTAAAGTAATTATGCTTGGCGTTTGGCGCTTGGTGTCGGGCGCTTCTTATCCGG
>MGLG01000059.1:14480-15549 GCA_001795975.1 Candidatus Yanofskybacteria bacterium RIFOXYD1_FULL_42_10
AGTTGGCAACCAAATTTAAACCCCATATCGGCGTTGTTACCGCCGTGGGGGAAATTCCCGTTCATGTTGAATATTTTTCCGGTCCGGAAGCGGTGGCAAAAGAAAAAGCAAAACTGATAGAATCACTTTTGCCTTCCGATTTTGCCGTTTTAAACCATGACGATTTTGCGGTTTTAAGCATGAAAGAAAAAACCAAAGCCCAAGTGTTTTCGTTTGGTTTTACCGAAGGGGCGAAAGTGCAAATATCCAACTTTGATTTTAAAATAGGGGAAGACGGAAAACCGAAGGGGTTGGCGTTTAAACTCAATTCCGGCGAGAGTTTCGTTCCGGTAAAACTGGAAGGAGCGCTTGGCAAATCGCAGGCATTAGCCGCTTCCGCCGCCGCCGCGGTCGGATTGATTTTTGGGATGAATTTGGTTACAATAAGCGATGCTCTGCTGTTCTATAAGGCGCCGAAAGGAAGATTGAAATTGTTAAGCGGGATCAAAAATTCCCTAATAATTGATGATTCGTATAATGCTTCGCCATCGGCTATGCATTTGGCGCTGGATACGCTAAAAGCGTTACCGCGTAGCGGAAGAAAAATTGCCGTTTTGGGAGATATGCTTGAGCTTGGCAAATATTCCATTGACGCGCACAGGGAGGCGGGGAATTTAGCCGGAAATTTTGTTGATTTATTGATATGCGTCGGGGCCAAAGCCAAGTTTATTGCCGATTCGGCCGGCAATCAAATGCCGAAAGAGCATATTTTTTCGTTTGACACTTCTGATGAAGCAAAAACTAAAATTGTTGAAACAACAAAAGAAAATGACTTGATTTTAATCAAGGGTTCGCAAGGAATGAGAATGGAAAAGATAGTGGAAGAAATAATGGCCGAGCCCGAGAGAAAAAAAGAATTGTTGGTAAGACAAAGCGGGAAATGGTTGGAAAAATAAATCCTCCCCGCGGCTTGCCGCGGGGTATCAAGAGGAGGCTTCGCCTCTTGATACCGCCGCAGAGCGGCGGTGCATTCACCCTTTTAGCTTCGCTCGGACAAAATGTAAATGAACTTTTATCAGCACTCAGACAA
>MGLG01000059.1:15595-19266 GCA_001795975.1 Candidatus Yanofskybacteria bacterium RIFOXYD1_FULL_42_10
GTTCTCATCCATGTAACACCAGTTCAAATCTGGTTGGCGGTACTACGAATAATATTCAAGAGATTCGCATTGCAAACAGATTTGAATTTGATAATATAACTATATGAATAAGAAAAATAACAATGGAATAACTTTGGACAAACTTGCTAATATGGTTGCAGGCGGGTTTGAGGGTGTAGATAAAAAATTTGAAGATGTGGATAAAAAATTTGAAGATGTAGATAAAAAACTTGAAGATATAGATAAAAAGATGGTGACCAAAGATGAATTTCGGTCTTTGGAGAAGAAAGTAGATAAGCTGGATTATCAAATGGATGAAGTGTACGATATTCTGAAGCGTTTTGAAGAAAATGATATTCTTAATCTTCAAAAGCGCGTTCAAATTCTTGAAAAAGCAGTTAGGGCTTTGGCCGTTAATCAAACATCCAAATAAGAAATAAATCCTCCCCGCGGCTTGCCGCGGGGTATCAAGAGGAGGCTTCGCCTCTTGATACCGCCGCAGAGCGGCGGAGTATTCACCCCTTTTAGCTTCGCTCGGGCAAAATGTAAATGAGCTTTTATCAGCACTCAGACAAGATATGAATAAATTCCTATCTTGCTCTTCGTTAGATAAAATAAGAATTTCCATTTTGCCCCTCGCTCGCTAAAATAAAATTGGAGAAAGAATCTGATTTTTTGACATTATTCAAGTAACGGAGTATCATTATCAAATTATGTTTGCTGTCATTAAAACCGGAGGAAAACAATATAAAGTCGCCGAAAGCGATGTTTTGACTGTTGAGAAATTAGCGCCGACCGAGGGCGAGGTTGTTTTTGATGAGGTTTTACTGATTGCGGGTGTTGCGGGCGGCGAGGTCAAAGTGGGAAAGCCGACCGTTGAAAACGCCAAGGTTTTTGCCAAGGTGGTGGAAGAGGGGAAGGCCAAAAAAAAAATGGTTTTTCGGTATAAATCTAAAACCCGTCAGCGCAAGAAAAAAGGCCATCGCCAGCCGTTTACCAAAGTTCAGATAACTAAAATTACCGCTTAAGCGGTGGTTTTTGTTTTTTATAATAAGCTCCGCCTCAGTCCCTCTTTAATCCACTACGCTCCGACCTACGGTCTAGAATTTTAATATCTAGACTTCTCATTTAACGCAAATTCCAAAACTCGCATGAAATAACAACCTTAAGAAAGATTGTTATTTCATTTTACGACTCGAACAGCCACCGCATATTGCGGGGTCTCGCCAAGGCGGAGATTGGAATTTGCTATTCGTCATCTCGGATATTTAAAAATTCCCCGCAACGGATGAAAGAGGGACTGGGGCTACGCTATCTAGAAACAATAAATCCAAGCAAGCGGATGAGTCTTTGAGCGGGTTTTGAGGTCGAAAGCGGGCATGGTTTTTTGCGAAGCAAAAAGAGCGAAGACCCCCAATTTCTGAATTGGGGGCTGGAACAGCCTCATCCTTGAGCGAGCCACGCTGGGGCGAGCGAGAAAAGCGAAAAGATTGCATCTGCTTGCGAGGGATAAAAAAGGAGGCGGAGCGATTATCTTCTATGTTCCAAGGCATGTTTGAGAGTGATTTCGTCGGCGTACTCAAGATTTGAGCCCGAGGCAAGGCCTCGGGCGAGGCGGGTAAGCGTTACTCCCGTTTTATTTTGAAAAAGATTGTTTATATAAAGTGCGGTGGTTTCTCCGGAAGCTGTTGGATTGGTTGCAACAATCAATTCCATTGTTTTTCCGCCGGCAATTTCCTTGTTGACTCTGTTTTCAAGTTCTTTAAACTTTAAAGTTTCCGGCGTAAGACCGTCTAAGGGATTGATGGCTCCGCCGAGAACATGATAAAACCCTTTGTATAATCCGGTTCTTTCTATGGAATCCAAATCGGTTACTTTTTCCAAAATTAGTATTTTGGCGGGGTCGCGTTTGGCGTCTAAACACACGGAGCATTTATGATTTTCGCTTATATTGAAACAAACCGAGCAGAAAGAAATATCTCTTTTTAAATTATGCAAAGTCCGACCGAATTCCTGGAGTTCCGCTTCTGATTTTTCCAAAAGAGCCATGACAAAACGCGCCGCTTGGCGCGGGCCCACGCCGGGCAATTTTCTGAATGTATCTACCGCGTTTTTGAATTTGGGGTTCATTAGAAATTCATCATCTCATCCGAATGGCTTTTATCTATTTCCCAGAACAACAAACTGTCAGGGTCAATTCTGAATTCCAGTTCTCCGGTCGGACCGTTTCTGTGTTTGGCTATGACCAGCTGGGCGATGTTCAGCTTATTGTCTTCTTTGGCTTTAGCGGTGTTTATTTTGTCTTCCCGGTGAATGAACATTACCAAATCGGCGTCCTGTTCTATGGAGCCGGAATCTCTCAAATCTGACAATCTTGGTTTGTTGCCCTCTCTTTGTTCAACGGCGCGGGAGAGCTGGGAAATTGCCAAAATCGGAATATTAAGCTCTTTGGCCAATGATTTAAGACCTCGCGAAATTTCGGTAACTTGCTGGACGGGGCTGTCGTAGGATTTGCGCGAAGCCATCAACTGAAGATAGTCCACGATTATAAGCCCCAAATTTCCGTGTTCCGCCTGCAGGCGCCTTGCCATCGCTCTCATTTGCAGGATGTTTGGCGAAGGGGAATCGTCAATAAAAATCGGAATGGTTTGCAATTCATCGCAGGCATCGGTGATTCTAAGAAAATCATCGTTCTCGTCTTTGTGGGAAAGTTTGCCGGTTCTCAATTTCCACAAACTTACGCCTGAACCGGCGGCGATTAAACGGTCTACCACCTGATCGGTTGACATTTCCATGCTGAATATTCCAACCGGCGCTCCTTGTTTCGCCACTTTTAGGGCCAAGTTAACTGCGAAAGCGGTTTTACCGACCGAGGGCCTTGCCGCTAAAACAATTAAATCAGATTTTTGAAATCCGCCGAGCAAATTATCCAAAGCGGCGTAATTTGTTTTTTGGCCCCTCAATAATCCGGCATCCTGATTGGTTATTCTTTCTATCGCTTCGGCAAGCGAGGCGCCGAGAGGCAGAAAGTTTTTGGTGAGAGATTTTTGGGCAACGGAAAACAATTTTTTCTCAGCTTCGTCCAAAAGATTGTCCACATCGTCGTCTTCGGTATAACCGAGAGTCAAAATATAATTGGCGGCGTCAATCATATCGCGGAGCATTTTCTTTCTTTGGACTATTTTGGCATAAGAAGCGATGTGAGCCGCGCTTGGAACGGAGCCGGTGAGAGAGGTGATATAGCTGATGCCGCCGGCTTCTTCAAGAAGCTTCATTTCCTCCAATTTATTGGATAAGCTTAAAAGGTCAATCGGTTCCCGTTTATCAAATAAAGACAAGGCGGCGTCATAAATGATTTGATGTCCGCGGATATAAAAATCGCTTGGCTTTAAATAATCGGCAACTTTGTTGATTGATTCACGGTCAATCAAAACGGAACCAAGCAGAGATTTCTCTGCGTCAATATTCTGGGGAGGGAGTTTATCGGAGGATATTTTGTTCAGCATGTATTTCCATTGTAAGAAAACTTAGGATTGAGGCAAGAGGAGAAACGGGGGATAAGATGTGGAATTCGCTTCGTCCCTTGGTTAGTATATGAATCTTTTCGCTTTTAAGTTCCAAAACAACCCCGCCCTTCTTCAGCCCGCTTCGGCCGCTCCTGCGGCGGCCTC